>NZ_JBXWQH010000003.1:0-488904 GCF_059612275.1 Ruegeria sp. CDSA034
GCGATCAACTCGATCTCGTCGCGCTGACGACCCAGCTCGGATGTGATCGAGCCGAACAGCTCGGGATCACGGTCAGATAGGGACTGGGTGAAAAATCCGGTATCACGGAGATTGGCGTTCATGGGGGCTCCACATGGCTGGGTAAGAATCTTGCGGATTTCCTATCGGAAACGGTACATGCGCAAAAGCTTTAAAGCGACGAATTGGCCCGCTGTGGCGTCAAGTCTGGCTTATCGGGGAAAGGTATGGTTGTTTCGGAACCAAATGTGCAAGACCGGAAACCGCAACAAATGATCCAGAGAATCGCTTTCCTCGCCAGCGACGTCAAAGTGGCCCAAACAGCCCGCGACGTGCTGGTGAAACGTTATGGAAACGCGGCACCGCGGGATGCCGATGTTGTCGTTGCACTGGGCGGTGACGGGTTCATGCTCCATACGCTGCACAGCATGCAGCACCTGGATACGCCGGTTTATGGCATGAACCGAGGAACAATCGGCTTTCTGATGAACGAGTTCCACGAAGCCGACCTTATGGCCCGTCTGGGCGAAGCCGAGGAAGAAGTCATCAACCCACTGGCCATGCGTGCGATGGATCAGTCAGGTAAGATGCACGAAGCGCTTGCGATCAATGAGGTCTCGCTGCTGCGCGCAGGGCCACAAGCCGCGCGCCTCAGGATAAGTGTCGATGGCCGTGTTCGCATGGATGAACTGGTCTGTGATGGCGCGTTGTTGTCCACGCCTGCCGGATCGACCGCCTATAACTACTCGGCTCACGGCCCGATTCTGCCAATTGGATCAGATGTTCTTGCCCTGACGGCTATTGCTGCATTCAGGCCGCGTCGGTGGCGCGGTGCGCTGTTGCCCAAGATCGCCAAGGTGCGTTTCGATGTGCTAGATGCGGACAAACGCCCGGTCATGGCCGATGCAGATTCGGTGTCATTCCCTGATATCGACTGGGTCGAGATCCGCTCTGAACCTGCAATCCAACACCGCATTTTATTCGACCCGGGGCATGGGTTAGAAGAGCGCCTGATATCCGAGCAATTCACCTAAATTTTGGGACTTACGAATTTTTTAGAAGTTGTGTGAAGCAGTTCACATGAGCTTCATTAACTTTCCGCTAATCTGATCTTGCCCGGAGAACACGTCTCGGTGGGAGTGAGTGGCCACCAAACGACGTTTTCGAACGATAGCGCAGTTTACGCGCTGGCGAGGGTAGGTGGTGCTACGCTCGTTAATGATATCTGGGCTTATTTTAGTAAGCGGACCCCGGGCACAAAAACCCGGGGTCTATTTTCGTTTTGGGTCGCACTACGTGCCCATCTTCTCCCACAACGGCAAGCACATCTGACCGACGCGCGCCTCAATTGCAGCGGCGGCATCCACGGCCATATCTTCGCGCCAGCGGCGGGCAGCGATCTGGACATTGATCGGCTGCGGGCCGCTGGGCAAATCCGCCAGCCGGGACGGAACGCAAGCGGCGGGCAGGCCAAGGAAGTTCATCGCATAGGAATAAACGGCGCAGCCAAGAACCTCGTGCACCCCTTCGGCACCTTCGGTGTCCCGATCCGGCTTGAAGAATGGTTGCGGCAGGAAGGGCGACAAGACCAAAGCATAGTCTTCCATAAACAGTGACCACTCGCGGGCGTAGTGGCTGCGCTTGGCCAGCATCCGGATCAGGTCGGTGTCCACGATGGGTGGGAACTCTTGGAAATAGACATCAAAGATTTCGCGGATGGTTTCAGATCCTGCTGCCTTGATGTCGCTTTGCATCAGGGTCAGAACTTCGCCCATCAAGGCGCGATACCCAGACCGACCGCACTCGAATACATCCGGCGGGTCGATCTCTTCCACCAGATAGCCAGCGTCGACCAACGCATCGCGGGCCGTGTCCAGCGCCTTGTCGACCTCGGGGTGCAGCGCATAGCCGAAGGTGTTTTTGGTGAAGGCCACTTTTATGGGGCCTTCCAAGGCTTCCCCGCGCCACGGCATTGAAACGTGAAACGGATCGCGCGGGTCGGCGGCGACCAAGCTGGGCATGGACAGATGCAGGTCGGCGGCAGAGCGGGTAATCAGCCCCTGCACCGACATGGATTGTGCCAGAATTCCGCGTTCGGCTTGTTGGCTGGGGTTCCAAGCGGGGACACGCCCCAACCCGGGTTTAACCGTGACCGCGCCATTGGCCGCCGCGGGAAACCGCAGACTGCCACCGATGTCGTTGCCATGCGCCAGCGCGCCGATCCCAGCCATCACGCCCGCACCGGCCCCGCCCGAAGACCCACCGGGCGAGATATGGCGGCCCCACGGGTTATGTGTCCGACCATGCAGCGGGTTGTCTGTATCGGCGCGGAATGAGAATTCGGGCGTGTTGGTCCGCCCGATCACGATGGCCCCGGCATTCTGCAGATTGCGCACAACCGGCGCGTCGTCGGGCGCGATCACATTCTTCAGGGCAACAACACCGTTCGAGGTCGCGTACCCCTTTTGATCGACGTTGATCTTGATAGTGACGGGAACGCCATGCAACGGCCCCACGGGTGCACCGCCCGCCACGGCCGCATCCAGTTCACGCGCACGCTCCAACGCCTCGGTGCTCAGGTCTTTGACCACCGCGTTCAGGTCTGGGTTGGCCTGATGCATTCGGTCGACTGCATTCTGAGTAGCCTCCAGTGCGCTCAACTCACCGCTGCGGGTCAAGGCGGTCAGGTCGGTGGCGTTCAGACGCCAGATATCGGTTTGTGTCATGGGCCCTCGCTGTCTTGGGATGACAGTAGGGGGCTTGTTTCAGGTTGCAAGAGAAAGACATGCGGGCGACGGATCGTCGCCCGCATGTCTGCTACTGAGCGTAGCCAAGGGTTTTCAACGCGACGGTGATCTCGTCCAGAATAGCCGGGTCATCGATGGTAGCTGGCATCTTGTAGTCCTTGCTGTCCGCAATCGACACCATCGTTCCACGCAGGATCTTGCCCGAGCGGGTCTTGGGAAGGCGGTCTACCACCACGGCTAGTTTGAACGCAGCCACCGGCCCGATCTTTTCGCGCACTAGTTTGACGACGTCTTGAACCACCTCGCCATGGTCGCGGTCACAGCCTGCATTCAGGCAAAGGAACCCTACTGGCATTTGACCTTTCAACTGGTCGGTCACACCAATCACTGCACATTCGGCCACGTCGGGGTGGGCGGCCAGAACCTCTTCCATCCCGCCGGTTGACAAGCGGTGGCCAGCAACGTTGATCACGTCATCGGTGCGCGCCATGATGTAAAGGTAGCCATCCTCGTCCACCATGCCTGCATCGCCGGTCTCGTAATAACCGGGGAATTGGTTCAGGTATGAACTTTTGAACCGATCCTCGGCATTCCACAGCGTTGGCAAGGTGCCCGGGGGCAGGGGAAGCTTGATCGCAATTGCGCCCAGCTCACCAGGTTTCATCGGATGACCACCTTCGTCCAATATCTGCACGTCATAGCCCGGCATCGGTTTAGCGGGCGAGCCCAGTTTGACCGGCAGTTCCTCGATCCCCAGTGGGTTGCCGGCGATTGTCCAGCCGGTTTCGGTCTGCCACCAATGATCGATCACCGGCACCTTCAGCGCGTCTTGCGCCCATTCGATCGTATCGGGATCAGCCCGCTCACCTGCCAGATATAAGGCGCGCAAGCAGGAGAGGTCATACTTCGCCAGCATTTCCCCCTTGGGGTCTTCACGCTTCACGGCGCGGATGGCGGTCGGGGCGGTGAAAAAGCTTTTGACCTTATGCTCGGAAATCACCCGCCAGAACGTGCCTGCGTCGGGGGTGCCAACAGGTTTACCTTCGAACACAATCGTCGTGTTGCCGTGGATCAGCGGAGCGTAGCAGATATAGGAATGCCCCACGACCCAGCCCACATCCGAGGCCGCCCAGAACACATCGCCCGGATCGACATCGTAGATGTTCTTCATTGTCCAGTTCAGCGCCACCAAATGGCCTGCGGTCGGGCGTACAACACCTTTGGGTGCGCCGGTGGTGCCGGAAGTATACAGGATGTACGCCGGATGATTGCCATCGACTGGAACGCATTCTGCCGGTTCGACACCATATTGGAAGCCATGCCAGTTGTAGTCGCGCCCTTCAATTAATTGCGCCACTTCCTGCTCGCGCTGGAAGACCACGCAGAACTCGGGCTTGTGGTTGGCCATGTCGATGGCCCCGTCCAGCAGCGGTTTGTAATGCACGACGCGACCTGGTTCCATCCCGCAGGATGCGGCGATGATGGCCTTGGGCTTGGCGTCGTCGATCCGGACAGCCAGCTCATTGCTGGCAAAGCCGCCGAAAACCACCGAGTGCACGGCCCCCAGACGGGCGCAGGCGAGCATGGCCTCCAGCGCTTCGGGGATCATTGGCATATAGATGATGACACGGTCGCCCTTTTCGACGCCCTTGGCGCGCAATGCCCCGGCCAGATTGGCCACGCGGTTGCGCAGTTCGACATATGAAATCTCGCGCTTGGTGTGGGTGATCGGGCTGTCATAGATGATTGCGGCCTGTTCGCCGCGACCGTTTTCGACATGCCGGTCGACCGCGTTCCAGCAGGTGTTCACCTTGGCATCGCTGAACCACTCATACAAAGGGGCGTTGTCGTCAAACAGGGCTTTGGTCGGCGGTTGAACCCAGTCAATAGCCTTTGCGGCGTTCATCCAAAAAGCTTCTGGGTCCGATTTCCAGCCTTCGTAAATGTCCTGATATGCCACGGTGAACTCCTCCTAAATCTCCTTGAGAAATGTGTTATGTGGCCAGGGGGCACCGCACAAGCGAGCGCTGTGACGGAGCGTCACTTTATCGCAAAAAATTTGCAAGAATCCGCAGGTTGGCCTGCAAATTTTTGCAAACCATCGCCTTTTTGCTGACTTTTAGCGATCAAATTTGCGCTTTTGCAAAGTTGAATATTTTGGCGTGCAAATTATTGCCTGCTGTGAATCAAACAGGGCGCCGATACTGGCGCCCTGAATACTGTGCTCAGGTTAATTAACCGTAATGCGCTACGGGTGTACCCGCGATCGCCGCCATATTGAGCAATCCGCGCGCAGTGATCGACGGCGTCACGATATGCGCCTTGTTGCCCATGCCCATCAGGATCGGGCCGACCTCTAAGCCATCGGCCTTCATTTTCAGGATATTGCGCACTCCGCTCGCCGCATCCGCATGGGCAAAGATCAGAACGTTTGCTGTTCCTTTCAGGCGTGAGTTTGGGAAGATCCGCGAACGCAGTTCAGGGTCGAGGGCCAGATCCAGATTCATTTCACCTTCATATGTGAAATCGCGCGGCTCGGCGTCGAGGATATCCAGTGCCGCCCGCAACCTTTTGCCCGATCCTTCAGCCTGATTGCCAAACTGCGACTGAGAACAGAAGGCGATTTTAGGCTCGATCCCGAAACGCCGAACATGACGCGCGGCACCAATGGTCGACTCGGCTAGCTCTTCTGGGGTTGGCAGCTGCCGAACATGGGTATCGGCAATGAACAGCGGTCCGTCCTCGAGGATCATCAGCGACAGCGCGCCATGCGGGTGCAGATCGACATCGCCCAGAACCTGTTCGACGTAGTTCAGGTGCCAACGATACTCGCCAAAGGTGCCGCAGATCATGCTGTCTGCCTCGCCACGTTGCACCATGATGGCCGCAATGGCGGTGTTGTTCGTCCGCATGATCGCCTTTGCCAGGTCCGGCGTGACACCGCGGCGTTGCATGATCTCGTGATACGAGTTCCAGTAGTCGTAATATCGCGGGTCGTCTTGCGGGTTTACAATCTGGAAGTCTTTGCCGGGACGGACCGTCAGCCCCAACCGTTCGCATCGTGCATTGATCACTTCGGGGCGGCCGATCAGGATTGGGGTTTCGGTTGTTTCCTCAAGAATAGCCTGAGCTGCGCGCAGAACACGCTCGTCCTCGCCCTCGGCAAATACGATCCGGCGCGAGGCCACGGCCGCGGCCTCAAAGACCGGGCGCATCAGCAGGGCAGACTTGAAGACAGACTGATTCAACCGTTCTTTGTATGCCTCGAAGTCGTCGATCGGGCGCTTGGCCACACCGCTTTCCATCGCGGCTTTGGCAACGGCCGAGGACACGACGCCGACAAGGCGCGGGTCAAAGGGTTTGGGGATCAGATAATCGGGGCCAAATGTCAGTTGCTCACCTTTGTAGGCCGCAGCCGCCTCGGCGCTGGTCGTGGCGCGTGCCATCTCGGCGATCCCGTCCACACAGGCGATCTGCATTTCGTCGTTGATTTCGGTCGCACCCACATCCAGCGCTCCCCGGAAGATGAAGGGGAAACACAGCACGTTGTTGACCTGATTGGGAAAGTCGCTGCGGCCGGTGGCAATGATCGCGTCCGGCGCGACTTCGCGTGCGGCTTGTGGCAAAATTTCCGGGCTTGGATTGGCCAGCGCGAAGATGATCGGGCGCTTGGCCATCTTCTCAACCATCTCGGGCTTCAGGACGTTCGGCCCGCTAAGGCCAAGGAACAGGTCTGCATCGCCGATTACATCGTCCAGCGTGCGCAAATCCGTTTTTTGTGCGAATTGATCCTTGTGCGGGTTCATGTCCTCTTCACGGCCTTCATAGACAAGCCCGTGAATGTCGCACAGCCAGATATTCTCGCGTTTGACGCCCAGTTTGACCAGCATCATCAGGCAGGCAATTCCCGCCGCGCCGCCACCGGTTGAGACCACTTTGACGTCTTCAAAATTTTTGCCGGCGACGTGCAGCGCATTCTTGGCCGCGGCACCCACGACAATCGCGGTGCCGTGCTGGTCGTCGTGAAAGACCGGGATGTTCATCCGTTCCCGGCACAGCTTTTCGACAATAAAACAGTCCGGCGCCTTGATGTCTTCAAGGTTGATCGCGCCAAAGGTCGGTTCCAATGCGCAAACGATATCCGCCAGTTTCTCGGGGTCGGGTTGATCGACCTCGATGTCAAAGCAATCGATCCCGGCGAATTTCTTGAACAAGACGGCCTTGCCTTCCATCACCGGTTTGGATGCAAGTGCGCCGATGTTTCCCAGCCCCAGAACAGCTGTCCCGTTTGAGACGACAGCTACCAGGTTCCCGCGTGCGGTATACAGCTCGGCGTTGGCAGGATCCGCTTTGATTTCCAGGCTGGCCTCTGCCACACCGGGCGAATAGGCGCGTGCCAGATCGCGGCCGTTCGCCATCGGTTTTGTCGCTTTGATTTCAAGCTTACCGGGCTTTGGATGGGCGTGATATTCAAGCGCGGCCTGCCGCAGGCTGGGTGTGTCCGACATCGGCGACTCAACTCCTCAGAAAATTTGATTTAGTGTTAAACTATTTCCCCGGCTTTGGCTACGCTACGTCATTTTGCAACAGTTTCGCTAAAGTTCACCGACTTCCCGTTGAAAAGCGTCGTATTGCTTTTACATTCGGGCAACTTTGGAGCCAACTTAGACCTGTCGAGCACTGAAAGCCATAAATGAGCTATAAAGACGAAATTCAGGCCGGGACTGCCTTCCCGGCGGAGCAAGTTGTGGTTGGCCCGGATCGCGCCGCTTACGTATCGGTTTTGCTGATCGCCATCCTTATCCTTGTCGCCGTCAGTATATGGCCGGTTCAAGCCCTTGCTCTGAACGAAGAGGGGGGATTGTTCGAAACGATTTCGGCCGCAGCGCTTTTTGCCTCAGGTCTGGCCGCGCTCTGGCGCTATCCCGGCATCACCCGTCTTTATATTGCGCTGGTCTGTCTGTTGCTGGCGGAAAGAGAGCTTGAGGCGGAAATCTATCCAGTCGACAGCCTGCCATATTGGGTCCTTAACGGTTTGGACAGTGTGCTTGATATGACGTCGGTCCGGATTGTTCTGGCCGTCATCGTGATCGGAGGTGCCCTATGGCATGGAGCCCCGACGGCATGGCGGGCGGCAAAGCGACGGGCGCCTTTTTTCGTGATTTTCGTGCTGGCGGGATTGCTGGCGGTAATCGCTCAGCTGCTCGAGGAAGTTTCCGGAATTTACCAGGCAGATCTGTCCACACTTATGACAGTGCGGCTCTTTGTGCTGGAAGAAACGCTTGAGATGTTCTTTTCGATTGGCATTTTGGCCTCTGTTCTGATCGGATGGCCAAAATCCGATGCCGAAGAGACGCTGAATGACCTCGACCTTGAACAACAGCCAGACGCGCGCTGAAATCCGACTGCCCACCAGCGAGCTGCGCGACGATATCCCGTTTTTCACAAAGACCCTCGGAATGAGGATGGATATGATCTATCCCGCTGACGATCCGAGTGTTGCCGTGTTTTCAGGCCACGGGTTGCGCCTTCGGGTTGAGAGGGACGCGCCTGAAGCGGCAGGCACGATCCGCATCCTGACAGACGATCCTGACGGTTTTGCGGGCGGACAGCGGACTCTGGTCGCGCCAAATGGTACACGGGTTGAGATTGATGAACTGAACCCGCCGATGGTGATGCCTGAAACGGTGCATTCCTTTGTGGTTCGCCGCCTCAAGGATCAAGCGCCCTGGATCATCGGGCGGGCGGGGATGCATTACCGCGATCTGGTGCCAGATCGGCTGGGTGGGTCGATCATCGCCAGCCATATCCGTATCCCCGATGGCGGCCCGGTGCCGGATATGGTGCATTTCCACAAGGTCGGGTTCCAACTGATTTTCTGCATCCATGGTTGGGTTGATGTCGTCTACGAGGATCAGGGCGACAAAATGCGCCTGACAGCCGGGGATTGCTTTATCCAACCCCCAGAAATCCGCCACCGCGTTCTTGAAGCATCGGACAATGTTCAGGTGATCGAAATCGGTGTTCCCGCCGAACATGTCACCGAAATCGACCACGAGTTGGACCTGCCTACGCCAAATTTCCGCCCGGACCGCGAATGGCAAGGGCAGCGTTTTGTTTATAACAAAGCCGAGAATTCAGAGTGGGGACCATTTCGCCTGCCAGGATATATCTGTCGCGACACGACGATTGCCGAGAATACCAAGGGTGTTGCAGGCGTGCTGGTCGTACGAAAAGGGCAGGGTGAACCGGTCTGGGCGACGCATGACACGGATATCCATTTTACCTTCGTCATGACGGGTGAGGTAACTCTGGAAGGTGAAGGGCGCGACCCCTACCGTCTGGAACAAGGGGATGCGTTCGTGATCCCGCCCGGTATGCGCACCAAACTGTCCGAACCTTCCGATGATGTCGAATTGCTTGAAGTCACCCTTCCGGGGGTCTTCAATACCGATCTGGGCTAGGAGAGAATTTGCCTGGGAATCTTGTACTCGGGGGTTCAACTCCCCGGGCAGTTTCCTTTAGGGTGTGATTTTCTGACCAGTTGATCAAAAATGGGGAATCGCCATGACTTTGAAAGATGCAGCACTGTCTGTCCGGGAAAAAGCCTATGCGCCTTATTCCAACTTCAAAGTTGGAGCTGCACTCCGGTCAGCCAGCGGTGAGGTCTATTCCGGCTGTAACGTGGAAAATGTGGCGTATCCCGAGGGCACCTGTGCCGAGGCCGGAGCTATTGCCGCGATGGTCGCTGCGGGCGAACAGGAACTGTCCGAGGTCTATGTTGTCGCCTCAAGTCCGCAACCGGTTCCGCCGTGTGGCGGTTGCCGGCAAAAGTTGGCCGAATTTGGCAAGCGGGACGTCAAGGTGACGTTGGCGACCATGGATGGCGCCGAGTTTGTAACCACGATTGGACAATTGCTGCCGGGCGCTTTCGACGCCTCGCACATGGAGGACGTGTGACCCCATGGACGCCCGTTCGATCATTGCAAAACTGCGCCGGAATGAAGTGCCGACCGGAGATGAGCTAAACTGGTTCGCGCAAGGTTTGGCCGATGGTGGTGTCAGCGACGCCCAAGCGGGCGCTTTTGCCATGGCCGTCTGCATGGGCGGATTGGGTACCAAAGGGCGCGCCGATCTGACAATCGCAATGCGCGACAGCGGTGATGTGCTCAGCTGGGATTTCGATGGCCCGGTAATTGACAAACACTCGACCGGTGGAGTGGGAGACAGCGTAAGCCTCGTGCTCGCCCCTGCACTGGCCGAGATGGGGGCTTATGTCCCTATGATCTCGGGGCGGGGTCTGGGTCATACTGGCGGTACCCTGGACAAGCTTGAGGCCATTCCTGGTGTCAGCACCCAGATCGGTCAGGACCGCCTGACGCAGATTTTGCGGGATACAGGCGCGGCCATTGTCGGGGCTACGGGGCAGATCGCCCCGGCCGACAAACGCCTTTATGCGATCCGTGATGTGACGGCGACCGTTGAAAGCCTGGACCTGATCACAGCGTCGATCCTGTCCAAGAAACTGGCCGCCAGCCCCGAGGCATTGGTGCTGGACGTCAAGGTCGGCAGCGGCGCGTTTATGAAGACGCTGGAGGATGCGCGCAAACTGGCAAAGGCCCTGTCGGAAACTGCGAATGCAGCAGGTTGCCGGACCTCGGCGGTCATCACCGATATGCACCAACCTTTGGCGCCTGCGCTGGGCAATGCGTTGGAAGTGGCCGAGGTGATGAAGGTCATGACGCAAGACCCCTATGCCCCGCTGGCCGAAATCTCGGCCGAGTTGGGCGGGGTTCTGCTGGCGGATGCCGGGATGTTCGCAACCGCCGAAGAAGGGCGCGACAAGATCACGGATGTCATCCGCGACGGTCGCGCGGCGGAACGCTTTGGGCGTATGATGGCAGCCGTAGGCGCACCGCTGCAGTTTGTTGAAAACTGGTCCCGGTACTTGCCAGAGGCCAGCGTGATCCTTGAGGTTCCGGCACCGACCAACGGACACATCAAAGCGATTAACGGTGAGGCGCTGGGCCTGACAGTTGTTGCACTGGGCGGCGGACGGCAGGTTGAAGACGACGTCATTAACCCGGCCGTGGGTTTGTCTGACATCGTCCGGTTGGGCGACAAAGTCGAGAAGGGCGCGCCTTTGGCGGTAATCCACGCTTCGCGGGAAGATGCCGCGCGGCGGGCCGCCCAGAGCGTTCTCAGCGCGATCACGATAGGTGCCGATGCCCCGGCAGAGCCCACTCTTGTCCACGAAAGGATTACGCCGTGACCCGCGCGTTTCTTGTGGTAATGGACTCGGTTGGCATCGGCGGCGCGCCGGATGCTGATCGGTTCTTTAATGGCGATGTGTCGGACACGGGTGCAAACACACTGGCCCATATTTCACAGGCCTGCGCCGAAGGGCGGGCTGAAGACGGGCGCTCAGGCCCACTGTACCTGCCAAACTTAGATGCGCTGGGACTGGGGGCCGCAACGCGGTTGGCGTCGGGGTCGGAAACGCCGGGGTTGGAGGTCGATCCGTCTGGGCGCTGGGGGTGCGCGAGAGAGCATTCACTGGGCAAGGATACGCCTTCGGGCCACTGGGAGCTGGCCGGTCTGCCTGTGCCGTGGGATTGGCATTATTTCCCGGATACCACGCCAACCTTCCCCGCCGACTTAAGCCGGGCTGCGGCCCAGGCGGCTAGAACAGACGGTATTCTGGGTGATTGTCACGCTTCGGGCACGACCATTATCGCCGAACTAGGGGCCGAGCATATGCGGACGGGTTGGCCGATCTGCTACACCTCCGCTGACAGCGTTTTCCAGATCGCGGCACATGAGGAGAGCTTTGGCCTCGGCCGCCTGCTGGACATGTGCAAGGCGCTTGCCCCGCGGTTGCATGAGATGAAAGTGGGTCGGGTCATCGCGCGACCTTTCACAGGCTCACCTGATCAGGGCTTTACCCGCACCACCAACCGAAAGGATTTTGCCATCCTGCCACCGGCGCCGGTTTTGACCAATTGGGTGCAGGATGCAGGACGCCGCGTCCATGCGGTGGGCAAGATCGGCGACATTTTCTCGATGCAGGGGATCGACACGCTACGCAAAGGGTCGGATGCCGAGTTGATGGGCCACTTGTCCGATTTGGTCGATCAGGCCGACGAAGGCAGCCTGACCTTTGCCAATTTTGTTGAATTCGACAGCCTCTATGGCCACCGCCGTGATATCAGCGGCTATGCCCGCGCCTTGGAATGGTTCGACCGCGAGATCGGTTTGATTCTGAACAAGCTGCGCCCGGGCGATCTTATGCTTTTGACCGCCGATCACGGCAATGACCCCAGTTGGATCGGAACCGACCACACGCGCGAACAGGCGCCCGTTCTGATCGCGGGGCAGGGCACGGGCCAAATCGGGGCCGTCGATTTTGCCGATGTCGCTGCAAGTATCGCACACCATCTGAACATTCCGGCACAAGGGTCGGGGAAGAGTTTTCTATGACCGTCGCAGACCTACCCAAAATCGAGTTGCACCTGCACCATGAAGGGGCAGCACCGCCTGAATTCATCCGTCAGCTTGCGCAGGAAAAACGCATAGACCTGAGCGGTATCTTTAAATCAGACGGAAGTTATGACTTCCGCGACTTCGCCCACTTTCTCAGTGTCTACGAGGCCGCCTGCGAGGTGCTTAAATCACCCGAGGATTTCCGTCGCCTGACCTTGGCCATTCTGGAGGAGAGTGCTGCGAATGGGGTGGTCTATTCGGAAACTTTCCTCAGCCCTGATTTCTGCGGCGGCGGGGATGTGCACGCCTGGCGTGACTATCTGAACGCCATTCAGGATGCGGCAGACGAGGCCGAGCGCAAGTTCGATATCACCCTGCGCGGCGTTGTCACGTGCGTCCGGCATTTCGGACCCGAACAGGCGAAACAAAGCGCCTATTGCGCAGCAGAAACCGCCGGTGACTGGATCACCGGGTTTGGCATGGGCGGTAATGAGGGCGTCGGGACGCAGGGCGATTACAAATGGGCCTTTGACTGCGCCCGCGAAGCTGGGTTGCGCCTGACCACCCATGCCGGAGAGTTCGGCGGGCCCGAAAGCGTACGCGATGCTGTTCGGAACCTCGGTGTCGAACGGGTCGGCCACGGCGTGCGGGCCATCGAGGACGACGATCTGATCCGGGAACTTGTCGACCGCGAAGTCACACTTGAAGTCTGCCCCGGTTCCAACGTGGTTCTGGGCCTGTTTCCCGATTTTGAGGCACATCCTATTGCCCGGTTGCGCGATCAGGGCGTGAACGTCACAGTTTCCACCGACGATCCGCCGTTTTTCCATACCACCATGCGGCGCGAATATGAGATGTTGCATCAGGCCTTTGGCTGGGACGCCGAGGATTTTGCGGCCCTGAACGACACAGCCCTGAACGCGGCCTTCTGCGATGATGAAACCCGCGAACGGGTCAAGAAAAGACTGGAGAGAACATGAGCGAACACCTGACCGTCGTTGACCACCCGCTGGTGCAGCACAAACTGACGCTCATGCGGGACAAGGGCACCTCGACCGCTGTTTTCCGACAGCTGCTGCGCGAAATCACCCTGTTGCTGGCCTATGAGGTCACGCGTGAACTGAAGCTGACCACCCGCCACATCGAAACCCCAATGGAGGAAATGGACGCCCCCATTCTGGCCGGTAAAAAACTGGCTCTGGTGTCGATCCTGCGTGCGGGCAACGGAATGCTGGACGGGGTGCTGGAACTGGTTCCCTCGGCCCGTGTCGGGTTTGTCGGGCTGTACCGCGACGAAGAAACCCTGAAGCCTGTGCAATACTACTTCAAAGCGCCTGAAGGTCTGAAGGATCGGCTGGTCATCGCGGTTGATCCGATGCTGGCAACCGGCAACAGCTCGGCTGCGGCGATTGATTTGCTGAAAGAAGCCGGGGCGACGGATATCCGTTTCCTCTGCCTGTTGGCCGCGCCCGAAGGCGTCGCCCGCATGAAAGAGGCGCATCCTGACGTGAACATCGTCACGGCGTCGCTGGATCGCGAGCTGAACTCAAAAGGGTATATCATGCCTGGGTTGGGCGATGCCGGCGACCGGATGTTTGGCACCAAGTAATCGGTTTACTCGCCACAGATATTCTGCAGCCGGACCCAATCGCGGTCCGGCAGCACTTGTGGCAGCGGGCGTCCGGCCATCGGGTCGGCCTCGATCAGGCCGAGAGTGTCTTCCCCCGTGACATCCACAGCATAGGCATACGGCGTTGAAGGCAGCGCCGCCTGGGCGAAAACTTCTAGCAAAGCTTGGTCGGGCAAAGTTGGGCGCGGTTCTGACAAGACCTGTTCCGTATAGGCGTCAACGATCTCGGCCGTCAGCTCTCCGGTTGTTAGCAGGCGGAATGCCGTGGTTGGGCCGGTTCGGTCCAGTACCTCGTCCAAGGGATCCTGTGCGGCAGCCCGCGCGCGTTCGGCGATGATGTAACCGGCGGCGATGGATGGGTCCTCGTGATCTTCAACCAATGAGCGGTTCAACAGAATGATCCCACCAGGCAGGCCGAGGCTTGTTTGCACCCCGGCGGGCAGAATAACGACCTCTCGCACTCCGGTTCGGGCTGCCAGTTGGTCCAACGCAGCCTGTGCATCCTCTGAGGTGCACGAAACACCCGAAACCCGTTCAATCCGGTGCAGGATCGCATCCCCGATATCGTATCGCTTGATCTCGGGGACAACAGAAACGACGTGGTTTTGCAGTGCGGCCGGAACCCAAAGCAGCAATAGTGCGGCAACTGCAGCAACCACTCCCGCAACACTAAGCCAACGCAACCGCCCGGGATGCGGGCGCGACCGATCAATTGCCTTTTGCAAACGGTCGATCGCCGCGATCATCGTCGTCTCGGTTTCCTCCAGCTCCAGCGTTTCGTCGGGGTCTCCGTCCGGGTTGAAGATTGCGGGATAAAGTCCTGGGTTCTGTCGCTCCAGCGCAGCCAATGACCAATGCGTCAATGCCCGATCGTTGAAATCAGAAATCGTCAGCGTTGCTTCGCCAATCGACACCACAACCTCGCGCCGCTGCACGTCGGGCGAGGGGCGCCACAGACCGGTGGCTTCGATCCGTTCGTACTGTTTCAGAGCCGTCATCAAGGTGAAGTTTGCTCGTTATTATTTTGCCCCAGCTTAACATGGTAAATTCAAAGGGCGCAAACCAGTTGCGCCGTCTGCAGTAAATGTGCTGGATACAACAGCGCGCGAAGGATCGGCCTGTCGTGCTCCACTGTTATGCTGAGGTGAATGATGCAGGCGGACACTCAGACGTCACCGATACTGGCATCGGTGCTGATGATCAGCGCGATGGCGATCATCGGCGTGATAGACAACGTAGTGATCCTGTTGGCGGAAACGGTTGGCCTGTGGCAATTCCACCTGAGCCGCGCGTTGCTGATGTTGCCGCTGATCTTTGGTCTGTCGCTATTGGGGCTGGGCAGTATGCGCCCGAAACGATTTGGCCCGGTGATTCTGCGCAGCGTACTGATCACCCTGGCCATGTTGTTCTATTTCGCGTCGCTTGCGGTCATGCCGATTGCGCAGGCGCTGGCCGGGTTGTTCACGTCGCCGATCTTTGTCCTGTTGATCTCGGCCTTGGCAATGAAACAACGGATTGGTCCTTGGCGTATCGTTGCGGTTTTGCTGGGGTTTGCAGGGATCCTGTGCGTGCTGCAGCTTGACCCCTATGATTTCGATACCCGCAGCCTGTTGCCGGTCGCCGGGGGCCTGTTCTACGCGTTGAGTGCCGTTATCACGCGCAGCCACTGTTCGGATGAAAGCACCGTCGCTCTGTTGGCCGCGATGATCATCACGCTGGGGGCAGCCGGGGGGATCGGTCTTCTGGTTCTCGAGCTGATTCCGGTGGCCGCGCCGGATGGTCCCGACGGTTTCGCCGCGCGGGGTTGGGTCTGGCAGATGCAGCCCGCATTGTTGTGGATCGCAATACAGGCGGTTGGTTCCACGATTGCCGTCTTCATGTTGATCAAGGCCTATCAGGTGGGCGAGCCGTCCTATGTCGCGGTCTTTGAGTACTCGGTCATGATCTTTGGTCCGCTCTTTGCTTTTGCGGCCTTCGGGCAGGCAATCGGGCCGATGCAGATTGCTGGGATTGGCTTGATCGCAATCGCTGGTGCCCTGTTGGGATGGCGTGCAGGGCGCGAGGCTGCTCGGCCAGAACCGGTTTAGCCGTATCCTGAGGCCAGCTTATTGTTTTGAGAGGGCAAGCGGGGATCATTCAGACCTGACCCCGATGGGTGTAACATGACCCGGGCGATTTCAATCGACGGGCTCCGACAGATTCGGCCGCACGGATAAGCGCTGGTGGTCATTATAGTTTCCAAAAACCTGCCAATATTTCCCAATTGCGCAGTGTTGTTCAAAGAATTGTTGTTTTTCACGGCTTTAAGAACGCAAATTGGGCAGCAATGTGTCTAAACAAAGTCGGCCATGTTTAAGTTGTGCTAGTCGTTATGAGTAGTTGTTTTTGTGTCAGAAGTGGGTGCGACACGTGTTAAAAGTACAGAGTGTTTTGAGTTATGAGGCGGTTCCGAACCATCAAGTGCAGGACAACCCTGCGGTTTCGCTGAACGCGCGTCGGGGTGGTTTTGTCCACGGAACTAAGATCGCGACGGATCGCGGTTGGCAGCCTGTTGAAGGACTGCAAGCAGGCGATCTGATCCGAACGATGGACAACGCGTTCAGGGCAGTCTCGCGGGTTGCGACCGATTGCATCGCAATCCCTGCCAGTGAGACCAAAGCGGAAAACCTGCCGGTCCGTGTGCCGTCAAACACTTTGTATAATGGCGATCCGGTCTGGTTGATGCCAGAGCAGGGCGTGGCGTTGGATAATACCAAATTGAACCGGGGTCCGATCACGCTGCCGATCAGCATGCCCGTGGTCCCTGCGCGGGTTCTCAGCGGTACGTTCCGGCTTTCGTCCAGCGCGCCATCATTGCTGTTTGAGGTTTGTTCGTTGTTCTTTGAGCAAGACGAAGTGATCTATATCGAGGGTGGTTTGCGCGCCTTTTGTCCTGCGGGCCGCTTTGGGTCGAACAGCCGGCCCGCGAACGCCTCTTACAAGGTGGTCGATGCTGAGCGGACCGAAGATCTGATCGACATGGTCGCGCATAGCAGGGATATAGCAGTGCTTGCAAACTCACTGGGCGCGCTACCGGCGCCGATCATGCAGAACCCGATATTTCCAGCGCGGCCTGTTATGGGCGCGCGACGTCCCGGGCGGCCGGGGCGGCCTGCTCCGATATTCTAATTTATTTAAAGCTATTAATTAAAGAATGGCGCTGGCGCGGTAACCCGCACCAGCGTCTATTTTTTAGGCAACTTTTGCTTCGGGGTCAAAGCGACCATAGAAGCTCTGGCCTTTCTCAGCCATCTCACGCAGCAGCGGCGGGCAGGCGAAACGTTCACCATACTGTGCCGTCAACTGGTCGCAACGCTCGGCGGCGTAGGGCGTGCCAATGATGTCCAGCCAGCTGAGCGGACCACCCGACCATGGCGCAAAGCCCCAGCCAAGGATCGCACCCACGTCGCCTTCGCGGATGTCCTCCAGAACGCCTTCTTCCAGCGCGCGGACCGCTTCCAGAACCTGCGCGAACATCAGCCGTTCCTGCACTTCGATCAGGTCAGGCTGGTCCTCGGCATGCGGGTATTTCTCCTGCAGACCCATCCAGTACTCGGTACGCTTGCCTTTTTCGTCATAGTCGAAGAAGCCCGCGTTTGCCTTGCGGCCCAGACGGCCCTGTTCTTCCATCCAGAAGATCAGATCATCGCCCGGGTTTTCCGGATAGGCATCGCCCATCGCGGCTTTGGTGGCGCGAGCAATCTTGGCGCCCAGATCAATCGAGGTTTCATCGTTCAGCTGGATCGGCCCAACGGGGAAGCCCAGCTGACGCGCGGCATTGTCAATCAGCACAGGGCTGACGCCCTCGGTGATCATGCGCAAACCTTCGTTGATATAGGGGATGATGCAGCGGTTGGCGTAAAAGAAGCGTGCGTCGTTGACCACGATCGGCGTCTTGCGGATCTGGCGGACATAGTCCAACGCCTTGGCCACCGCGCGATCACCGGTTTCCTTGCCCTTGATGATCTCGACCAGGAACATCTTCTCGACCGGTGAGAAGAAGTGAATCCCGATGAACTGATCCGGGCGCACGCTCGCCTTGGCCAGATCCGAGATCGGCAGGGTCGAGGTGTTCGAGGCAAAGATGCAATCCTCAGGGATAATCGCCTCGACCTTCTTGGTCATCTCGGCCTTTACGCCGACGTCTTCAAACACGGCTTCGATGATCAGGTCGCAGCCCTTGAGGTTGTCCAGATCCGGCGTCGCAGTGATGCGACCCAGCATGGCCTCTTTCTTTTCAGCGGTGACCTTGCCGCGCTTCATACCCTTGTCCAGGTAGCTCTCGGTGTAGGCCTTGCCTTTATCCGCGGCCTCTTGGTCACGGTCGATCAGAACCACTTCCATACCGGCCTGAGCTGAGACCAGCGCGATACCGGCACCCATCATGCCTGCGCCCAGAACACCGATCTTCTTGACCCGCTGATCGGGTACGCCCGCGGGGCGAACGGCACCTTTTTCCAGCGCTTCCTTGTTCAGGAACAACGAACGGATCATTGCGCCCGAAGACGGGTTCATCAGAACAGACGTAAACCAGCGCGCTTCAATCTTCAGCGCGGTGTCGAAATCGACCAGAGCACCCTCGTAGACGGCGCTCAGCAGAGCCTTGGCCGCAGGGAAGGCGCCTTGAGTTTTGCCGTTCACCATCGCCGACGCGCCGACAAAGTTCATGAAACCAGCAGGGTGGTAGGGGGCACCGCCGGGCATCTTATAGCCCTTCGCATCCCAGGGTTTGACGATATCCGCGTCCTTGGCGTTCAGCACCCATTCCTTGGCTGCGGCCATTGGCTCGGCTGCGATCTCGTCAATATAACCCGCGCCCTTGGCTTTCTTGACGTCCAGCATTTTTCCTTCCAGCAGCAGCGGTGCCGCGGCAATCGCGCCAACCTTGCGGACCATCCGGGTGGTGCCGCCCGCGCCGGGGAAGATGCCGACCATGATCTCGGGCAGGCCATATTTGGCCTTGGGGTTTTCGGCCGCAAAAATGCGATGCGTAGACAGCGGCAGCTCCATGCCAATGCCTGCGGCAGTGCCGGGCAGAACGGTAGCAATCGGCTTGCCGCCCTTCTTGGTCTTGGGGTCCATGCCCGCCAGTTCAATCTTGCGCAGCAGGGCGTGCATCTGCATCGTGCCCTCGAACAAGCCTTTTGCCGGGTTGTCGCCCGCCTGTTCCTTCATCACGGCCAGCAGGTTCAGGTCCATGCCGCCTGCAAAGGAGCCTTCTTTACCGGATGTGATAACGATCCCTTTGACGTCGTCATCAGCCAACGCCTGATCGACCAGATCGCTCAGTTGCGCCAGCCCGTCAAAGGACATCACGTTCATGGTTTTCCCGGGCACGTCCCAGGTAATAATGGCGACGCCGTCTGCGTCTTTGCTCAGAGTGAAATCAGTCATTGTCATCTCCAATCTGGTCAGCCGTCAGCGGGCTGCCATCCTTGCGGGTGAAGGCGAATCCGTTCTCGTCATCCTTCACCATCATGTCTATGTCGCTGTAATAGCCGGTCTCGGTCGGGGTCCGTGTGCCCACTACCAGAAAGGTCGCGGGCGCATCGGTTTTGTTCACAAGGTGGTGGCCATTGGCCTCACCTGCGGGCCAAGCGGCGCAATCGCCGGGCTGCATCTCATGCTCACCATCGTCATCGATCAGCACGCAGGTGCCGCTGAGCATGATGGCAAATTCGTCCTGCTCCATGTGGTAATGGCGCAGCGAAGACATGCCTTGCGGTTCCAACCGTACGATGTTGACCCCGTATTGGGACAGCCCGCCTGCATCGCCCACACGCTGGACGAAACGACCTACGGTCGCCTCGGCCAGTTTGCCGGGATAGGCCGAGCCACCCAGAAACGGGATCTGAGAGAGATCCAGCTTGGGCATCAGACGCGCTCGATGATCGTCGCTGCACCCATGCCGGATGCAATGCAGAGCGTGGCTAGACCGGTTTCCTTGTCCTGACGCTCCAGTTCATCCAGCAGAGTGCCGATGATCATCGCACCGGTTGCGCCCAGCGGGTGGCCCATGGCGATCGAACCGCCGTTGACGTTGACCAAACCGGGGTCGACATCAAACGCCTGCTGGAACCGCAGAACGACTGAGGCAAAAGCTTCGTTCACTTCGAACAGGTCCAGATCGCTGATTTTCATTCCGTTGTCGGCCAGAATCTTCTCGGTCACCGGTACCGGGCCAGTCAGCATGATGGTCGGGTCGGTGCCAATCTTGGCCGTCGCTTTGATGCGGGCACGTGGCTTGAGGCCGTACTTCTCGCCGAATTCCTTGTTGCCAATCAGAACCGCGGCAGCACCGTCCACGATGCCCGAGCTGTTGCCCGCGTGGTGGATGTGGTTGATCTTTTCCAGATGCGGGTATTTCAGCATCGCCACCTTATCAAAGCCGGGCATCTGTTCGCCCATCATCTGGAAGGCCGGGTTCAGGCCGCCAAGGCTTTGCATGTCAGTGCCAGGGCGCATGTATTCGTCGCGGTCAAGAATGGTCAGGCCGTTCTGATCCTTGATGGTGATAACCGATTTATCAAAGCGGTTGTCTGCCCATGCTTCCGCGGCGCGGCGTTGGGATTCCATCGCCAACGCGTCTGCGTCATCACGACTAAAGCCATATTCGGTCGCGATGATATCGGCCGAGATTCCCTGTGGCACGAAATAGGTGTCCATCGCCAACGAGGGATCAACGGCAATCGCTGCGCCGTCGCTGCCCATGGCAACGCGTCCCATCATTTCCACGCCACCTGCGATGTACGCTTGGCCAGCGCCGCCCTTGACCTGGTTTGCCGCCAAGTTCACAGCTTCCATGCCGGACGCACAGAAACGGTTGATCGCCAGACCGGGGATCGACTGGTCCAGGTCCGAGGCCAGAACCGCGGAACGTGCCAGACAGCCGCCTTGTTCCATCACCTGCGTGACATTTCCCCAGATCACGTCCTCAACGGCGTGGCCTTCCAGATTGTTGCGCTCTTTCATCGCATTCAGGGTCAGGGCGGACAGGCGTACCGAGGTTACCTCGTGCAGGCTGCCATCCTTGCGGCCCTTGCCGCGCGGGGTGCGCAGGGCGTCATAAATATAAGCTTCGGTCATGGGGTCTCTCCTTAAGCTCGATCCGACGGTTTGCCGGGCATCAGGTCATAGGGGTGTTTCCAGCCTGGCTGTCCCGACAAGCGGGTCAGCCAAGCGTCGATATGGGGCCAGTCGGAACGGTCAAAGCCGAATGGTTCAGGATAGTACAGATAGCTGCAGCAGCTGAGATCGGCATTCGTGACGTCATCACCAACAATCCAATCGCGACCTTTTAGATGAGTGTTTAGAACGTCATAAGCCGCTTTGAGGCGACCTTGATTGAAGGCAATTACATCAGGATTTCGGTGCTGTTCAGGCAGAAAGTTGATCAGGAAACGGGTCAAGCCAGCCATTGAGCTGAGCTTGTGATTGTCCCATAGCACCCAGCGCAGAACGTCGTAGTTCTCATCCCGGTTCTTGCCGCCGAACTTGCCGGATTTCTCGGTCACATAGGCCTGAATGGCACCCGATTGGCTGGTTCGGAAATCGCCATCGACCAGCACGGGCGCTTCGCCCATTTCATTGACTTCGGCGCGGTATTCGGGAGTACGTGTCACGCCTTTGAAGAAGTCTACAAAAACCGGCTCCCAGTCCAGCCCGGACATTTCCAGGGCCAAGGCGGCCTTGTAGCTGTTTCCGCTTTCTCCGAAGCAATGAAGTTCGATTGTCATGCGATCGCCCCTCCCAAGGCGTACGGTGCGAAGTCGAAACTCGCGTATTTCGAGAAAAACAATCCGCTTAGCTGAGCGCCAAAGGGCATTGTCTTGCTGAAAACACGCCCACCTGAGTGAAGGTGGCTGTAGTGTTTAACGCTTGCGGTCATCCAACTCGGAATTGAAGATTCGCAGGCGATGGGTCAGGTTGTCCTCGTTGATCACGCTGTTGAAATTCTCGAACAGAAACGACAGCGCCTCTCCTTCGTCCAATCCAGCATCACGCGCGAACGTTTTGAGCTTGCGATACCCGTCTTCGGTCATTGCGACGGGAAAGCGGCGGGTTAGTCGAAAACGCTTTGGCATGTAGTTCCTCCGGTAAGCTGGGTCCGGGCAATATCGCCCGGACCCAGACTGAGATCAGAAGTTCGCCGCGTCCAGAGCCATGACCGTGTCCGCGCCCGTCTGGATGCGTGCCAGATGCATGCCTGTAGCAGGCAGGCGGCGCGCCATGTAGAAGCGCCCGGTGTTGATCTTGGTCTCGTAGAACTCTTTGTCCGACGCGCCGCCATCCAGCGCATCTTGCGCGGCTTTGGCCATCTGCGCCCACATCAAGCCCAGGCAAACATGTCCGAACATGTGCATGAAGTCATAAGAACCGGACAGAGCATTGTTGGGGTTCTTCATGCCTTCCTGCATGAAGTACATGCCAGCGGCCTGCAGGTCTTTGGACGCAGCCTTCAGCGGTTCGATGAAGGCCTTGTCATAGGCTTCGTCTTTACCAGCGTTGTCTTTGCAGAATGTCTTGACCATGTCGAAGAACGCCATAACGTGCTTGCCGCCGTCTTGCGCCAGCTTACGACCAACAAGGTCCAACGCCTGAACGCCGTTGGCGCCTTCGTAGATCATCGCGATGCGTGCGTCGCGGGTGTATTGCGACATGCCCCATTCTTCGATGTAGCCATGACCGCCATAGACCTGCTGTGCCTGAACGGTCATGTCATAGCCCTGATCGGTCAAAAAGCCTTTGATGACCGGTGTCAGCAGCGAGATCAGTCCGTCCGCATCTTTGTCGTCAGACCGATGCGCCTTGTCGATCATGGTCGCGCCCCACAGGATGAACGCACGCGCACCTTCGGTGAAGCTTTTCTGATCCATCAGGTTGCGGCGGATGTCCGGGTGCACGATCAGCGGATCAGCTGGGCCGTCCGGGTTCTTTACACCGGTCACGTCACGGCCCTGCAGGCGGTCCTTGGCGTATTCTACAGCATTCTGGTAGGCGGCTTCGGCCTGCGACAGACCCTGCATGCCCACACCCAGACGCGCTTCGTTCATCATGGTGAACATGGCACGCATGCCTTTGTGCTCTTCGCCCAGCAGCCAGCCGGTAGCTTCGTCATAGTTCATGACGCAGGTAGAGTTGCCGTGGATACCCATCTTCTCTTCGATCTTGCCGACCGAGACACCGTTACGCTCGCCCGGCGTGCCATCTTCATTGACGATGAACTTGGGCACGATGAACAGGGAGACGCCCTTGATGCCTTCGGGGCCGCCGGGGATCTTGGCCAACACCAGGTGGATGATGTTGTCAGCCATGTCGTGATCGCCGGACGAGATAAATATCTTTTGGCCCGAAATCTTATAGCTGCCGTCGCCCTGCGGTTCTGCCTTGGTGCGCATCAGGCCCAGATCGGTGCCGCAATGCGGTTCCGTCAGGTTCATGGTGCCGGTCCATTCGCAGCTGACCATATTGGGTAGGTATTTGTCTTTCTGTTCGTCGGTTCCGTGCGCCAGGATCGCTGACGCCGCGCCGTGCGTCAGGCCCTGATACATCACGAATGCCTGGTTCGCAGCCGAGAACATCTCACCAACGGCGGTGCCCAGGACGTATGGCATATTCTGACCGCCATACTCTTCCGGCATGTCGAGGCCAGTCCAGCCACCTTCTTTCATCTGCTCAAAGGCGTCTTTGAACCCGGTGGGCGTGTATACGATACCGTTTTCCAACCGGCATCCTTCGGTGTCCCCAACCACGTTCAGTGGGTGCAGAACATTGGTGGCCACTTTGCCTGCTTCTTCCAGAACGGCGCCTGTGAATTCGGCTTCAAGCTCGTTGTACCCCGGAACGTCGGAGTCCGAGATTTTCAGTACGTCGTGCAGAATGAACTGCGTATCTTTGTTTGGCGCGTTGTAGACGGGCATGTGAAGCTCCCTTTAATTCATATGTCCGGGTGGTAGGCAGGCGAGGGCGTTACTCGGCAGCCTTTTTGTCTTGTTTGACCGAGGCGATGACTTTCTCGCCCCAGCGCAACTGTTCTTTCAGATCGTCGATCGCCTGGGTCAGTTCCTCACGGCGCGCTTCCATGTCTTCCAGACGCTCGCACGCAATTTCATAGGTGCGCGATATCTGAGTCATCTGTTGGTCGCCGACATGGTAAAGGTCCAGAAGCTGGCGAATTTCTTCAAGGCTGAACCCAAAGCGCTTGCCGCGCAGGATGAGTTTCAGGCGGGCACGATCACTTTTGGTGAACAGCCGTTTCTGACCTTCACGGATCGGAAACAAAAGCTCTTTGGCCTCGTAAAACCGCAACGTGCGGGGCGTGACATCATATGCCTCGCACATTTCTCGGATGG
This sequence comes from Ruegeria sp. CDSA034, assembly GCF_059612275.1. NCBI lineage: Bacteria > Pseudomonadati > Pseudomonadota > Alphaproteobacteria > Rhodobacterales > Roseobacteraceae > Ruegeria > Ruegeria sp. CDSA034. The sequence continues at coordinate 24,270 of NZ_JBXWQH010000003.1, forward strand.
TCATCAGATCTTCGGTCATGGTTTCAGCACTCTCGTCACTGGCGTCAATGAAAGTCAGTTGCGCAGTCGATGCGCACGTTACAACATGTAGATGACGTTCACGTAATGTGAACGCTGCGTCACAACAGAAGTTTACGTAACTTCCGCGCGCGTCAAGTCGCGGATTTCCGACTTTTTCGGAATTAACGTAACGGAATTTGTGGGTGCCAATTCCCGCAGAGCGACCCAACACACCTTAAGGCATGACCGAAGTGTGCGAGAGTCGCTTCATTTTTTGAGTGCGCGATGGTGCGCCAACGGAATCACTCGAGCGATTTGGCAGTCTGGTCACGCATCTCGGTCAGGGCATCAATTGCCTCGTCCAATTGCTGTTTTTGCTGGTTCAGTTCGACGATCTGCTTGTCCGCGACGTCGACAAAAGCACGCATTTGGATCTCGTTGCCTTCATTTTCATAGATCAGCAGCCACTGCCGGATATCTTCCAGCGAAAACCCATATTTGCGGCCGCGCAGGATCAAAGTCATGCGTGCGCATTCCCGCGGACCATAATATCGCGATCTGCCTTCCCGATCGGGTTGCAGCAATTCGATGTACTCATAGTAGCGCAGGGTACGTGGAGTCACATCGTACTCGGCGCACATCTCTTTGAATGACAAACGGTTGTCGGACATTCCTGATCTCCTCTGGCGCAGCCTATGTTCTGTCAGCGGCAAGCGCAACCGGCGGGCTTGCTCTTTTGGCGGACACGGGCTCATAAAGGGATAAACCAAAAGAACGGATTCAAGTACATGGTCGACAAAGCCGCAATTGCGCGCCAGTTCATCGAGGCGATCCCGCATGCAAGGGCGTTGGGTCTGAAGCTGACCTCAATCGGAAATGGCGAAGCGGGTATTACAATGCCGTACAGCAAAGAGCTTGTTGGCGATCCGCGCACCGGGGTGATTCATGGCGGCGCTGTTTTCGCCGCACTGGATACCTGTTGTGGTGCCGCCGTCATGAGCCATCCGTCGGCCCCAGGGGGTACGGCGACAATTGACCTGAGGATCGACTATATGCGGGCGGCAACACCGGGACAGACGATAACGACCCAGGCGACATGCTACCACATCACACGGAACGTCGCCTTTGTGCGCGCGACGGCGATGGACGAAGACGAAGGTCTTCCAGTGGCCACAGCGGCAGGGTCATTCACGGTGGAGGGTCTGTAATGGCGCGTACTCGCCCGGAACCCGTCCAGGTCGTAAAACAACGCCGGGATGCGGCGTTGAACGCGATTGTCGATGGTGTGCCCTACATTCGGTTCCTCGACATCGGCTTTGATCGCCGCGGTGATGAACTGACTGGTGTTTTGAACTTTGACCAGAAACTGATCGGTAATCCGTTACTGCCCGCATTGCATGGCGGCGTCACGGCGGCGTTTCTAGAAGTCACGGCCGTCATCACGCTGAGTTGGGAGTTCTTGCTGCCCAAGATCGAAAGCGGGGAACTGAATGCCAGTGATATCGCCGACTACGAAAAAGTACGTTTTCCAAAGACCGTCGATTTCACCGTCGACTATCTGCGGTCAGGCCTGCCGCGTGATGCTTATGCGCGCGCGTTCATCAGTCGGGCCGGGCGTCGCTATGCCTCTGTCCGGGTCGAGGCCTGGCAGGACAATCACGCGAAGCTCTTTGCACAGGCTTCGGGGCATTTCCTGATGCCGCGGCCCACTACCGACGGAAAATAGAAAGCTATGCAGGACGCTTCGGCACCCATTACGCATAAGCGGGTGCTCCGGATTGCAGCGCCGATCGTATTGTCCAATGCGACGGTGCCAATTCTGGGGGCGGTGGATACTGGTGTCGTGGGGCAGTTGGGTCAGGCGGCCCCAATCGGTGCGGTCGGCATGGGAGCCGTTATTCTAGCGACCATCTACTGGGTGTTCGGGTTCTTGCGTATGGGGACAACCGGTCTTGCTGCCCAGGCACGTGGTGCAGGGGACACGGCGGAAACCGGAGCCTTGCTGATGCGCGGGCTATTGTTGGGCGGCGCGGCAGGTTTGTTCTTTATCCTGACACAAGTCTGGTTGTTCTGGGGGGCGTTCGCCCTGTCTCCAGCCAGTCCCGAGGTTGAATCTCTGACCCGCGCCTATCTGGAGATCCGTATCTGGGGTGCCCCGGCAACGATTGCGCTTTTTGCCGTCACGGGCTGGCTGATCGCGGTAGAGCGCACCAAGGGTGTGTTTGTTTTGCAGATCTGGATGAACGGGCTGAACATCGTTCTGGATCTCTGGTTTGTTCTTGGCCTTGGCTGGGGCGTCGAAGGTGTCGCCATCGCGACGCTGATCGCCGAATGGACCGGGTTGGCGCTTGGTCTCTGGTTGTGCCACGACGCTTTCGCTGGAAATCAGTGGCGCGACTGGCCCAGGATCTTTGACCCAGCGCGTCTGCGCCGAATGATGCAGGTGAACGGCGACATAATGGTGCGTTCGGTGCTTTTGACCGGCGCATTTACCACTTTTTTGTTTGTTGGTTCCGATCTGGGGGACGTCAATCTGGCGGCAAATCAGGTGCTGCTGCAATTTCTTGAGATCACGGCTTTTGCCTTGGACGGTTTCGCCTTCTCTGCCGAGGCGCTGGTGGGCAGTGCGGTCGGCGCGCGTGATCGGGCCCAGGTACGGCGCGCGTCGATCATGGCCTCGCAATGGGGCGTCGGAGGTGCGTTTGCCCTGGGTCTTGTGTTTTTTCTGACCGGACCATCCCTGATTGATCTGATGTCAACCTCACCCGAAGTACGGGTTGCCGCGCGCGAGTTTCTGCTCTGGGCGGCCCTTGCGCCGATGATCGGCGTAGCCAGCTGGATGTTCGACGGTATCTATATCGGGGCGACCTGGACCCGCGCCATGCGGCAGGCGATGATCCAGTCCGTCGCGATCTATGTGGTGGCCCTGTTCCTGCTGGTGCCGACGTTCGGTAATCATGGGCTTTGGGCCGCGCTGATGGTCCTGAACATCGTGCGCGGGGTCACGTTGGGATGGCGTTACCCTAAGCTGGAAGCGCAGATCGCTTAAAGCAGCGACAGCAGGTTTTCGGGCGGACGACCAATCGCGGCCTTGTCGCCGGCAATGGCCAGAGGACGCTCGATCAGGATGGGGTTTTCCGCCATAGCCTGGATCAGCTCGTCCTCGGGTGTCGTTTTTGACAGGCCCAGTTCCTTGAACCGCTTTTCGCCTGTCCGCATCATCTCGATGGCCGAAATTCCCAATTGGGACAACACCGCGCGCAGCTCATCAGCCGACGGCGCATCCGCCAGATATTTGCGAACCTTGACGGTCGCACCTTTTTCTTCCAGCAACGCCAGACCTGTGCGAGATTTTGAACAGCGCGGGTTATGCCAATATTCAATCACAGCCAGTCCTCTCTTTTGCTGCCAACGGCCTCTGCGACCGAAGCGAACCCGTCTTGCGCCAGCAGTTCATCCAGACCTTGGGCTATTTCTGCGGCTAGTGAAATGCCGCCATAGACCATGGCCGTATAGAACTGCACAGCCGAAGCCCCGGCGCAGATCTTGGCATAAGCCTGCTTTGCCGTCCCGATCCCGCCAACGCCCATCAACGGGATTTGCCCGTCGGTCAACTGGCTAAGACGTGCTAGAACGCGGGTCGATTTCTGGAATAACGGTGCGCCGGACAGACCGCCTGCTTCACCCTTATGGGCACTGCGCAGACCATCGCGTGACAGGGTTGTGTTGGTGGCAATCACCGCATCCACGCCGGTTTCGCGGGCCACATCGGCAATGTCTTGCAATTCGCCTTCGGTCAGATCCGGAGCAATCTTCAGGAAGATTGGCAAGGGGCGGGGCAGTGCGTTGCGCGTCTCAATCACGCCGCTTAGCAACGCACTCAGGGCCGCCTTGCCCTGAAGATCACGCAGTTTTTCCGTATTCGGGGATGAGACGTTGACCGTGGCAAAATCCAGATGCGCGGCGCAATGGGCCAGGACCTTGGCAAAATCGCCGGGGCGGTCGTCGCTGTCTTTGTTGGCACCCAGGTTCAGGCCAATCACCGCGTCCTTTGGGCGGTCAGCCAGACGGCGGGCCATGACCTCCATGCCTTCGTTGTTGAACCCGAACCGGTTGATGGCGGCCATGTCCTGGGTCAGGCGGAACAGGCGTGGTTTCGGGTTGCCGGGCTGCGGGCGCGGGGTCACGGCACCGACCTCGATAAACCCGAACCCTGCGCGGGACAAAGGCGCAAGAACCTCACCATTCTTGTCGAATCCTGCGGCCAGGCCAACGGGATTCGGCAGGTCCAATCCCGCCACTTCGGTGCGCAACCGATTGGAGGTCACTGGACCCGGCGCGGGGGCCAATCCGGCCTTTAGCGCCTTGATCGATAATCCGTGAGCTGTCTCAGGATCCATGCGTTGCAGGGCTGCCAGCCCCAGTTTTTCAGTCAGTTTCATCCGAATGCCTCTCCGCCAATGGTAGGGGCGCATCGTATAAGGCGCGAGGTTTCGACGGCGGCTTGGCGGTGCACCACAGCCATTTGGTAAACCGGGTCCGTCACCATTTCCAGAAACGCGTGCGCTGTGGGATAGCGGGCGATGAATACTGCGTCCCAGTTTTCGTTTTGCGGGCCGATCAGTGTCGTCTGAAACACGCCGCGCCACAGGATCGAAGCGCCAAGGCGCGCTATGATCGGAGCGGTTTCCGAGCCGTACTTGCCGTAAGCCTGCGCGCCGGTCAGCCCGGCATCCACGAGTTTGTGCCCTGCGGGATACTCAGCAGCGTCGCGGAACTTCACCAAGTTCAGCATCTCGATCGGGTGGTCCCGATCAAGGTCCTTGAAGGCCTCAAACTGGGCGCGGTCCGGATCGACAAAATTGGTCATTCCATATCCTTGGGAAACTGGTGAGCGGTTCCATCAAAGGGCAGGGCGCGCGACCAGACAACATCGGTCATTTTGATCTGCCGATAAAGATGGGGGAAAAGCGCGCCACCGCGCGAAACCTCCCATTTCAGGTCGTCGCCCATCACATCGGCGTCACACGCCAGCAGGGTCAGCCCTTCGACCCCGGCAAAATGTTTGGCGGCTGTTTCTGCCGCCTGCTTGGCAGTCGAGAAATGAACATATCCGTCAGAGACATCAATCGGCGCCCCGTCTGATGCGCCTTGTGCCTGTAACGTGGCCCATTCATCGGCCCGAAAAATTTTGTAAATCAGCATGCGGTCGTGATGCACCGGGCCACGGGTAGAATCAAGCCGGATTTCCCCCTTTGACTCTCGGCGTTGCGCGTCGCAACATCTCCGCAATTAACAATAGGGAGTTAAACTATGCTCACCCGTCTTTTGACATCTGCTGCGGTGCTCAGCCTGACCGCAGGCATGGCATTTGCCGAGTACAAACTGACGATTCTGCACACCAACGATTTCCACTCGCGTTTTGAGCCGATCAACAAATACGACAGCGGTTGCGGTGATGAAGACAATGCCGAAGGCAAGTGCTTTGGCGGTTCCGCGCGCTTGGTCACTGCAGTCGAGGAGGCACGTGGCCGTGCCGAAAACTCGATTCTGGTTGATGGCGGAGACCAGTTTCAGGGATCGCTGTTCTATACTTATTACAAGGGCAAGGTCGCGGCCGAGTTCATGAACAAGCTGGGCTACAACGCGATGACGGTGGGTAACCACGAATTCGACGACGGCCCCGAGGTTCTGCGCGGCTTTATCGACTCGGTCGATTTCCCGGTTCTAATGTCCAATGCGGATGTTGCGGACGAAGAGTTGCTGACCGACAAGATCAAGAAATCGACCGTAATCGAAGTTGGCGGCGAAAAGATCGGCCTGATCGGCCTGACACCTATCGACACTGATGAGCTTGCCTCGCCCGGTCCGAATATCTCGTTCTCGGACCCGGTGCCTGCGGTTCAGGCTGAGGTGGATAAGCTGACCGGTGAAGGCGTCAACAAGATCATCATTCTCAGCCACTCGGGCTACGGTGTGGATCAGCGCGTTGCGCAGGAAACCACCGGAGTTGACGTGATCGTAGGTGGCCACTCGAACACATACCTGTCGAACACCTCGGACAAGGCCGCCGGCCCGTACCCGACCGTGGTAAACGGCGTGCAGATCGTTCAGGCCTATGCCTACGGCAAATTTCTGGGTGAGCTGAATGTGACCTTTGACGATGACGGCAACGTGGTCGAGGCTGCTGGCGAGCCGCTGATCATGGACAACACAGTCACCGAGGATCAGGCCGCTTTGGATCGTATTGCCGAGCTGGCCGTGCCATTGGATGAAATCCGCAACAAAGTGGTTGCAAACTCTGCCGATGCCATCGAAGGCGACCGCGCTATTTGCCGTGTTCAGGAATGCCAGATGGGCAACCTTGTGGCCGACGCAATGTTGGCACGCGTCGCGGATCAGGGCGTTAAGATTGCGATTGCCAACTCGGGCGGTCTGCGGGCTTCGATCGATCCGGGCGACGTGACCATGGGCGAAGTGCTGACCGTGCTGCCGTTCCAGAACACGCTGTCGACCTTCGAGATCAGCGGCCAGGGCGTCATCGATGCGCTGGAAAACGGCGTCAGCCAGGTGGAAGAGGTCAAAGGCCGCTTTCCGCAGGTTGCTGGCCTGACCTTCACCTGGGACCCGGCCGTTGCGCCGAACGAAGGGCGTATCGCTGAGGTCATGGTTGCCGACGGAGACGGGTTTGTTCCCATCGATCCGGCCGCGACTTATCTGGTGGTCACCAACAACTACGTCCGCAATGGCGGTGACGGCTACAAGATGTTCTCGGGTGACGACAAAAACGCCTATGACTTTGGCCCCGATCTGGCCGATGTAACGGCAGAATATCTTGCCGAAAACGCGCCCTACACGCCTTATCTGGATGGGCGGATCAAGCAGAAGTAAATCTGTTTCGATAAACAAACCAAAAGGCCGCGTTTGACGCGGCCTTTTCAGTCTTATGGTCAGAAACGGCTTGATGGTGTTCCACTCGGTATCGGCGCGGGCGACATTAACCTACAATTTCTGAAAAAGGGACAAGGCCTATGTGCGGACGGTTTGCCGTAACACTTCCCAACGATGCAATGGCGCAGCTTTTTTCGGCCCGCCCGGCTAACACTTTGCCAGCGGTGCCGAATTTCAACGTCTGCCCGACCAATCAGGTGCATGTGGTGCGCGCGGGCGAAAACGGGCGCACGCTTGATCCGCTGCGCTGGGGGTTTTTGCCCCATTGGTACAAGGGCGAAAACGCAGGACCTCTGTTGATCAACGCGCGGGCGGAAACGCTTGCCGAAAAGCCCGCCTTTCGCGCTGCATGCCGCGAACGCCGCTGCCTGATCGCCGCGACGGGGTTCTATGAATGGACCAAGACGGAACAAGGCGACAGGTTGCCATGGTACATCTTCCGTCAAGACAACGCACCGATTGCCTTTGCCGGTGTTTGGCAGGATTGGGGGCCTGAAGATGCGCGGCAGGGCACCTGCGCCATCGTCACGACGCCGGCCAACCGTCACCTCAGCGCGATCCATCATCGCATGCCTTTGATTCTGGAACCCGATGACTGGCCGCTGTGGCTGGGGGAGGCCGGAAAGGGGGCCGCGCGTCTGATGCAGCCGGGGGACGAAGATGTCCTCAGCTATCACCGCGTCAGCCCGACCGTGAATTCGAACCGCGCCAGCGGGCCGGAATTGATTGAACCGATCGAAACCTAGCCCTGCCTTTTCATTCACGGCTTTGCGGGATAGACCTCTGACATGGTTCTGAAATTCGACAGTTTGCCCGATCTATTTGCGCATGAATTTGACACGGTGATCGACGTGCGCAGCCCGGCGGAATTTGACGAAGACCACCTTCCCGGTGCAATCAGCCTTCCCGTTTTGGACAACGAGGAACGCGCCCGCGTCGGCACGATCTATGTTCAGGAAAGCCCGTTTCTGGCCCGTAAACTGGGGGCCGCGCTGGTGTTTCGGAATGCGGCCAATCACATCGAGAACAGCCTGTCCCATAATGAGGGAGGATGGCGACCGTTAGTCTACTGCTGGCGCGGCGGGCAAAGATCGGGCTCGTTCACATGGATGCTACAACAGATCGGCTGGCGGGCCGAAGTGGTCGAGGGTGGCTATCGCACCTATCGCCGGTTGGTGAAACGGTATCTCTATGATGACCCGCTGCCGCATCACCTGATCGCGCTGGACGGATATACCGGCACGGCGAAGACCGAACTATTAGTGCATCTTGCGGCTCGCGGCGTTCAGGTTCTGGATCTAGAGGGGCTGGCCAACCACCGTGGGTCCTTGCTGGGTGATATGCCCGGTGGACAACCCAGCCAAAAGGCGTTCGAGTCTGCCCTGTCCGCTGTGCTATGTCGTCTGGACATGTCGCGCCCGGTGGTGGTCGAGGCGGAGTCGTCCAAAATCGGGTCTCTGATCCTGCCGCCGACGCTGTGGGCAGCCTTGCGCCAAGCCCCTCGCATCCAGATAACAGCCTCCGTTCAGACGCGTTCGGACTACTTGGTATCCGCCTATGATGACGTTCTGTCGGACTCTGACCGCCTGCGCGACCGCCTTTCCCCGCTGCGGTTTCACCGCGGGCATGACGTGGTGGACGGTTGGCTGGACATGATTGACGCTGGTGACAAACGCGCACTGACTCAGGCGTTGATCGAGCAGCACTATGATCCTGCATATGCCAAATCTGCCCGAGTGCGCAGTTCAGACGTTATCGCGAAAATCCATGCTTCGGCGCTGGATCATGCTGGCTTGTCTGCAACAGCAGCGCAGATCGAAGCCATCCTGGATCAGGTTTGAACCCGAAGCCCCGGTGCATCGGTCATGTGCCCAATGATTACGGCAGGATATCCCGCTTCGCGCAAAGCTTCGCAGATAATCTGCTCTTGATCTGCTGGTACCGCGGCCAGCAAGCCTCCGGCTGTCTGAGGATCATACAGCAGGTCCGCTTTGCCGCCCGTCGGTAATTCGGGCGTAATCGCGCGATTGTCTTCGAATAAGGTTGACCGGATGCCCTGCGCGGCCAGTTCCAGCGCGCCATCCATTACCGGAACTGCCTCCAAATCCAGGGTGGCACCACAACCCGAGGCCTCGGTCATGCCCAGCAGGTGCCCTGCCAGACCAAATCCCGTTACATCGGTCATCGCATGTGCGCCTGCCAATATTTCCGAAGCCCTGCCTTGTGGCTGCACCATATGTGCAAGGGCCGCCGCAACCCATTCGCCTTTTGCTGCGCCCGCCATCTCTGCTGCCATCAGAACGCCACTGCCCAATGGTTTGGTCAGGATCAAGGCATCACCGGGTGTCGCGCCGGACAGTGTGATCGGGTCGGCGTCGCACAGACCGGTCAGGGTGAACCCGATCGTCATCTCGTCACCCATCGAGCTGTGGCCGCCGACAATCTCGGCCCCGGCGTCACGGATGACGTCGCTGGCCGTGGCCATGATCTCGGCCATGGTGCGACGCTGAAGGGTTGGCGACATGCGGGGCAGGATGATCGTCGCCGTGGCGGCCTGTGGGCGGGCCCCCATGGCCCAGATATCCCCAAGGGCGTGAACCGCTGCAATGCGTGTCATCAAAGCGGGATCGTCCACGAAGCCGCGCAGATGGTCCGAGGTCATGACCTGCCGGGCACCCCCGGTCTGTAACAGGGCAGCATCATCGCCGGGCAGTGGTGTCACATCCGCACGAACTGGGGCTGGCAGATCGGCAAGCGCGGATTGCAACGCGCCGCGCCCGACCTTGGCACCGCAGCCCCCGCACATGGGTTTGTCGCCCAAGGCTTCAGTCAAACCGGCCGCGTGATGGCGCGGCAAGGACGGAGGCTTCATCTGCGGCAGGTTGCGAAACTTGTCCATAAAGCTTTGATCGATGTGGTTTTTCCATTTCCACATCAACGGCCCGCTGAACGAAGTCCCAAGCCGTTCTCCCAATGCAGACTTGCCGCCTAATGAAATCAGCTTGAGGTAATCTTTTTGCGGCTCATACCGCCGCATGGCATCTGACCCTAAGGCGGCCCTTAGGTTTTGGAACAAAACGGGGGCCTCGCGGACTGCATAGACACCTGCTTTGGGGCGGGGATTTTCGCTCAGATGTACGCAGTCACCCGCCGCAAAAATGGCGGGGTCGCTGGACTGCAGGTGCCCGTCGACGCGGATGAAGCCGTCCTGAAGGTCCAGCCCTGTATTCGCGATCCAGTCATACGGTTTTGCACCGGCTGCGCCGGTCACAAAGCTGGCCGGGATTTGGCGGCCATCCTCTAGCGCGACGTGATCCTGAGCGATGTGCGAAACAGATGCCTGTTCGACCACTTCGATACCCAGATCAGCCATCGCTTTGCGAATGGTCTGCGCGGACTTGGGATGGGTCGCCGTCAGGGCACGTGCGTTGTCAATCAGGGTCAGGTGCGCGGTGCGCCCCTTGGTGCGCAAGGCAAAGGCCATAGCCATGATAAGCTCAGCCCCGGCGACCCCACCGCCAATCACCGCGACCGTAGCATCACCTGATCCTTCCAAGTACTCTGCCCATCTGGCAGCAAACGGACCCAGCGGTTTGGCGGGAACGGCATGCTGGTCAAAGCCGGGCAGGGCTGGCATGTCCGATGTAATTCCAACATTGACCGATGCTACATCAAACGCCACCGGAGGACGGTCTGGCACATGAACCTCGCGCCGGTCTGGGTCGATGCCGGAAACCGCGCCCAGAATGATCCGCGCGCCGGCAAAGCGGGCTAGTTTGACCAGATCTATGTTCAGGTCCTGACGTGCGTAGTGCCCGGCGACAAAGCCCGGCAGCATCCCCGAATATGGCGCCGTGGGACCGGGGTTGATCACCGTCACCCGCGCGCCGGGCAGGGGGTTCATGCCCCACTTGCGCAGCAACAAAGCATGGGTGTGGCCCCCGCCAATTAGAACCAGATCGCGGGTTAAGGGCAGCGGTGGGTGGTGCATCAAACTCAGGACTTGCTGTGATCAGGGACGTCTTCGACTTGCTCAACCGCGTGCGTGGCCCAAAGTTCATCCTCGCCCGCATCTGGCAGATCGCTGGGTTTTTCATGGCGGTGAATGTGCCATTTGGCAATGAACAGGGCCGTGATCGGCGCCGTCAGGAACAAGAACAGTGTGATCAGAAGCTCGTGCAGTGACAGGTGCTGTTCGATCAGAACCGAGTGGCAGATCGATGCCAGCAACACGCCACCCACGCCCAGGGTCGTCGCCTTAGTGGGTGCGTGCAGGCGCGACATAGGATCTTTCAGCTTGATCATGCCGTAGGACCCGACAAAGCCGAAGATACCTGAAACAACTAGGAAGAAGGCGATCAGAAGTTCTATGGTGAAACTCATACCACCCTCACTCGATGATATTGCCACGCAGCATGAAGCGCGCGTAGGCAACCGTTGAGACAAAGCCCAGCATGGCGATGATCATGGCGGATTCGAAGAACACTTCGGTTCCCAGAGTCAGACCATAGAGGATCAACAGCGCGATCGTGTTGATGACCATCGTATCCAGAGCCAGAACGCGGGTGCCGACGCCGTCCGCGGTGATGATCCGCCAAAGGCACATCATGATGGCCGCGCCAAAGCAGGCGAATGCAAAGGCGATTGCAATGTCGATCATTCGAAAATCTCCTTCAGGCGACGCTCATAGCGGCTTTTGATCTGGTCGCGCACTGCATCAGGATCGGGGGCATCTAGACAATGCACCAGCAGGTTATGCCCCTGTGCGGACAGATCGCTGCTGACGGTTCCGGGGGTCATGGTGATCGTACCCGCCAGCACTGTGATAGCTTCAGGTGTGCGCAATTCCAGCGGGATCGAGATCCAGGCCGGCTGACGATCTGCGTCGCGTTTAAACAGGATAATCCGGGCAACGGTGATGTTCGCGATCACGATGTCCCAAAGCACAACCAGGATGTATTCAACGACCATGGGCCAGTTGCGCAGCTTTGGGCGATCAGGCCAGTAGGGCTGAGTGATGAAGGGAATGATGATGCCCAGGATCAGGCCAAAAACCAGCGAATTCAGCGTCAAGTTATTGGCCAGCAGGACCCACACGATGGTCAGCAGAAACGTCAGATGCGGGTGCGGAAATATTCGGTGCAGAAGTCTGATCATGTGTCGCCTCCCAATACGGCTGCGATGTAGTTCTCAGGTGTGAACAATTGCTCGGCCGTTTTATTGGTATACTCCAGCGCAGGTCCCGCAAACAGGGTCAGCAGCACTAGGCCGATCGCCATTGCGCATACGGCGGTGAAAGCCAGCCCGGGGTTGGGCTCGGGCGCAGGCGCGGGCGGGGTTTCTTCTTCGTTTTCAGGGTCCATTTCCGTGTTGTGCTGGGCATCATGGCTTTTCCAGAAGATCAACGAGCCCGCTCGGGCAAGGCCAACAATAGTCACGAAGGAACCGATCAGGATTACGGCCCAGATGGCGTTTGCATCCGGTGCGTCCCGTGCGGCGTCCAGCACCAGCAGCTTGCCGACAAAACCCGATAGCGGCGGCATACCCGCCAGTGCAATGGCACCCACAAAGAACAGAGCCGATATCAGACCCGTTTGCGGCATTGGTGCAGTTGGAGCAATCGCGCCGCCCCGGCGCTCCATCACCAGATCGGCAACCAGGAACATAAGCGCAGTGGCCAAGGTGGAATGATACACGTAATACAGTGCCGCCGCTGTGGCCGTTTCCGTGAACAGCGAGATCGCAATCAGCAACGTTCCCATCGAGGTGATGGCACAGAACGCCACCATACGCGCAATATGCTGTGTGCCCAGTATGCCGATGGCACCAACGGCCAGCGTCACCAAAGCGGCGGGTTGTAACCAAGCGCCAACAAGGCCCTGCGTAGCCTCAACCTCTGGGCCGAAGCCCAGCGTGTACATCCGCAGGATCGAGTAGGCGCCGACCTTGGTCATGATCGCAAACAGGGCGGCCACGGGCATGGGTGCACTGGCGTAGCTCGCCGGTAGCCAGAAGTGCAGTGGCAACACAGCGGCTTTGATGCAAAACACCAGCAGCAGCAAAACCGCACCAACCCGCAGCAGGGCGGTGTCATCTGCAGGCAATTCGGCCACCCGCACGGCCAAGTCGGCCATGTTCAACGTTCCGGTCACAGCATAAAGCGTGCCTAAAGCAAACAGGAACAGGGTGGACCCCAGCAGGTTATAGGCCACATATTGCACCCCGGCTTTCAGCCGTACTGCACCGCCCCCATGCGTCATCAGGCCATAGGACGCGATCAACAGAACTTCGAAGAACACGAACAGGTTAAAGGCATCACCGGTCAGGAATGCGCCACAGACACCCATCAGTTGAAAGTGGAACAGGGCGTGAAAATGTTTGCCCCGGTCGTCCCAGCCTGAGGCGATAGCATAAAGCACGATCGGCAAAGCCAACAGTGCAGTCAGAAGCACCATCATGGCCGATAGCCGGTCCAACACCAGAACGATGCCAAAGGGCGCAGGCCAGTTGCCCAGTTCATAGACCTGAATGTCGCCACCCGCGGCCTGTGCGGTGATGGTCAGGGCAATACCAATTAGGGCCACCACACCGGCAACCGAAAAGATGCGCTGCAGGTCCAGGTGAAAGCGCAGGACCATGATGATGAACGGGGCCAGGATCGCGGGCAGGACGATTGGCGCAACGATCCAATGGTTCATGCGTCTTCTCCCGGCGCGTCGACGCTGTCATTGGCGTTCATGTCGATATGGTCATCCTTCGAGGACAGGTAGGCGCTGAGCGCGATCATCACGATCACAGCGGTCATTCCGAACGAGATCACGATGGCCGTCAGCACCAAAGCCTGCGGCAGCGGATCGGTATAGGGCACCTCTTTGTATTTGTTCAAAACGGCAGGCGCGTCCAAAGCCAATCGGCCCGTTGCGAACAGGAACACGTTCACGGCGTAAGTCAGCAGAGACAGACCCAGAATGACAGGGAAGGTCCGGCGGCGCAGGATCAGGAATATCCCGGCAGCAGTCATGACGCCAACGGCAGAGGCTACGAGCGCTTCCATCAGACCTGCTCCTTGTTTTCTTCTTCTTGCGGCGGATTATCCCGCAATGGGTTGATATCCATCGGGAATTCCTGCGCCATACCCGGTTGCCACGCAAATCGGGACAGGCTGTCCAGCGCCAGCATCACCGCCCCCAGAACAGCCAGGAAGACGCCGGTGTCGAACAGGATGGCGGTGGCCCATTCGAACTCTTCCAGCGGTGGCCAGTGAATATAGCCAAAATCGCTGGTCAGGAACGGACGATCGTTAAACCACGCACCCAGACCCGTAGCGGCGGCAATCAGCACGCCCCAGCCAATGGAACCATGGTAGTAGAACCTTTGGCGTTCGATGGCCCAAGTATAGCCGCTTGCCATGTATTGCATCAGGAAGGCGATTGCGACGACAAGGCCCGCGATGAAGCCTCCGCCCGGCTGATTGTGGCCCCGGAAAAAGATGTAAGCCCCGACCATCAGCGCGATGGGCATCATCATTCGGGTCACGACCACCATCATCAACGGATGCGAGTCCCCCGACTGTGGCCAATGCGGTTTCCTGTTCAGCAGATAGCTGCGGACATTGGTGCCCAGAACGGCCTCGGTCAGGGCAAAGATGATAAGCGCGGCAATGCCCAGAACGATGATTTCGCCAAAGGTATCAAAGCCCCTGAAGTCCACGAGGATGACGTTGACCACATTGGTGCCGCCACCACCTTTGTACGAATTCGCCAGATGGAATTCTGAAATCGTCGGAAAGGCAAAATCCCGCAGCAGCAGCGCATAGATCAGCGCGCCCGAACCAATGCCCGCCACGACTGAAATAGCCGCGTCGCGCCAGCGGCGCGCAGCGCTGCTGTCCCACGGCGTATCCGTGGGCAGGAAGTTCAGCGACAGCAGCAGCAGGATCATGGTGACCACTTCGACCGAGATCTGCGTCAGCGCCAGATCCGGGGCGGACAGATAGTTGAAGGCCATCGAAACGATCAGGCCGACAACACCAATCAGCACCAGCGACAACAGGCGATTGCGGTGGAACCACATAATCGCCAGCGTTGCACCGACAAGGCAGATCCATCCGATAAGCGGAATAATCTGAATGGGCAGCGCCTCCCGCGTTTCGAGTCCAATCGTGCCGGTTGTATAGGCATAATAACCCAGCGCGAGGGTGAAACCGATCATAACGATCGCGTAACGGCTGAGGACGCCGTTATGCAAAGTATCGGTGATCAACCGACTGAGTTTTGTCAGCACGCCAATCACAGTGTCAAAGATCACCTTGGCCTCGGGACGCGGCAAAGCATTCCAGATTTTCTCTTCATGCCGATGCAAGCTTAGCAGGAACAAACCGCCCAGTGTCGCGACCACGGACATATAGAGGGCAGGCGTAAAGCCGTGCCACAATTTCAGCGAATAATACGGCAGCTTCTCACCGCCAATGACCGCGCTGGACACAACAGCGACCAATGGGCCCACGATGGCGGCAGAGTTCAGCCCGATCAGTACCACCAGCACGACAAGGAAGGCAGGCGCCAACCATAGACCGACGGGTGGATCATGCGGATGGGCCGGGTAATCATGCCGCTCCGGGCCCAGGAACACGTGGCTGACAAACCGGAAGGAATAGGCCGCTGAAAACAGCGCCGCCAACAATGCCAGACCCGGCACAAGATAATGAGAGTGCAGCCATGTGGTGTGAACGGTCTCTTCCAGCATCATTTCCTTGGACAGGAACCCGTTCAGGGGCGGTATGCCCGCCATCGACAGCGCAGCGATTGTGCCAATCGTAAAGGTGATCGGCATCAGATGACGCAGACCACCCAGACGTTTGATATCCCGCGTACCGGTTTCGTGATCCACGATCCCTGCGGTCATGAACAGCGCAGCCTTGAACGTGGCGTGGTTGATGATGTGAAATATCGCGGCTACGGCGGCGATCTTTGTGCCAAAGCCTAGCAACATGGTGACCAACCCCAGATGCGACACGGTCGAAAACGCCAGAAGGGCCTTGAGGTCATCCTTGAACAGAGCGATCACCGCGCCCATCAGCATGGTGATAAGTCCAGTTGTGGCAACAATGTAGAACCAAGCGTCGGTGCCGGCCAAAACGGGCCACATGCGTGCCATCAGGAACAACCCGGCCTTCACCATGGTGGCCGAGTGCAGATAGGCCGAAACCGGTGTCGGGGCCGCCATGGCGTGGGGCAGCCAGAAATGGAATGGGAATTGCGCCGACTTGGTAAAGCAACCCAGCAGGATCAGGATCAACGCGGGCAGGTAATATGGCGACGCCTGGATCAGCTCTTTGTTTTGCAAAATTACGCTTAGGTCATAAGACCCGACGATATTGCCCAGGATCAGCATCCCGGCGATCATCGCCAACCCGCCAGAGCCGGTCACTGCAAGCGCCATCCGCGCACCTTGACGTCCTTCGGGCAGGTGTTTCCAATATCCGATCAACAGGAAGGAGCTAAGCGATGTGAGTTCCCAAAAGATAAGCAAAAGCAGTATGTTGTCGGACAGAACAATCCCGACCATCGCGCCCTGAAACAGCAGAAGATAGGTGTAGAACTGCCCCATCGGGTCCTCGCGCGACAGGTAGAACCGTGCGTACAGGATGATCAGCAACCCGATCCCAAGGATCAGCAGAGCAAACAGGAAACCCAACCCATCCAGCATGAAATTCGCGTTCAACCCAAGGGCAGGTATCCACTCGAACCGCGCAGTTACAACGTCGCCTCGCATCACAGACGGGATGTGGATCAACAGACCCATCAGCGCCAGAAATGTGGTCAACCCAGCAGCAGAAGCAGCTGCATTTCGTCCTGCCCTGATCAGAAGAGCTGGAAAAACAGCGCCGAGAAAAGGAAGGGCCGCAATGAGGAATAGGGACAAGTGCGATACTCCGTTCTGGGCGGTCAAGTAGTACTGATTTTGTAAGGATAATTTTCTTACTGTCCAGCTAATACAACTCATTTGCCGCGCGCCAACACAGCGAGGCTGCGGCTTTTGCCTGCAAAAATGACGTGAACTTGAACTGCCAGGATAAATTCGGCGCGGATTCCAAATCTGCGCTGTGATAGAAACCCGGAGTCAGGTCAGGAGGGTGCGACGTGGCCCGAAACTTAAACCGATCCCGCAGGTGGATCTTGATTGGAGGCTGTGCCGCAGTGGCGGGGGGATTTGCGATACGCGAATACCGGCTTATTCCGCCTGACTATTCGGGACGGCAACTTAGCGTGCAGGATGCACATACGCAGGCCGTGGCCGGGGACGTGTTGTTGCTGGACATTCGCACCCCGAAAGAGTGGCAGTCCACCGGGATCGGAGAGGGCGCGAAATGTTTGGACATGCGCCGTGACGATTTCATTCCCGCTCTGACGCAGCTCGTCAAAGGTGACAAGGGCGCGGCAATTGCGTTGATCTGTGCGCGGGGCGTGCGTTCGGCGCGGTTGAGCAACCGGCTGACCGAGGCAGGATTTACGAATATTATTGATGTGCCCGAAGGCATGTTGGGGTCGGCCGCTGGGCCGGGATGGGTACGCGCCGGATTGCCGGTTCGCGACTACGACAGGAGTGCAGTATGATCCGGGAATTAACACTGGCAACGGGTTTGGCGCTGGTCGGGCAGTCGGGGCTGGCCGCCTGTGCCGATCTGGAGGGTATGTGCGAAACCGCCTCAGGCGGATACCATATCGAATTGCCCGAGGATGAGAATCCGCCACTGGTGGTGTTTCTGCACGGCTATGGTGGCACCGCCACCGGTACTTTGAAAAACCGTGGCATGGTGGAACCGCTGCTGGCGCGCGGGTATGCGGTGATGGCGCCAGAAGGGTCGGAGCGCAACGGGCGGCAAAGCTGGAACTTCTTTCCGGGTTGGGAAGGTCGCGATGAAACCGCCTTTTTGACCGAGGCGGTTCAGGATGCTGCGGATCGGTTTGGCGTTGATACCGACCGGGTTGTCCTAGGTGGGTTTTCGGCTGGTGCTTTCATGGTTTACTACCTCGCCTGCGCCGCGCCCAATACGTTCTCGGCCTATGCGCCTGTCTCAGGCGGGTTCTGGCGCCCGGACCCTGAGGCGTGCGATGGCCCGGTTCGGATGTTCCACACCCATGGCTGGACGGACAACGTGGTGCCTTTGGAAGGGCGATTGCTGGGCGGTGGCCGGTTTCATCAGGGCGATATCTTTGCCGGGCTCGAAATTTGGCGCATCGCTAATGGCTGTATTGATACAAAGCCCAGCGGGTTCTCGACCACCGGCTCTTTCATGCGCCGATATTGGAGCGGATGTGACGACGGCAGCGCGCTGGAGTTTGCGCTGTTTCCCGGTGGTCACATGGTGCCCAAAGGCTGGGCTGATATGATTATCGATTGGTACGAAGGTTTGCCGGGTGGGTGATCACTCGGCCGGAGTCATCACGCCCTTACCCTCGATCACTTTCTTCAGCTCATCCCTGTAGCGACGGGCCGAGCGTGTGATTGCGGGCTCGTTATAGTCCTCTTTCATGCCAACCATACGGCGGGCTGCTCCGGCCGATACGCCACTGAGCGCGGACAAAGGAATCGCAAAGGCAAGGCTGATCGCAATCGGGGCCAACCAGACTGATACAAGACCGGACAGGATGCCCACGCTAAGGGCCGCGCCGCTGATCGTTTCGACCGTGTGGCAAAGGATCAGCGTGCGCAGACCATAGCTGCCGCCATCCCGCGCCTGTGGGGACCAACCCTTTTGGATACCAAAGGTGGTGCGAATGACGGCGATCATCTGTTGCACCATCAGAATGGGGGCGTAGAGGATCGACAGAACAACCTCGGCCAGGAATGAGGTCAGGAACTTGCGCCCGCCACCGAATTCGGCATAGCGCACTCCGCTGAGTGGCAGGGCCAGAACACCCAAGACCTTTGGCGCAAGCAGCATCGCATACATGACCAGAATGATCAGCACATGGCGGGTTTCCGTCATCTCAGGCCATTGCGGGAACAGTGGATTGTCTGGGCTGAAATAATGCAGGACCGAGGCATCCTCACCCTGACCGATCAGCGCCCACATCACCAGCAGCGCAAACCAAAGCGGCGACATCAGATATCCGACTGCGCCGTGGAACATGTGGAACCGTGACACCGACTGGAACCCGGCTGAGCCCAACAGTTTCAGGTGCTGCAAATTGCCCTGACACCAGCGCCGATCGCGCAGGGCGTGATCAATTAGTGTCGGCGGCGTTTCTTCATAGGACCCGCGAATGCGGGGCAGGAACCGCACACCCCAACCGGCCCGACGCAACAGACCGGCCTCGACGAAGTCATGGCTCATGATCAGTTTTTCCTGACCGTTCAATGCCCGCAGTTTCGGCAAACCCGCGCAATTGGCGAATGCTTGGGTGCGGATAATGGCGTTATGACCCCAATAGTTGCCTTCCTGCCCGCACCAGCGTGCAAGCCCTTCGGCAAAAGCAATCCCATAGACGCCATTGGCGAATTGCTGCATCCGCGCAAAGACCGATTGCGCACCGATCAGCTGAGGATAGCTCTGAATCAATCCTGCGCCCGGATCGCGCGCCAGCGCGTCGGTCAATCGGGCGATGGCGCGACCGGTCATCAGACTGTCTGCGTCCAAAACCAGCATCGCATCCCACTCGGCACCCCAGCGGCTGACCCAGTCGGCGATGTTGCCAACCTTGCGGTCGGTGTTTTGTTCGCGACGGCGGTAATACAGTTCCAGCCCGGGGGCGAGGGTGGTGCGCAGCGCCTCGACACTGGCTTGCTCCTGTGCGGCGATCTCGGGGTCGCGCGTGTCCGAGAGGATGAACATGGCATAGTGATGCTGCCCACCGCGCGCCTGCAAATCTTCAAGCATGGTCCGGGCATTGCCCAGCACGTTCCAGGGAACCTCGTTATAGACCGGCATCAAAAGGGCGACACGCAACGGCTGGGCGCGACCCTGACGTACGGGACGCTCCTGCCGGGACAGGGAGACCATGCCCAGCAACACAGTGCAGACCGTGAAGGAGATCCAGAAGAAGTTGAATGAAATCAGTGCCAGAAGGATGGCCTCGATCAGGTTGATGCCTTCGGCGTCGAACCAGTCCGTCATCACCCATAACAGTCCCAGCGTCGCCGCCATTGCGGGCGAAAACGCCAGCGCACGCCAGAACCCGGCCGAGGGACGTTTGGCATCAGGAACCTGTGCATCCCGAAACCCTGCGCTGAAATCCTGCGCGGGCATGGCCAGAGGCGTCTCGGGCGGCATGATATGAAGATCTCTGGTCATGAGGTCCAACGGTATAGCCAGACCTCAGAGGCTGGCTGTTTGTCTTTCAGCAACTGCGCGCGCAATTCGACATGGTCGCGGTCGCCGGGCTCGAACGAAAACGCCAGCCGCAAACCGCCTGTGTCGGGGTTGCGTTGCAGCACACCTTCGGATGTTTCGGCATGCGGCGAGTCTACGAAAATGGTCATCGCCTCTGGGTCGTTGAACAGCTCGCTTTCTTCAAAATCGATGACGGCCAGACGCCCTTCACCAAACGTGTTGTCGCCCATCGCGGTGTTGATCACGCGCGCCATCGGTGTGCGCTGGGGCTCATCCCCCCAGATCAGGCGATAGGACAGGTCGACCTGGCTGCCAGCCGTATAGGGTTCGGCAGGGCGCCAGTAGGCAACGATGTTATCGTAGATTTCCTGATCAGCCGGAATTTCAACCAGCGTGACGGCACCTTTGCCCCAATCCGCACCGGGTTCGACCCACAGGCTGGGGCGCTTGTGGTAATTCGCCTCAAGATCCGCGTAATCCGAGAATTCACGCTTGCGCTGCAACAGGCCAAAGCCGCGCGGGTTGGTGTCGACGAACGACGAAATCTGCAGGCGGGTTGGGTTCGCCAATGGCCGCCACAGAACCTCTCCAGCACCGTTGCGCACCAACAGACCATCGCTGTCGTGTACGGCAGGGCGGAAGTCGTCGAACCGGCTGTGGTTGGTCTGATCGAACAGGAACATCGACGTGCCGGGGGCGATACCCACATGCGTCAGCTCTTCGCGTGGGAACAGCGTGGCTTCGATATCCATCACACAGTCCGCACCGGCGGTGACATTGAACCGATACGCACCGGTCACGCTGGGGCTGTCCATCAGCGCATGGACGACCATGTCGCGCTGGCCGGGTTTTGGGCGTTCCAGCCAAAATCGGATGAATTCGGGGAATTCCTCTCCACCCGGGTCGCCGGTTTTCAGGGCCAGACCACGGGCGGAGAGGCCATAGACCTCATGCAAGCCAATGGCGCGGAAATAGCTGGCTCCTTGCCAGACGCAGAACTCATCGGTCTTGCCGGGACGGTGCATTTCGGTGCGCAATCGCAGGCCGGAGAAGCCCAGCGTGTCGTCGATTGGCAGTTCCGGGACGTCCTCGGATTTGTCGAACATCTCCAGATCAAACGCGACCGGAGTAGCCATTCCATTTTCAACGGTTTCAACTTTAACAGTGCGCGGGAAGTACAGGCCTGGTGTGAAAAAATCGACGTTGAAAGGCGTTTCCGTTTCATACCAAAGCGCGCGGTCCAGCCGGAACCGGATCGAGCGGTATTGCTGGTACGTCAGATCCTGCCATTCCTGCGGCACCATCTCGCGTTCCGCATAAGGTCGGCTGGCCAGATCTCGGGCCATCTCAATGACGACATTGCGGTCAAATGGGACCTCACCGCCCGTGGCAAAAGTTGCTGGCGCGAATGCAAGCGCCGAAGTTGAGATCAGAAATGCGCGACGTGTAAAATTCATTTCTTAGACTTCCAAGGTTGTGACTTAAACCAAGCGGCCATGTATGCCACGCCGATGATCATCGCAAAGCCAATCATGTTGGCGACGAAAACACTGGCAACATCCCGCCCACTCAGGTCCAGACCGACGCCGATAAGTCGTGCTGCAGCCATCGAAAATACGAACACTGCCAATGATTGTTGCCCAACTTTGGCGATGACGGTCAGCAGGAATTGCCAGACTTTGGCCGCGGTACCCTGACCGGTTGCAATCAGGCGATGCCCATGTTCCCCGGCGACAACCCAGCCCAGATAGGCGAGTGACAGGAAATGCAGATAGCGGAACAGGCCAAAATCGGTTTTGTCGCGGAACTCTTTCGTCACGGGCCAGACCTTGCGGATTTCGTCAGCCAGATCGGGGGCCGCTGCGTTGATCCATGTGAATACCTTCCACGAACCAAAGGGCATCGAGAAGATCAGGAACAGTGCTGCCGCCCAGATCAAGGTTTTCGATACCGGGGGGGCAGGTATCCAGCCGCGCATGAAGGCGAAACCAGTAAAGAACAGCAGTTGCCAGCCAAAGGGGTTGAAGAACCACTGCCGCTCAGACCACGGTTCGGCTGGGAGGTCCAGAATGTCGGTCTGTGCGACCAGCCAGATCGCGACGGATGTCCCAGCGACGGCCCAGAAACCGAACCGGTAGAGGCCCATAAACATGGGCATCATTGCCAGAACCACCAGATACATCGGCAGGATGTCGAAATAGTTCGGAACATAGGTCAGCGTGAACAAACCCACGATCTGAGGCGCAGGATCGTTGAAGAAGTGCTGCAGGTTCAAAGACGAAACGTAGGTCTTTTCGAACAGCCCTGATTGATCCAGCGCCGCCATTGACATGGCGACAAAGAAGAACAGGCAAATATGCGCCCAGTAGACCTGCCAGATACGGAACGACACGCGGGCCGTTCCAATCCACCACCCCTTGCGCAGGAACGCTCCGCCAAAGGCAATCGCCGACGCCATGCCCGAGCAGAACACAAAAATCTCGGTCGCGTCCGAGAATCCAAACCGCGCGGGAATCCACTTGGCCCATGGATCGTTCGGGATATGTGCGATCAGGATGATGAACATCGCGATGCCGCGATAGAAATCCAGGCGCGGGTCGCGCGTGCGGGCAGGGGCCGCCGCAGAGGCAGCCACTGGCGCAAAATCAGAAGCGGGCGAAACTGTCGCCATACGTATTCTGTCCTTCTTGGTCTTAGTTTTTGTTATTCAGCCGGGACGCTTTGTGCGTCTCCGTTGTCGCGTGCCGCATCGATCAATGTGCGGCGCGCAAGAGCGTAATTGTCTTCGCCCCCGGCTCTTTTGGCGCGACGGTCATCCAGGATGCGCTCGACAGCATCCAGACGGCCGGCGCGCAGGCCGGAATCAATTGTGATGCGCTCGAATACATCACGTTGGGCGTGGCTTCCACCTGCCAGTTGCATACCTGCTCGGGCGTTCGATAAAAAGTCGAAGGCGTCGCCGTAAAGGCCTTCGCCAAAGGCTTCAAGCCCCTTGGCGGCCGCAATGCCCGGATCGGACATGCGGATCGGGGTGTCCCCCTGATTGCGCTGCGCATCTTTTTGAATACGCTGCAACATTTTGCCTGTCGCCTCTGTCCGGTTGTCGCCAGTCAGAGCAAGAAGGTAGTGAAGATCGGCAAAAATCAGACAGCCGTCTTCGGTGCGCGCCGCACTGAGATCCGCCAGTTCTTCCCAGCGGTTGCCCACGTTGACGCCCTCAAGCTCAAGCCGTGACAGCAGGGACGTGGCGTTCGAGATATCGCGGTAGTCGTCGGTTTTGTCCTGACGGATGTAGTTGTCATACAGCTCCATCACCTGATCCACCTGACCCAGATCCAGATGCATCAGCGCCTTGTGCCACCAGACGTGATAGCGGAAGTTGTTGCAGTGGGTCCAAGCCTCTTCGCGTCCTGCCAACCAATCAAGGCCCAGCTGCGCGTTGCCCGTCATCTCATGCACGTGTGCAACGGCGTGCAGACCCCAGGCATCGTCCGACACCATCCACAGCGCCTGCCGACCTGCGATTTCGGCCTTTTCGTAGGCACCGGTTTCTTCCAACGCAAAGGAATGACAGCCCAGCAAATACCCACGACCTGCATGATCGGGTTCGTACGCCGGCAGAACCCGCTCGATCGACCGGCGCATGCCTTCCGCGTCGCCAAGTACAAATCGCGTCGCGTGGCTGAGTTTCATTGCCAGCGAGTCTTGTGGGTGGTCGCGCAGAATCTCTTCGAATTTTTGAATGGCTTGCGTGGGCAGGTCAGCCAGATACAGACCCAGCGCTTCGACATACAGTCGCTCGCGCGCTGAGACCGGCTGGCGTTCCATGGCACTGTTGGCGGCTGCCATCGCTTCGACGGCGACCGGCATCATCTCGCGACGGCCCAGCAGGACCATGAACAAGCCTTTGATTGCGTGACCCAGGGCAAAATCGGGTTCAAGCTCCAGAACTTTGCCAAGATGCTGCGGCGTCACGGCGGCATGGGCCATGAACCCAAGCAGAACACCATCCCAGGCCTCGGCACTTGCCGGGTGGCTGAGGGTGTTCATCTGTCCGAAAACGTC
Organism: Ruegeria sp. CDSA034; assembly: GCF_059612275.1. Lineage (NCBI taxonomy): Bacteria > Pseudomonadati > Pseudomonadota > Alphaproteobacteria > Rhodobacterales > Roseobacteraceae > Ruegeria > Ruegeria sp. CDSA034. Next base: position 48,622 of record NZ_JBXWQH010000003.1, read on the forward strand.
TTGCTTCATGTTCATGTTCCGATCCAATCGAGAATATCTACATCACCTGATGTAGCAGAGACTCTGGGTGGGTCGTATCAGTATCGGCCCTGCTCTCGAATTGGTGAAATGCCGTGTGGGCAAAAATTGAAAAAAACCGCCGATTCAATGGCATGTTTCAGCAACATGCCGCCGAAATGGGCAGAGTGTTTCAATCGCCAAAGGGGTGTTCAGCGCGCAAAACGGCCTGCGTATCGGCCCCAAAGACGGGCGGAGCAGCCCGATATGTTACAGGTGTGCGCGACAGTTTCAGCGGATTCCCGATCAGTTGAACATCACCCGGTGCGGCCTGCATCGCGATCTGCATCTGGCGGGCTTCGACCTGATCGGTTGAAAAAACCTGATCCAAAGTCTGTACTGGACCAACCGGAACCTTGCGGGCTTCGAGCTGCTCAATCATGGTCTCTGAAGCATGGGTCTTCACCACCGGACGCAGCACGGCGTTTAACGCGTCACGATTTTCCAGCCTAGCTGGGTTGGTGGCGAAACGCGGATCATCCGCCAGATCGGGGTGATCGATGAATTCGCAGAACCGGCGGAACTGACTGTCATTTCCGACGGCCAGAATGACGTGGCCATCGGCGGTGTCATAAACGTCATAGGGTACGATGTTCGGATGCCCGTTACCGCGCCGTTGCGGTACGGTGCCTGAGGTCAGATAGTTCGCACCTTCGTTGATCAGCCACGCGATCTGCGCATCTACCAGCGCCAGATCAATCTGCTGGCCTTCGCCGGTCTGATCGCGGTGGCGCAGGGCCGCCAGAATGCCGACACTTGCGTACATTCCGCACATCACATCGGCGATGCCCACGCCCACCTTCATCGGCGCGCCATCGGGTTCGCCTGTCAGCGACATGATCCCGCCGTACCCCTGTGCCATCAGGTCATAACCCGGCTTGGACGCATTTGGCCCGGTCTGGCCGTAACCCGATATCGAGCAATAGACGAGGCTGGGAAAGTCTTGCGACAACGTGGCGTAGTCCAGACCGTATTTCGCCAATCCGCCGGGTTTGAAGTTCTCGATCAGAATGTCCGCATGCGAGGCCAACCGTTTGATTTCAGATTGCCCCTCGGTCGTGGTGATGTCGATAGCCACGGATTTCTTGTTGCGGTTGGCCGACATGAAATAAGCGCTTAGATCGGACCGGTTGCCTTGCGCATCTTCGACGTAAGGAGGGCCCCATTGGCGGGTGTCATCCCCGCCGGTCGCGGGGTTTTCGATCTTGATCACGCTGGCCCCCAGATCGCCCAGCAACTGCGTGCAGGTCGGTCCGGCCAAAATGCGACTGAGGTCCAGGATTTTGACGCCCTTCAGCGGTCCTTCAGATCCGGCCATCATAGCCCCCACGGTCAATTTCTGCGGCAATCACGGTGAATGAGTTGGCTTTCATCGCCTCATTCAGGGCATTGCGCAGTTCCTCGCGGTTGCGAACGGTGTGACCTTTACCGCCAAACGCCCGGCCCATGGCTGCAAAGTCGTGATGGTCGAAATCCACGCCCCTGTTGCCCATCTGGCGCTGGCGCTGTTTCAGCTCGATCAGCGCAAGGCTGGCATCGACAAAGACAAGAAAGATCGGGTTTCCGCCCATTTCGGCGGCAGTCGACAGCTCTCCGGCGACCATCAGGAACCCGGCGTCGCCCGAAAAACTGATAACCGGGCGGTTTGGTTCGGCCAGTTTCAGGCCAATCGCCATTGGCACGGCGCAGCCCATGGTACACAGCGCCGAGGACTGGATCAGTCCGCGTTCCTCGGAACAATCCCACATCTGACTCAGCAAGATACGATGCGCGCCACTGTCGGCTGTAGCCAGTGTTTCGGCAGGCAGGGTTGCACGGGTTTCGGCGATGACAGCGGCGGGGCCCCATTCCTCATCGGTCGGGAACGCCTCAGCCAGCGCGGTTTTGACCCGTGTGGGTTCGCCGTCCGGCCACGTTTCGCGGGCAGGGTTGCCCTTTGCCATGGCCTCCAACGTGGCACCCGTATCGGCGACCATATTCAGGCTGGCCTGATGCATATAGTGGTCATTGACCACAGCCGAGATGTCGATGACTCGCTTTTCTTCAGGGTCCCAGACCTCGCGCCAGCCGGGGCGCATCTCGATCGGGTCGTAGCCAAGGCACAAGACCAGATCGGCCTGTTCAACCAGCGGCAAAAGGTGTTTGTCGGCCAGCGGTGACAATCCGGCCCCGCCAAGGCAAAGGGGGTGATCTTCGGGCACAACTCCCTTGGCTTTGTAGGTGGTTACAAAGGGGATGCCGAAATGTTCCAGAAACGCCTGCACAACATTGCGCGATCCGTCATACAGCACGTCCAGCCCCACAATCGCAATGGGACGTTCCGCGTCAGCCACCCAACGGCGCGCTTTCTCAAGGCAATTGCCCTCGGGCGCGACGGCGGCAGCCTTGACCAGTCGCCGCTTCTTGACGCTGGATACGCACATATCCGCAACCGAGATCGGAATATCGATATGCACGGGTCCGGGGCGCGGCTGGTTGGCCAGCGATACGGCCTTGTCTGCCACGATATCCGCGCCCTGTGCCGTCAGTTTAAAGGTTCCTTTGGTGATCGAGCGATAGACCTGTGCGTGATCCATAACCTGATGGGTATAGGTCAGCGCTTCATCCGCATCGACGCAACCGGTCAGCACGATCATCGGCACCCGGTCCTGCAAAGCGTTCGCGACCACGTTGATCCCGTTCATCGCACCGGGGCCAAGCGTCGCCACCAGAATGGCAGGCGCGCCGTCGCGGTGATGCACGGCTTCGGCCATGAATCCGGCGGCGTTTTCGTGCTTGGTCAGGTGAAAGGTGATCCCCGCCTGTTCCAGCGCATCCACCAACGTCAGAACCTCGCCACCGGGCATACCAAAGGCATGGCGGCATCCGGCCTCGTAAAGTCTTTGGGCCAAAAGGTCCGCAGCGCGGGGCGAAAGGTCCTGCATTAGTTATGCTCCGAAATAATACGTCATTGCAGATTGCGGAGGACGCGTCCGGACGCAAGCAGGTTCACGGCAGTGTGACTAATTGACTGCGGATTCCGCCACTGCCTGAAACTTTTCATCCAGTTCCGCCGCAATTTCTTGCAGTGGCTCACCGCCTTGCTTGGCATAGGGGGCAAAGACGTGGCTTGGGGTTTTGTAGGACAAAGTCGCCGTGCCATCCGCATTCTCGGTCACGTAGAACCGGATGGGCGCTTCGATCATTGCGTCGACCGAGGTTTCCAGAACCCGCACCGCGTAGTCGTTGTTAAAGGCACCGATTACCAAGTTTCCGGGAATAATGATGCCACGGGCCGCCGCCGCCTTGGTGGGCCCGGCCTGCGTTACAACAATCAGACCATTTTCTTTGACAGCGGCCTTCGTATCCGCGACCAAAGCATCATGGCTTTTGTCGGTGAAGTGAACGGCCCAGCCCGGCAGCGGTTCTTGCGCCAGCGCGGGAAGGGCCAGCAAACACAGTACGGTCGAAATAGCCTTCATCGTGCTGTCCTCATGGGTATGGGTACGAAATTGATGCCAGAAACTCGTATTTCGCGCAGTCACAATCCCGTGGGTAGCAGTCGCAGAAGTTGCCTTCGGATCAGTCCACGTGCCTTTTCAGGAGATAGATGTCCATGATCCAGCCATGATCCGCCCGCGCTTTTGCCCGCGTTTCGACTATCAGCGACGCCATATCAGCCAAACGACCGTGGATCAGGATTTCTTCCTTCATCCCCACATAAGCGCCCCACCAGATTTCGTAGTTGGCCATCTCAAGGCTTTGAAACGAACACTCGCCGTCCAGCATAACAGCCACTTTTGAAGCGTTTAGCGGCCAGCCTTCATCCCGAATGCGCCGACCGGTGGTCACGACATACGGCGCGCCCAGATCGTTAATCGGTATCGCATGCGCCGCGGTCAGCGCCTGAAGCGCAGTGATACCAGGGATTACGCGCGTCTCCGGTTGGGGTTGCAGCCGATAGGCGATGCGCAGCGAACTGTCATAAAGCGAGGGATCGCCCCAGATCAAAAGGGCAACCCGCTTTGCATCACGATGCGCCGCGATCGCCTCCTGCCATCGCAGAGCGATGGCATCGTGCCATTCATCCACGCCGCGCAGATAGCCATCATCGGCGCGTCGTTTGGGAATATCAAAATATGCGATCTGTGGCGCGGTGTCGGTTACCTGCGCGATAATCTCTTCTCGCAAATCGGCCAGATCGGCCTTGTTTTCGCCCTTGCGCGGGATCAGGATCAGGTCTGCGTCCCGAATGGCACTAGCGCCTTGAAACGTCAGGTGGTCCGGATTGCCGGTGCCAATACCGATCAGGGTCAGGTCAAACATCGTCAGTCTCTGCCAGAGGGCCGTAAAGGATCAGGGCAGGGGCCGTGCCGATCTCAGCACCCAGCTTGTCCGCCAACTCACCAACCGTGGATCGGTGTAGTACCTGATCCGGGGTTGAAACGGATTCGGCCATCAGCGCCGGTGTTTCCAGCGGCAAGCCATGTTCATTCAGCGCCTTGACCAGCAAAGGAAATGTGCGCTTGCCCATGAACACAACCGTGGTGGCATCTGGGTCGGCAAGCGCGGTCAAATTCAGATCGTCCGGCAGCTTGCCACTGACATCGTGGCCGGTGACGAATTGCACGCGACGCGCCGTGAGTCGCCGCGTCAGGGGAATGCCAGCCGCCGCTGCTGCGGCAACCGCTGATGGGATGCCAGGGATAATCTCATATTCGATCCTGGCCTCGCGCAGCGCCACCAGTTCTTCTTCCAGACGTCCAAACAGACCGCCATCGCCGGATTTCAGTCGCACAACGCGGGCACCGGTTTTGGCATAGTCTACCAACAGGCGGCTGACGTGGTCTTGTTTCGGTGACGGGCGACCGGCGCGTTTGCCGACGCCAACAAGGTCTGCGTCCTGATGCGCATGGCTCAGGATTGGGCCACTGCTGAGGTCATCGAACAGCACTGCGTCTGCCTTTTGCATCCGGTCCACGGCCTTAAGCGTCAGCAGTTCCGGATCCCCGGGACCGGAGCCAATGAACGAAACGAAACCGCTCATGCCTGCGCCTCTGCGATCAGATGAAAAAATGTTCCGGTCACGTTGCCCCGAAATGATCCGGTTTGTGGACCCTCAACCCCTTCAGCATCGAACACCCGGGCCAAAGGCGCATCGGGTTGTTCCACGATCGAAGAATAATGAAACTCATGGCCACGCAATGTCGCTTCAGCGGCATACCCTGCCATTGGGGCCAACAATTGCGCCTTGCGATACCCAAGATTGAACTTTCGCTTCTCATAGGAGGTCACGAGCCCAAGCAGACCTGCCATCTGATGCCGGCCCCCTTCCTTGTCGACCAGAGCTTCGCCCAAGGCCATATACCCACCGCATTCCCCATGAACGGGCTTTGTCTCCGCGTGTTTGCGCAGACCGCTCAGGAATGCGTCGGCAGCTGCCAAAGTGCCCGCGTGCAGTTCAGGGTAGCCACCGGGCAACCAGACCAGATCGGCATCCGCAGCCGGGGCTTCATTGGCCAGCGGTGAAAACGGCAGGATTTCCGCCCCCGCCGCGCGCCAGCCTTCCAGCAAATGCGGGTAGGTGAACGAAAACGCCGCATCTCGTGCAAGCGCGATCCGCTGTGCCGGAGGCCGCGGCAGCGCGGCTGACGATGGCCCCTTGGGGCCTGAGGAAGCCGCAGCTTTGATCGCCTCAAGATCCACATGCTCGCGCAGGAATGTGGCGTATCCGGCAATCGCGCTTTCCAGATCCGGGTGCTCGACCGCCTGAATCAAACCAAGATGCCGCTCGGGCAAGGTCAGATCTCCACGCCGGGGCAACACGCCCAGAACCGGCAATCCTGTTCGCTCCATACCCAACCGGGTCAGGCGTTCGTGGCGTGGGCTGGCGCAGCGGTTCAGGATCACACCGGCAAAGGGCAGGTCGGGATTGTACATCCGAAATCCCAGCGCAGTGGCCGCCGCAGATTGGGCCTGACCGCCCACATCCAGCACCAGAACCACGGGCCAGCCCATACGCTGTGCGGTTTCGGCGCTTGATCCGTGCCCAATCTCTCCGGGTTTGGCAACGCCGTCGAACAGGCCCATCGAACCTTCGGCCACGACGATATCCGCGCCCTCGGCCTGGGCAGAAATCGCGTTCAGCAGCGGATCGGCCATCGCCCAGCTGTCCAGATTGAACGAGGCGCGTCCGGCTGCGGCACGGTGAAAGGCTGGATCGATATAGTCCGGTCCGCTCTTGAACGGTTGCACCGTCAGGCCATCCTCGGCAAGCGCACGCAGAAGACCCAGCATGACGGTGGTTTTGCCTGTCCCGGAAGACGGCGCAGAAATCAGTAATCCCGGAGGGTTGGTCATCCCGTCATTCATTCTCGGGGCTCCAGCTTGACCACGGGCTGTCCGCGCTTTGCGGGCGATACCGGCGGTCGTAACCTTTTGAATAGAGACAGCTTTCGTCAAAGCCTTCGCCTGCAAGTGCCGGGCCAACCATGATCAGAGCGGTGCGAGAGATACTCTCGTCCAGTGCGTCTTTCAGGGTCGCCAACGTGGCGCGAATGATCCGTTCGTCCGGCCAGCTGGCGCGATATACCACTGCCACCGGGCAGTCTGCTCCATAGGCCGGGGTAAGGTCCGCGATCACGTTGTCCAGATTTCCGATCGACAGGTGAATGGCCAGAGTTGCGCCGGTACGGGCAAAGTTCTCAAGAGTTTCGCCTTCGGGCATTGAAGATGCGCGGCCGGGCGTCCGGGTCAGGACCACAGATTGCGCCAATCCGGGCAAGGTTAGTTCCGTTCCCAGCGATGCAGCCGCTGCGGCGAACGATGGTACACCGGGGGTCACGCTGACCGGAATGCCCATCTCCTTCAATCGCCGCATCTGTTCACCCATTGCCGACCAAACCGACAGGTCGCCGGAATGCAGACGTGCAATGTCATTGCCAGCCTTATGCGCTGCCTCAATCTCGGCCATGATCTGATCCAGATCCATTGGCGCGGTGTTGATGATCTTTGCGCCCTCGGGGCAGTGGGCCAGAATCTCTTCGGGCACCAGCGATCCTGCATACAGGCACACCGGGCACGACGCGATGATATCACGCCCCCGCAGGGTTAGAAGGTCGGCAGCGCCGGGTCCGGCGCCGATGAAATGAACGGTCATGTTTGTCCTCCGATGGCGACGGCGCAGGTTGCAAGCCGGTCGTCCGAAATCTGTCTGGGTGAGGTCAGCCGCGCGCCTGTTCCGGCAGCGGCAAGGGCGGATGCTTCAGCTACGCTGCCGGTGCCATAGATGGCTCGACTGCGGTTCGAGCAGGTGAGAGTGCGCTGTCCCGCCAGATCGGCAGCAGCGATGAAATGCAGGGGCAGGGCAGTCTCTGCAGCAAACTCCGACAGCGCGGCGTGACCTTCCTTGTCGGCAACAGTGGCCAGCGCGTCGACGTTTTGCCCAACGCTGGCCCGCTCAAATACAGCGCGCAGGCTGTCCACGGTCGCAGTTGATGAAAACCCCAAACCTGCGATGATCATAGGATTACGCTCCACTGCACCACCGGATATGCAGATTTCCAGCAGCGCCGAGGTCCCAGTGCCGAAGCCTGCGCCAGTTCGATGCGCAAAAGTTCTCCGCCTAGTTTTTCGTGCCATTGCGCCAGTAAGGCTTCGCTTTCCAGCGTCACAGCATTGGCGACCAACCTGGTGCCGGCGGGCAGGGCGGTGTGCAACCAATTCAGCAATTCGGTACTCAGGCCGCCGCCGATGAATACCACATCCGGAAACCCAAGGCCGTCCAGCGCGGTCGGCGCTGTGCCATGCACGACTTGCAGCCGGTCTTGCCCTAACGTGTCGGCATTTCGGCGAATGCGGTCCGCGCGATCCTCGCGGGGTTCGATCGTGGTTGCGGTCAGGGTCGGGTCGCACATCAGCCACTCGATGCTGATCGAGCCGGTGCCGCCGCCGATATCCCACAGATGCTCGCCGCGCTTGGGGGCCAGCGCCGACAGGGTCAGCGCCCGCACGGGGCGTTTGGTGATCTGGCCATCATTCTCGAAGATATCATCCGGCTTACCCGAGGCCTTGGGCAGCGCCTTTCCTTCACCCGCAACTTCAAGCCCAACGCAGACTGGATGGTCGAACCCGCCCAGCAGGGCTTCGGTCAGCGACACGCTGCGCGACCGTTCGCGGGGGCCGCCAAGGGCTTCCATGACATGCAATTGCGTATCGGCAAAGCCAGTTTCGTTCAGATATGTCGCAAGCTCGGCCACTGCAGCGCCGTTGCGCAGCAGCAGGATGGCGCGCAATCCAGGCGAAAGATGCGGGCGCAGACGGGTCAGCGGGGCGGCGTGCAGACCAAATGTCTGCGTGCTTTCCAACGGCCAGCCCAGACGTGCCGCAGCCAGCGAGAACGTGGACTGACCCGGATGGGCTGTCCATTCTCCGGCGTCGAAATTGCGCGCGATTACCGAGCCCGCGCCGAACCAAAAGGGATCGCCTGAAGCCAGAACAACTGTTGGGCGTCCGCGAAACCCGGTCAGGATCGGCAGGCCGTCGGAAAAAGGCACGGGCCAATCTACGCGCTGTGCGCCTGTGTCGGGGATCAGTGACAAATGGCGCGGCGGGCCCATGATGATTTCGGCACGCTCCAGTACTTGACGACTTGCGGGTGACAGGCCATCCAGTCCATCTTCGCCCAAGCCCAAAACGCTTAGCCACGGAGCTTCATGCATGACCAACCTCCTGATCCTTGGTGGCACGACCGAGGCCAATGCACTGGCCAAAACCTTGGCCGATCAGGGCATCCCGGCAACCTATTCCTATGCCGGTCGGGTAGACAATCCAAGGCCGCAGCCCCTGCCAGTGCGTGTTGGAGGGTTCGGCGGCGTCGAAGGCCTGGCCCGTTACCTGACGGACCACGCGATCACTCATGTAGCCGATGCCACCCATCCCTTTGCCGCGCAAATGAGCACAAACGCCATTTCTGCGTGTCGCGAGGCCGGGGTGCCCCTGGTCGCTTTGACGCGCCCGGCATGGCGCGCGCAGGACGAAGATCGTTGGCAGCACGTTTCTGATATAGGCGCGGCGGTTACCGCCTTGAGCGGTCCAAAACGGCGCGTTTTTCTGGCCGTTGGCCGCCTGCATCTTGAAGATTTCGCGGCTCAGCCCCAACATCACTTCTTGCTGAGGCTGGTGGATGAACCGGATGCACTGCCGCTGCCCGATTGCGAGGCGATCGTGTCGCGCGGACCTTTCACTGAAGCAGGGGACCGGGCGCTGATGCTGCAGCATGGAATTGAACTGGTTGTGTCCAAGAACTCTGGCGGCAACGGTGCACGCGCAAAGCTGGATGCCGCGCGCGCTCTGGGCGTACCGGTGCTGATGATCGACAGGCCGACCCTTCCGCAAAGGACCGAATTGTCGAACGTGACGCAGGTTCTGGACTGGTTGGCTCATTCCGGGGTGAACCTCGGGGTATAGACGATCGGCGCGCTGTCACGGTTGATGACGCGCGTCAGGGATGACCCGACAATGACGACGGTTTGCATGTCAGCCATGTCAGGCGTCGCCTCGGCCAGTGTTGAAATCCGGATCGCCTCATCCGCGCGGGATACGGCACGCGCGAACAGGATCAGGCGCTCGGGCTCGCATTCTTCGCGTAGGATTTCCAGTGTTTTTACAAAGCCTTCCGGGCGGGATTTCGAGCGCGGGTTATAAAACGCCATCGCGAAATCCGCCTGTGCTGCTAGGCGAAGACGTTTTTCAACCAGCGACCAGGGTTTCAGATTGTCGCTGAGGTTGATGGCACAGAAATCATGGCCCAGCGGTGCCCCGGCCCGCGCGGATGCCGCCAGCATCGCTGTTATGCCGGGTAGGACATCTATGGGAATGTTACGCCACTCGGAGGGACCGTTCTCTAGGGCTTCGAACACGGCCGCCGCCATGGCGAACACACCGGGGTCGCCAGAAGATACGACGACCACCCGTTTCCCCTCAGCCGCCATCTGCAATGCGTGTTGGGATCGGTCGATCTCGACCCGGTTGTCGCTGGCATGCAGCGTCAAACCAGGGCGCTCGGCCACGCGCGCGACATAGGGGATGTACCCGACCACGTCCGTGGCATCCGTCAACGCAGCTGAAACCTCGGGGGTTACGAGATCTTCGTTACCTGGCCCCAGGCCCGCAATCTTAACCCAACCGCTCATGGCCGCCGTCCCTGACCATGCACGATGATGATCGAGAAATAGGGCGTCACCTTTTCGCATGCCTCGGACAGTTTCGTCACCACCTGGTTCGGCATCTGTGCAAACTCGACGATCCATGCGCGGTCATACAGACCGGCTGTTTTTAGCGCGCGCTTCACCTTGTCGATATTGCGTCCGATTTTCATGACAACCAACGCGTCGGTCTGCGCCATGCGAATTGCCAGATCTTCTTCGGGCAGGGTGCCGACCAGTACTGTCAGCACATCATCGCCCCAGGTGATCGGGTTACCCGTTGCTGTCCATGCGCCGGACATGCCGGTAATGGCTGGCACGACCTCTACATCAGCCTGATCGCGCAAGCGGCTGTAAAGATGCATGAAAGACCCATAGAAAAACGGATCACCCTCACACAGAACCACCACATCCTCACCCTGATCCGATAGGGCTTTGAGATGCGCGGCGCAGTCTTTGTAAAAGGCCGAGAGCAGTTCGTTATAGCGCGGATCAGCCAGCGGAATTTCCGTAGTGACAGGGTATTCCATGGGAAACTCAACTGCGCTGTCCGGGATCATCCCATTGACGATCTTGCGTGCCTGACCGCTGCGACCAGGCTTGCGAAAGAACGCGACGTGACGTGCATTGCGGAGCAGGCGGTCGGCCCGCACGCTCATCAGGTCCGGATCACCGGGACCAAGGCCTACGCCGTATATCTTGCCGGCGCTCATTCGGTGCGGCTCGCAATGGCGTTGATTGCGGCGACGGTGATGGCGCTGCCGCCCAGACGGCCTTTGACGATGCAAGATGGTACAGGCTGGGCCTCCCACAATGCGTCCTTGGATTCGACGGCACCGACAAAGCCCACCGGGCAGCCGATGATGGCGGCCGGGCGCGGGCAGTCGGGGTCTTCCAGCATATTCAGCAGGTGAAATAGCGCGGTCGGCGCATTGCCGATCGCGACCACAGCGCCTTCCAGATGTGGACGCCACAGCTCCAGCGCGGCGGCAGAGCGGGTATTGCTCATCTCAGCTGCCAACGGGCGTACGCGCTCGTCATGCAGGGTGCAGATCACCGGATTGTCGGCGGGAAGGCGGAACCGGGTCACGCCTTCGCTGACCATCCGTGCATCGCACAGGATTGGTGCGCCATTCTCCAACGCGGTCCGTGCGGCTGGCACGAAGCACGGCGAAAAATGTACGAATTTTTCCAGACCGACCATTCCGGCGGCGTGGATCATGCGAACCGCAACCTGCTCTTCATCAGCGTCAAAACGCGCCAGATCGGCCTCGGACCGGATTGTGGCAAAGCTTTGCTTATAGATCGCTGCGCCGTCGGTTTCGTATTCATAGGGCATCAGGTGAGGTCCATAGTCATAAGTGTTTCGGGTGTCAGCCCGCGTTGGGACGGCTCATCCCCCGCGCGACCGTTTTTGACAAGATCAAATCGTCCGTCGTTGCCGACCAGTGTGACATTTGCCGGACCCATACGGGCACAGCCTTTGGCACAACCGGATACATGCAAACTTCCTGGGATTTGGGCGGCCAAGACGCGGGCAACTTCGCGGGTTTCCACCTGAGCTTGCGGGCAGAACGGTGCGCCGGGGCAGGCATCGGTTGTCATCAGCGGGTCGGTGCCATCTATGACAAAGTCCGGTGCTTGTATCGCCGCCCCGCCTTCCAGCAGAATCAGCCGCCATGGGGTGACCCGCAAGGCAGACGCCCCGCTGTCTGCAATGAGGTCAGAGAGCTGTCGCGCCGGCAATTGTCCGAACACCGCGCCATACAACACACCCAGATCGCAGACGCCGGGCTGCGGCGGTGTGCCGATGTCACCGGGCGCGCTGCCTTGCCACTCCGCTGGCAAATCCTGCGTCGCGGCCACCCGCGCCATGCGGCGGGTTTCTGGCGTGAAACGTTCGGAAAACCATCCGGCCAAGGCGATAAGCCGGTCAATTGCGTTGGTTTCTGTGACCCGGCAGCCAGTCTTGGCCCCGTCGGCGCGCAGGATGAGGCCATCAGTGCCTGCCTCGACCCGGATATCGGCCGAATCCGCCGCCAACAGGCGCTTGGGGCCAGTGTCGATGGCAAAGCCGAATTTGGCGGGCAGAGTCGGCAATTCCTCCAACCGGTCGATCAGCTCCTGTGTCAGATGTGCGGTTCGATCACTTGATCGGTATAGGGGCGACACCAGGATATTGCGGCGCATTTCAATACCGGGCTCAGCATCCAAAAGGTTCAGCGCGGCCAGCTCGGCCAGCAATGCTTGATGATCGTCTTCTTTTACCCCGCGCAGCTGTAAATTGGCGCGGTTGGTCAGGTCGATCGTGCCATTGCCAAATTGCTCGGCCAACTCACAAAGACCACGTGTTTGTTCCGCGCTCAAACGGGCCAGACGCGGGCGCACCCGAACCACCAGACCATCGCCCGACATCATCGGCCGATGCGCACCGGGGCACCAACCCTGAACGACCGGGGCGCTCATCCCAGCCCCTCCAGATCGGCCCGGATTGAGTTGCGGCGGGTGTTCCAAAGGCCCGCGTCCAACAACGCGCGGAACCTGTCCTGCATCGCCTGATACGCGCGCGGGTTGGCCTCTTGCAAAAATGCGTCGACCTCGGCGTCGCCCAAAGTCGCGTCGTGATAGAGGTCGAACAGATGCGGCGCGACCGTGCCAGACAGATGGGCGAAAGAGGCCATATGATCCAGCGTCGCCGCTATTTCCGCAGCGCCCCGGAAGCCATGCCTTTGCATGCCTGCGATCCAGTTCGGGTTGGCGGCACGGGCGTGAACGACACGGCTGATTTCTTCAGGCAGCGTTCGGGCGCGCGGGTTATCCGGGTTGGTGTTGTCCAGATGGTATAGCTGCGCCGTACCACCGGTGATTTTCTTGGCGGCGGCGAATCCGGCCTCATGGGTGGCATAGTCGTTGGCCAACAGCAGATCGGTTTCGGTCAGATCCTGCAGGTGCACGAAACTGTCGGCATTCGTGACCCGTTGGGTAATGCCGTCCATATCCTGTGTGATGTATTCGCCTTCCAAAGCGAAAGAGCTGGCCTCAAGCCATGCCTCACCCGCCTGCGCGCGGGCCTCATCCGTATAGATTTCGGACAGCTGGGTCATGTTCACGCCATAGCTGCCCGGGGCCGGGCCAAAGACGCGCGCCGCCGGGGCCTGTCCGGCATAAGGGTTCCAGTCCGGGGCTTCATCGCGATCCGACAACGCGCGAACAGCTTGACCATAAAGCGCTGAAAGGGTCGGGAACACATCGCGGAACAAGCCTGAGACGCGCAAGGTCACGTCCAGACGTGGGCGGCTGAGGTCAGTGATGGGCAGCACTTCGATGCCCGACACCCGCTCGGACCCTTTGTCCCAAACGGGTTTGACGCCCAGCAAGTGCAGCGCCATGGCAAACTCTTCGCCCGCCGTGCGCATCGTGGCTGAACCCCAGAGATCAACGATCAACCCCTTGGGATAATCGCCCTCTTCCTGCAGGTGTCGCCGCACCAATTCTTCGGCCAGCTTCACGCCTTGGGTATAGGCCGCACGGGTGGGGACTGAGCGCGGATCGGTGGTATACAGATTGCGCCCAGTGGGCAGGACGTCTGACCGTCCGCGATAGGGGGACCCGGACGGGCCAGCCTCGATCCGTTTTCCTGCTAGCGCGTCGATCAATGCCGTGCGTTCGGCATGGGCAGAAGGAGCCGTGTCAAAATTGGCGGTGGCTTCGGGCACACGTCCAAAGATATGCAGCCCGTCTCCGAACTGGCTTTCCTTGATGTCACAGACAAAACGATCGATCCGGGTGATCGCCTCGGCGATGCAGGTGGCCTGATCGAGACCGAGGTCGTTCTCCAGCCCGATGGCTTGCGCTTCGTCCCGAATATCTTCTTGCAGGCGGTCGCGGCGCTTGGGGTCCAGACCATCTGCGTTCGAGAACTCATCCAGCAGCGATTCCAGCCGAACCATCCGATTCGGGGTACCGCTTTCCTTCATTGGCGGTGGGATATGGCCGAGCGTGACCGCCCCGATCCGGCGCTTGGCCTGCGCGGCCTCGCCAGGGTCGTTGACGATGAAGGGGTAGATGACAGGTAGATCGCCGATCAGTACCTCGGGCCAGCATTCGTTGGACAGCGCCACAGATTTGCCTGGCAGCCATTCCAGCGTACCGTGCGCACCGATATGGATCAGTGCATCCGCACCAAGACCTTTGCGCAGCCAAAGGTAGAAGGCCACGTAGCTGTGGCGCGGGGTACGCGACAGGTCATGATAATCGTCATCACGCAACTCGGGCGTGCCGCGTTCAGGTTGCAACGCGACCAGCGCCTTACCGCGGCGCAGGGCGGTGAAGTGGAACGCGCCATCTGCAAAGGCCGGATCATCCTCGGGCTTGCCCCAGACGGTTTCGAGGTCTGCGCGCAGTTGTTCCGGCAAGTCTGCCAGCGCAGTAAGATATTCGCCAAGCGACCACGTAATCCGCGCGTCCAACAACGTATCAGAAATCGGTTGGGCAGGAGCGGTGTCATACCCTTCGCCCTGCAGGTCGGCCAGCATCGCCTCGGCTGATGCCAGTGCGTCGAGGCCTACTGCATGTGCCATCTGCCAATCTTTGCCGGGATAGGTGGACAGCACCAAGGCGGGGACCTGATCCCCTTTGGGCTTGTCGTTCAGGTTCAACCAGCCGGTGACCCTGTCGATGATAGCCTCGATCCGTTCCGGTTCAGCCCGGTGGGCAAAACGGGAATACTCCAGATGCGGGTCACGCTTGCCCGGTTCCTTGAAAGAGGCGATGCCTGCCGAGATCCGACCGTCCACTTCGGGCAGGACGACATGCATCGCTAGATCAGCGGGCGAAAGACCGCGTTCCGCCTCGGCCCAGGCTTTGCGGCGGGACGTTGCGAGAGCAACCTGAAACACCGGCACATTGGCGGCGTCCAGTGGAGAGGTGCCGGATGCGCCTTTGCCCGAGAAAGAGGTGGCATTAATGATCGCCGCCGGGTTCAGCGCCACGACATTTTCGCGCAGCCAATCGGCGGCAAGCGGGGCTTTCAGCGAGGGAGCGAACAGACCGACGGCCTCAAACCCGCGTGCGCGCAGGCTGCGGATCAAAGTTGCGACCGGGGCGGTGTCCGCCGAGGTAAGGTAAGCCCGGTAGAACGTTACCAAGATACGCTTTGCGTCGGTGGTGAACGCTTTATCCGCCGGGATGACGCCGCGATCCGGGCACCATGCACCGCACTCGGGCAGGGTCTTGGCCCCCATCACCGGTCCGGCATAGAGACCCGCCGCAAGCGCCATTTGAGCCAAGGCCGCTTGCGCCGCAACCTCACCGCCGGTGTCGCACAGATGCGCAAGCCGCCGCAGGGTCGAGACGGGCAAGGTGGAGTAGTCATCCAGACGCGTGTCCTCGCGCCCGTCGGCGGGTAGGACGGCCAGCGCGATGCCCTTGGCCTGTGCCAGCGCCAGAACTTGCTGCAATCCGTAGGACCAGTAAGGGACACCGCCGATCAGGCGGATCAGAATGCCCTTGGCGCCCTCGAGCGTTTGCTCGACATATGTGTCGACCGACAGCGGGTGTTTCAACGCTGTCAGATTGGCCAGCCGCATCGTCGGCATCCGCCCTTCGGCACCACCACCGCGATGCCATCCTGCCGCGAAAGCGCCAAGGTCGCTGTCCGAAAAGGACAGCACCACCAGATCCGCCGGGCTCTGGCCCAGATCGGTTGGGGTTTCGGTCTCTTCTAACCCGTGGCTTTCGCGGAAGACGACGTGCATGGCTTACTCGGCGGCCTCGGTCACACCCACGAGGATATCGCGGATGGCGGCCTCTTTGATGTCGTCATGCTCGGCAATGACCACCAGACGCGAGCGGCGCTCTTCGCCGGGCTCCCACGGGCGGTCGTACTGATGACGCACGCGGGCACCAACGGCCTGCACCAGCAGACGCATGGGTTTGCCCTGAACGGCGGCATAGCCTTTGACTCGCAGGATGTTCAGCTCATTGGCCAGACGTTCGATATTGGCCACCAGTGCAGTGGGGTCGGTCTGTTCGGGCAGGTCGACGATGATGCTTTCGAAATCGTCATGTTCGTGATCGTCATGGCCGTCATGGTGGCTGGGACGGGCGTCCATGTCATCCTCGGCCGCGGCTTCCAGCCCAAGTACGACGCGCACGTCCACGGCACCTTCGGCGACTTCGACGACGGGCAGGGGACGCGGGGTCTCGGCCGCGATGATCTCTTTGGCTTTGGCCACACCTTCGGGGCCGGCCAGATCGGGTTTTGTCAGCAGGATGATGTCGGCGCACGAGATCTGGTCCTCAAACACCTCGGACAGAGGCGTTTCGTGGTCGATCGAGTCATCGGCCAGGCGCTGGGCGTCCACGGCTTCGACGTTAGGGGCGAAACGACCTGCAGCGACGGCCTCGGCATCGGCCAAAGCGATCACGCCATCGACGGTGATTTTCGAGCGGATATCGGGCCAGTCGAAGGCTTTTAGCAGCGGTTTGGGCAGGGCGAGGCCGGATGTTTCGATCAGGATGTGATCGGGGCGCGGCTCCAGCGCCATCAGTGCCTCGATGGTTGGGATGAAATCATCGGCCACGGTGCAGCAGATGCAGCCATTGGCAAGTTCCATGATGTTTTCTGCCGGGCAATCCGGAATGGCGCAGGATTTCAGGATATCGCCATCCACACCCACATCGCCAAACTCGTTGACGATAACGGCCAGGCGCTTGCCCTGCGGGTTCTGCATCAGGTGTTTGACAAGCGTGGTTTTGCCCGAGCCCAGAAAGCCGGTGATCACAGTGACGGGGAGTTTTTCAAGGTTGCTCATTTCAGGGCTCCAATCGGGGGAATGCGGGCCGCACAGTTTTTGCGGAAATGTTCGGGGCGTTCGCGCCATTTCACCAGACCGTCTTCAGCGGCCAGATACTTGGTGACGCCTTCAACGATGGTCTTGACATGGTCGGTCTCGTCGAGGTTTTCATAAACGAAGGTCCATCGGGACGGGCCGCCTCGCAAAACGATCGAGCATCCCTGATCACAGTTCGACAGACACTCTACCGGTTTCAAGTCGACGCCGTCAGGCAAGCCAGCCTGTTCAAGTGCTTTATGCAGCAAAGTGCCGGGTCGCTGGGCGTCATCTTCGATAGGTAACCCACGGCGGCATGTCGTGCAGACCAGCAACTCGACTGGTGCGGTCTCGGTCACGTCTCTCATCCCCCTCATCCTTTATACGGGGGACGGGGTTTCATGCGGGCCACGCGTCTGCACATGGACCCGACACCGGAACACCCCGCCCGGTTTCAACTTCGGGTGCTGGCAGGTCTCCCGGCTTGCGGATGTCAGAGCGTTTGCCCTGTCGGATGTCCCGCCTTCCCGGCCTATTGGGCCAGTGGCTTTGGGCACCCTCTCCGGTCACGGTCGCGGGGGCGGCTGTACTTGGCGATGACATCGCTGGCACATTCCCTTTTCATCCATCCGAGGATGGACACCAACGCATGCGACATGCGGCACGGGCAGGGGGCTTGTCAAGCACGACTGGGGTTTGAAAACCCGCTACGTCAGAAAAGCGACTTGCCGAAGTCAGTCAGCGGCATCCGATGCGATCCGATCACGCAGCGAGGCGCAATTCAGCCCGGCCGTCGCAGATGATTCAGCACTTCTCGGTTTGGCAATCAAGTAGTGCGGTTGTGTAAATGGAATCGCTGGACCCGCAATCGCAACATGCATCTGATACTGACCTTTAGGCGTCCGAAATTGCGAAAGCAGCGCAGAAAGCTAAATGCTTGAAATTAAATGGAGGCGAGTACCGGAATCGAACCGGTGTACACGGATTTGCAATCCGCTGCGTCACCACTCCGCCAACTCGCCTTTTCAAGTAAAATCAAATACTTGCCGTGGTGTGACCGGCGTTTTAGCAGCTTTCTACAGGAGCGTCCAGAGGGGGGAGCGCAAATTTCAGGGCCGGGTGCCAACTTAGTCTTTGGTTGCGACGTTGTATCTTGTGAATATTGGAAAGTTTCCGTGTCTGGGCCGTTGCTGGTTTTTCAAGGATGTGGCAGAACTCAATCACCCAAGGGAGCAAGATGAGCGATCCAATGACAGATTTCGCAGCCCGCCGCCGGACGATGGTCGATACGCAGATACGTCCTTCTGATGTCACGAAGTTTCCCATCATAGACGCGATGCTGACCGTCAAGCGCGAGAATTTCGTGCCGGATGCACAGCGCGAGGCGGCTTATGTCGAGGGATTGATCGAACTGGGTGACGGGCGCTGCATGTTGGAGCCGCGGACCCTGGCTAAGATGCTGGACATATTGAACATCTCCAACGACGAGTCGGTTTTGGATATTGCTCCGGCCTTGGGGTATTCGACCGCTGTTGCCGCGCGCATGGCACAGCTGGTTGTTGCCGTAGAGGAAGATGAAAATCTGGCGGCCGAATCTCAGTCTATCCTGATGGAGGCGGAGGCAGACAATGCGATTGTCCATGTCGGCCCTCTTGAACAAGGTGCCCCCGAACATGGGCCCTATGACGTGATTATGGTCCAGGGTGGTGTGGAACAGGTTCCGGATGCGTTGATCGCGCAACTTAAGGACCATGGGCGAATTGCGTGCCTTTTTGTCCAAGGTGCACTGGGGATCGTCCGTATCGGCCATAAATCTGGGGATCGGGTGACCTGGCGGGACGCGTTTAATGCCAATGCACCGATTTTGCAGGCATTTTCCACGAACCGTGTATTTTCGCTATAGTTTTATGGCGGATTGTTCTGCCGCCTTGATTAGTTGAACACAAACGCGCAAACTGTCGGCAGAGCAGCGTAATTTTGATTTGAGAGGATTTCGTTATGAGTTCTATGGCGGGAGGAAAGCTGGTCAAGGCGCTGGCGCTGACTGCGGGGGTCGCACTTAGCTTTGTACCGGGACGGGCCGTTTGGGCCGACAATATTACTGACGCATTCATTGGCGCGTACAATACCAGCGGGTTGCTGGAACAGAACCGCGCATTGTTGCGTGCGGCGGACGAAGACGTGGCAATTGCATTGTCAGCGCTTCGACCGATCATCAACTGGACGGTCGCGATTAGCAGCAACTATAACCGTCGCAACGTCAGCGATGTGGTGACAAGAACCGACCCGAACAACTTCTTTACGGGGCTGACCCTCAGCCAACTGCTCTACGATGGTGGGGCCGCTGTTCTGGGCAAGCAATCGGCGCAAGAAACGGTGCTGTCGACCAGGCAGACCCTTGTTGATATCGAACAGCAGGTTTTGTTCCGCGGTGCCAATGCGTATCTCGAAGTGCTGCTGCAGGAAGAAACCGTACAGATCCGCCTGAACAACGTCGATGTATCGGCAGAGGAACTGCGCGCATCGCAGGACCGGTTTGATGTTGGCGAAGTCACGCGTACGGACGTTGCGCTGTCACAAGCCCAGCTTGCAAGCTCGCAAGCTGATCTGGCCGTTGCACGCGGTAACCTCGACACGGCGCGGGCGGAATACGTGAATGCCGTTGGCAAATCGCCCGGACGCACAGCTGGTCAACCGAGCCTGCCAAATCTGCCAAGCTCGGAACCGCAGGCCGTCAGCCTGGCGCAGCGAAACCACCCCGCCATTCTTTCGGCACAGCATCAGGTGCGTGCCTTCGACCTGATCGTTGCGCAACAGCGCGCCAACCTGGGTCCGAATGTCAGCCTGAACGCCGACGCCGGTATCACTGAGACCTATGACAACGATGACAATATCGAAGACGGCAGTGTTTCGCTGAACTTCAGTCAGCCGATTTACGCTGGTGGCCGTTTGGCCGCAAGCGTGCGCCGCGCCATGGCTACACGGGATGCATCGCGCGCCAACCTGTTGAATGTGCAGAAAGATATCACTCAGGGTGTGACAGATGCCTACGCCCGTTTCCAAGCCGCGTCAGCAAGTTTGCGGGCGTCGACCGAACGGGTGCGGGCATCGCAGGTGGCATTTGATGGTATCCGCGAAGAAGCTACTTTGGGTGCCCGGACCACGCTGGATGTACTGAACGCACAGCAGGATTTGCTGGACGCGCAACTGGCCGAGGTTGCATCGCGGATCGAGCGATCGCGGGCCGCATACCAGTTAGTGCAGGCACAGGGCCTGTTGACCGCCGAACGTTTGGGACTGGCCGTGCAGATCTATGATCCGACGCTGTACTATAACCTGGTCAAGAAAGCGCCGGCTCAGGTCAGCAGACAAAGCAAGGACCTGGATCGCGTTCTCAAAGCGTTGCGTCGCGACTAAGGGCCAATACTATCTGTTGTGACGACCGGTTTGTTTGGCTACACTCAATCCTGAGGATAGAGCGGTAGAGAACAATGACGGAAAAAGTCGTGAACGGCAGAGTAGAGGACGTGCTGTCCTCGATCAAACGGCTAGTCGGTGAAAGAGGTGAGCAAACCTCGGAGTCGGCGCCTTCAATCGCCCGCAAGCCCGGGCGATTGGTACTTACCGATGCATTGCGAGTCGGCGGAACGTCCAGCATTCAGGACGGCCCGGAGAATGAAACAGAGGTCAAAGCAGGCTACACGGCTGACGCGTCGGTCAAGCCGATGCTTCTGCGCGCGTGCGACATCGTTAATCGTGAAGACCCCGCCAACAAAGAACAGGCCGCGCCAGAGCCGCCCAAAAACCCGACTAACAGTCTGAGCGCAAAGATCGAAGCCCTAGAAGCGGCGATTGCACGCACTGAGGACCAGTGGGAGCCGGATGGCGACAGCGAAGACGAGTACTCCGGTACTCCGGCGAAGGCCCTTGAATTCAGCGCGCGCAAAGAATTTACGGATACCGAGGGAAAGAAAGCCGAACCCACTCAGGCAAAGGCCAAAGAAGCTGTCGCGACGACCAAGGCAACTTTCGTTCGCGACCCCGAGGTGATCACCGCACCACCTGTTCACCCAGTCGAAGCAGCAGCGGAAGATTCAGCGATAGCTGGTATTAGCGAAGACGCATTGCGCAAAATGATCGCTGAGGTTGTCCGTGAAGAATTGCAGGGTGTTTTGGGCGAACGTATCACCCGCAACGTCCGTAAGATGGTCCGGCGCGAAATCTACAAGGCCCTGGCCGAGCAGGACCTCGAGTAACACTCAGACGCTTTTGGGCGTTTCTGCAAGCGCCAGCAGGCGGTCGAGATCCATATTCTGTTCAAGGTGGTCGGCCAGCGCGTTCAACGTATCATCGACCCCGTCTTCATAGGCCAGGTCCGAGGTCACGCCCAATCGCGACAGGTAAGTCGCGCGGAATGCGTCCGAGCTGAAGATACCGTGCAGGTAACTGCCGCGGATACGACCAGAGGCGTTTGCAGCACCTTCTGGCCGCCCCTCGACCTCGAGCCAAGCGCGAGCGCAATCAGGGCCTTCGGTACGGCCCATGTGGATTTCGTAGCCCGACACCGGTTCTCCTCCGCCAAGGGCGCGGGCCGATGTGAGCGTTACCTGTTTCTTCCCTGCCATCACGGTCTCAACATCCAGCAGGCCCAACGCTTCAACAGTCCCCGGTTGTCCGTCGACGCCATCCGGATCAGCGATTGTCTTGCCCAGCATTTGATAGCCGCCGCACAGGCCCAGAACATGACCGCCCCGGCGGACATGGGCATATAGGTCGATATCCCAGCCCTGAGCCCGGAAATAAGCCAGATCGCCAATGGTGGATTTGCTGCCTGGCAGCAGTACCAAATCGGCATCACCGGGCAGGGGGCGTCCTGCTGGCACGATCTCGACCGAGACACCGGGTTCGCTAGACAAAGGGTCGAGGTCGTCAAAATTTGCCATGCGTTCTAACTGCGGAACAACCACCTTGCAGGCCCCGCCAGAGTGGGACCGGATATCCATCATATCCTCGGCTGGCAGTTTCCACGCATCATGGAACCAGGGAACGACGCCCAGACAGGGCCATCCGGTACGTGCAGCGATTTCATCGCGACCTTCATCGAAAAGGGATACGTCGCCTTTGAACCGATTGACGGCAAAACCCCGGATCATCTCCAGATCGCCTGCATCCAATACCGCCTGGGTGCCTACGATCTGGGCAATGACACCCCCGCGGTGAATGTCACCTACCAGAATAACGGGTACGGCTGCAGCGCGCGCAAATCCCATATTGGCGATGTCACCCTTGCGCAGGTTGGTTTCGGCCGGGCTACCCGCGCCTTCGATCAGGACAAGATCCGCGTCGCTGCACAAGCGGTCAAAGCTTTCAAGCGCTGCGCCCAGCAGTTTGGATTTATCCTTGCGGTAATCGCCCGCTTTCATCGTGCCGGCGCGTTGGCCCTGAACGATGATCTGAGCGCCAGTGTCGGTTTCCGGTTTCAGCAGAATCGGGTTCATGTCCGTATGCGTCGCACGCCGCGCCGCCAGCGCTTGCAGGGCCTGTGCACGGCCGATCTCTCCGCCATTTTCGGTGACGGCGGCATTGTTCGACATGTTCTGCGGTTTGAACGGTGCAACGCGCAGCCCGCGCCGGGTGAAAGCCCGCGCCAGACCGGCCACTAGAACCGATTTCCCGACATTGCTGCCGGTGCCCTGAATCATGATGGACCGAACCATGGACTGTCTCCTATGTTGACGCGCAGATGACCTGATTTGCGGGCAAAGGAAAAGCCAAAGTTGAACACGCCAGCGCATCTTTTGATCGGAGTTGCAGCCTTTGCCCGCCCAGCCCACGGACGTATCCTGTGGGCCGCTCTGTTGGGTTCGCTATTGCCGGACCTGTCGCTTTACGTGATGGCGGGCACGTCCCTTTACGTGCTTGGGATTCCCCTAAGCGTGGTCTTCGACCAGCTTTATTTTTCCGACGGCTGGCAGACCGTGTTTGCGATCGACAATTCCTTTGTCCTTTGGGGGGGTGCCTTGCTTATCGGGGTATGGATGCGCTGGAAGGTCTGGACCGTTGGGGCGTCCGCCGGGTTGCTGCATCTTTCGATGGATTTTCTGCTGCATGCCGGGGATGGGCGGCCGCAGTTCTGGCCATTCAGCGATTGGGTGTTTCACAGCCCCATCAGCTATTGGGACAGCACGCATCACGCTTTGTGGGTGGCACCAATTTCGGCCGTGCTTTGTGTCGCGTGTTACGCCATTTTGTGGCGTCGCGGCATGTCCATCTGGACGAAAGCGTTCTTTGCCGTTCTGCTGATGGCCGAACTATGGGTCGCGCGGCAGTGGTTGTTGTTCTTTTGACTGGTGGCATAAGAAAAGCGCGCTCCCAGCTAGGGAGCGCGCTTTTTCATGCGAAAGTCACCTTGGATCAGGCGGCTTCTGCTTGTTGGGCCGCGTTGCGACGTTCGCTTTCTTCACGCGACAGCGCAACCGAGGTGCGCACACCACGTCCAACGAACTCCATCAGCCCGCCAACAACGCGCTCATTCGGGTCGATACCCGCGCAGGACAGGACCTCGCGACCATCACGAGAGCGCGCCCAGCGGGCGATTTGTTCCGGGCCATTACCATATTTTTTGTCATCGGCAATAGCGTCATCCAGCGCAGCCAGTACGACAGCCGCGAAAAGTTTGCGTGCACGATTGCCTTGCTCGTTGTTAAAGGCAGTGCCGTCAACGAAATCTCTCATCTCGTCTTCCTTGTTGTTCTTGCTCTTGCATTTTCGGCGTGACGGTTCTTATGACCGATTAAGTGCGATTCGGATACACTTAAAATGCATAGTTGCGTTGCGTCATTTGCATAGCTTGCTGCAGGTGCAGCACTAAGTCTCGTCATCTTGTCAGGTGTGTTCCCGCCAGATATAGGAGCGGGAACTGACGCATCAACCGTTTGTGAAGGATTTAAGTCATGCCCAAGATAAATGGGAACGAAATTCGCCCCGGAAATGTGCTTGAGCATAACGGCGGGCTATGGGCCGCAGTCAAAGTTGACCACGTAAAGCCAGGTAAAGGCGGCGCTTTTGCGCAGGTCGAACTGCGCAATCTGCGCAATGGCTCGAAGCTGAACGAGCGATTCCGCTCGGCCGACAAAGTCGAACGCGTGCGTCTTGAGCAGAAAGATCAGCAGTTTCTGTACGAATCTGACGGCATGCTGGTGTTCATGGATTCCGAGACGTATGAGCAGATCGAACTGCCTGCAGAACTGCTGGGCGAACGCCGCCCGTTTCTGCAGGACGGCATGACAATTGTCGTCGAATTTTATGAAAGCGAGGCTCTGAACGCCACGGTGCCTCAGAAAGTGACCTGCAAGATCGTTGAGACCGAGCCTGTGGTCAAAGGTCAGACCGCCGCGAATTCGTTCAAGCCGGCCATTCTGGACAACGGTGTCAAAGTCATGGTGCCGCCATTTGTCGGTCAGGATGAGATGATCGTGGTGAACACCGAAACCATGGATTATTCCGAACGCGCCTAACCACGCGTTTGCCAGAGTAAAGAAAAACCGCGTGGACCCGTGCCGCGCGGTTTATTTGTCAGCTGCCCCGTCTGATTTGGCGATACCGTTCGGGATTGGGGCCAAACAGTTCAAGCATCAGTTCATACTTGATGCGATTGGCGCTGACCTGCCGGTAAAAGGCGATCAGGAATGCCGTGGGGCCCTGAATGCGGCTGAGGCCGCTTGTGGCGGCGACCACAGTGCCGACATCCGTTTTCCCGTTCAGAACCAAATAGCCGCCCAACATCAGGACACCGACTGTTCCGGCTCCGTTTATGACGCTCAGTAGAAACTTGGCCGAAAGTTTCCAGATGAACATCTTGCGCCGTGTTTCGTAGATCTCGTCGAACTGCGCCTCAACCTCGCGCGCGATTTCGTTGATCCGCTCGACATTCAGCTTATCGTTGGCTCCGCGTAAAATCCGGACACGTTCGGCGACAAACACGTTCACCTTGCGTTGGGATACCAGCACGATGATGATCTGCGGCACGATCATCGAAAAGGCGATCATGCCCAGCCCAGGTTGCGTTGACGAGATATAGCCGATCACACTGATCAACGTGCCGATCTGAACGACCGGGTCCGAGAAAGCGCCGCCCGCGAATTTCCCCAGCTCTTCTGCCTCGGCTGAAATCGCCGTGGTCATCGTGCCCTTGCGCATCGTTTCGCCCGAGACATTGATATCTGAGGCACGCAGCAGCAGCCTTTGGCGGATCATGCGGATCAGATCTTCGCCCAACGTTCCTGCGCGATAGCTCAAAAGCCACTTTAGGGCGAGGCTGAGTAAGATGACCGACATCATTCCGACACCCAGGTAGATCAGCCTGTCCGTGCTTACATCGGCCGAGGTCAGGTGGTTGATGATGTCGCGCTGAAACTCCAGCGGAACTGCAGCCAGACCCGCAATCGCAATGGACAGAACGATGAGGATGATCTGCCGTCCGGCGCTGGCGCGCCAGATTGCCCTGTATAGCTGGAACATACGTGCATCCGGATTGCTGATTTCAAACCAGTGTGACAGCGCGGTTGGCTATGTTCAAACCACACCAATTCAGTCGGTTGCTCAGCCGTGCCGGTTCGGCAACACGTTAAGTGTCCAACTGTATGGTGGCGTCACCGGCCTGCATGTCGTTACCCACGCGGTCCAATCGCAAATAGGCGATCCCGCGACCATTGGATTGGGTGAACAATGTACCGGCCGGTTTTCCGCCAGAAGTAATTGCAGTTCCAACCGCTGCAGACCCAGTGACGCTAACGCTGCGCAGACCCTTGCGCAGTTCAGTCTTGTGTTTCATCCGCGCGGTGACTTCTTGCCCGACATAACAGCCTTTCTTGAAGTCCACGCCGTTTAGCGCCTCGAACCCGGCCTCAAGGATATAGCTTTCGGGTGTCAGTTCGATTCCAGTTTCCGGAATGCAGTGTCGCACGCGGATTGAATCCCAATCTGTACCGTCGTCGCTTTCCGAACCCGATGTATAGGTCCGCCAGCCCATATCCGGGTGCCTTGGGTCGGGCAGGGCACCTTCGGGCGCAGGGCCAGTACCGCGCTGCAGGCTCAGGTCGCTGTCTTCGATGCTGACATCTGCGCGTAGCTTGTACATGCCCAACCGTTTGGCAAATCCATCGGCAAGGCCTTCGGCAACATCCAGCAAAACCGCGTCACCCTCGCGCTTCAGAAAGAAGTCCGCCAGGTATTTGCCTTGTGGGGTCAGCAGGGCGGCGTAGACCAGCCCATTGTCCAACCCTGCGGTGTCGTTGGTGATCAACCCTTGAAGAAAGCTGTCGGTGTCCGAGCCGCTCAGGCGCAATATACGGCGGTTGGGCATCTGGGTTGTCCTCGTCTTTTCCTCGGACCTCGTGATATAAGGGTTTCCGCTGCCATGACCAGAGGGTTTCCGCCGTGCCTGCGCCGATTAGCATCGTTGTCCCGACCCTGAATTCGGACGGCAACCTTCCCGCGACCCTTGCGGCCTTGATGGAGGGCCTGCATGCGGGGCTGATCCGCGAATTGATCGTCTCGGACGGAGGGTCGGCCGATCAGACTTTAAAGATTGCAGATGAGGCCGGGGCTGAGATCGTGACCGGGCCACCTTCGCGCGGGGGGCAATTGGCCAGAGGATGCACCGCAGCCAAAGGGGACTGGCTGCTTGTTTTGCATGCCGACACGGTTTTGCAAGCGGGGTGGAGCAAGGTTGTAGGCGACCACCTTGGCACTGGAACCCCGGCGGCGTTTCGTCTGGCATTTCGGGCATCAGGCTTTGCGCCGGCATGGGTGGCGGGTTGGGCCAATCTGCGCAGTCGTCTTTTTGGCCTGCCATATGGCGATCAGGGCCTGTTGGTCCCGAGTGAGATGTATCGAAAGGCGGGGGGCTTTCCTGATCAACCCTTGATGGAGGACGTCGCTTTGGTCCGCAGTTTGCGCGGCATCACTTTGCTGCCCAGCCGGGCAGTTACGAGCGCGGATCGCTATGAGCATGCGGGCTGGTTGCGTCGGGGAGGGCGGAACCTGTGGACACTGACGCGGTATTTTCTGGGGGCAGATCCTGCGAAGCTGGCGCAGGACTATCGGCGCTGAGCGACGCGCGCAGCTCGACCACAGATTTGCCCAGACGGAACGGCGCCGCGAAACTGACCAGACATAACGCGATGATCTGCAGTACAAGTATATGCGCATTGTCTTGCAGGTATTCCCATTCGTCCTTCAACTTGCCGACCTGTTCCACCAGATCATCATAGCTTTGCGCCAGGATCAGATAATCTCCGGCAATCGCGGGGACTTTGCGGCGCATGTTGTCGATCGCGGCCTGTGTTATGTCGTCCAACGTGGTAAAGACTAGGAACTGATCGATGTTGAACGCATCAGCCTTGTCGGCCATTGCGCGCATTTCGTCCTGTTCGTCTTTTGCCTGACTGCCAAACAAAAAATGCAGCCCCTGCAGTGGCGCGACCTCATTTGTGACTGCGATGAACAATGGCAGGTCGGCATTGCTGGCGGTTGAGGCCGACAGGAATTCGACCTTTTCGCACAGCACTGCAGTATCCGGATCAAAAGCCGGGTCGCAGAACCGCAGGCGGAACCGCGCGGCATCACGGTCAAAGGCCAGCCCGGCGGCGTAAGCCACGTCTATTTGGCGATCCAGTCGCGAGCTATCCGAAGTGTAAAGCCCGGCCAAAACCGCGACCAGCGCGCCAACGCCACCCAGCACGACCCAGACTAGGTCCGCGAGTTTCCAGGCGCGATGCCCGGCGGGTTTACGGAAAAGAAAGGCGGTGCCAATCGATCCAATCAGAAAGAACAGGATCAAAAGCGGCAGTTGGTTTTGGGTCACGAAACTCATGCCCTCAAAGTGACGGCCTGCCATGCGGCTGGCAACACTCCTCACGCTCAGTTGTTCCGTTTGGGTGGTAAAAAGCCGTTATGAGCCCGAGCTTTGACCGAATTTCCGGAACAGTTTGGTGCGGTCAAAAGCTTGCTCCAACTCATCCGTGCGCTCTTTAACCGAATCCCACAGCCGTTCTTGTACTTCGGCGATGACGCATTCCATCAAAACCAGAATGGCCGCCATGGAGTCCCACGCGGACGGCACGGCAATGCGTGCAGCAAAGGTGTGTTTGGCCAGCCGATGAATGGGTGAGCGCCACTGATCGGTGAACAGAACAATTTCAGCCTCGCGTTCATGGCACAGCTGGCCGATCAGCAGTGACGCGTTTTCATATCGGCGAACATCCAGCGTCACCAGCACATCATCTTTGCGTATGTCCAGCAAGTCATGCGTCCACGATGCTGCAACGGGCAGCAGTCGGACATCCGGGCGGATCATTTGCAGGTGCAGGTACAGGTATTGTGCCAGCGTACCAGTGATGCGGCCGCCGGTAATGAAAATGCGCCTGTTGGGGTCACATAACAGATTGCAAAAGCTGTCGAATTCACCGGGGTCGACCTCATCAATCGTGCGTTTCTGATTGGCGAGAGTCTGTTGGGAATACCGGTTCAGGATGTGTTCTTCGGGCAGGTCGTTCTGCCATAGGTCACGCTTGGCGACCGGCCCCGAGATCATCTCTTTCACCTCACCCCGAAGGGCGGCCTGAAACTGCGGATAGCCGTCAAAGCCGGTTTTCTGCAGCATTCGTGCGACGGTCGTGGTCGAAACTGAGGCGGTGCTGGCCAGCTCGGTGATGCTGCCAAGGCCGGCCATGGGGTAGTCGTCCAGCAATACACTGACCAGTTGACGCTCGGATGGGGTCATCTTGTCTTTGTGGGCCAGCAGCCTGTCCGTCACCCGCACGCGGCGTTCCTCCTGCATCTTTTCGATCTTAGTGTGAATAATTTTTCAGCAAGATCAAGAGTGGTGAAATTTATACAGGAAAAATATTGACAGGTTAAGGTCTCTTGTGGAAATTTTTCCACACGCATCTTAATTGGAATCGCAAGGCGGTATTTTGGACTTCGGAACAGTCGTTCACACGGACACAGTAGATGGTCCCCTTTCGGTAATGCTGGTCTGCGAACACGCGTCCAGCCGCATTCCCGCGTTTTTGGGGGATATGGGATTGCCCGTGGACGCGCTGCAAAGCCACATCGCGTGGGATCCGGGGGCATTGGCCGTGGCCAAGCTGATTGCGGCACGCCTGTCGGCACCGCTGGTGTATGGCGGGGTGTCCCGGCTGGTCTATGACTGCAATCGCCCTCCTGAAGCCGCAGGGGCCATGCCGGCGCGCAGCGAGGACTATCAAATCCCAGCGAATGTCGATCTGTCCGAGGAAGAGCGCGAAAGCAGGATTGAGAGCATCTACCGGCCCTTCAGCAGGGCGCTGTCTGAACTAATCTCTCAAAACGGGGATACGCTTGAACTTATGGTCACGGTCCACAGCTTTACACCAGTCTATCATGGTCAGACGCGTGAGGTGGAACTGGGCATATTACACGGGACGGACGACCGGTTCGCCCAGGCAATGATGATGACAGCACCCGCCGACCAACCCTATGAGACTCGCTTGAATGAGCCGTATTCGGCGGCGGACGGAGTTGCCCATACCCTTGACGCGCAGGCGCTGCCGAACGGGCTGTTGAACGTCATGATCGAGATCCGTAATGACCTGATACAAACGCCCGAGCAGCAAGAGGCGATGGCCGACTGTCTGGCGTCATGGATCGCGCGGACCCTTGCAGAGTTTCAGAAAGGGGGCGCGGCGTGATCAAAGCGATGGCGTCATATGTGCGGATCGTTGATGCGGTCAACTACCGGATCGGGCGGGTCATGATGTGGGGCCTGTTCGTGATGATGGGCATCCTGCTGTGGTCCTCGATCTCAAAAACGTTTTTCGTGCCATCGCATTGGACGCTGGAAATGGCGCAGTTTGCGATGGTGACCTATTACATTATGGGCGGACCGTATTCGATCCAGCTGGGATCGAACGTCCGAATGGACCTGTTTTATCACAACTGGAGCCCGCACCGGAAAGCCTGGTTCGATGCCTTCACCGTTCTGCTGCTGATCTTCTACCTGGGGGTATTGTTTTATGGCGGGCTTGGGTCGACGGCCTACAGCCTTGGCTATTGGGGCGATGACCCGGTCTCCTACTTTTTTGGACTGTTGACAGGCAGTGAGGAAATTGGCCGGCTTGAACGCTCATCAACAGCGTGGCGGCCGTATATCTGGCCAGTAAAAACCATCATGGTGTTCGGCTTCTTCCTGATGCTGCTGCAGGCGATATCGGAATTCTTCAAAGACATAGCCCGGATCAACGGGCAGGAAATCGGGGTCGTGCGGGCATGAGCCAGGAATATATCGCCATCTTCATGTTCGCATTGATGATGCTGATGCTGTTCACAGGTCAGCGGGTCTTTGGCGCGATTGGCGCGGTGGCTACCATTGCCGCGCTGGCGCTTTGGGGAACAGGCGGGCAGGACATCACGTTCTCGGCCGCGATGAAGCTGATGAAATGGTATCCGCTGCTGACGCTGCCGATGTTTATTTTCATGGGGTATGTGCTCAGCGAAAGCCGGCTGGCGGATGACTTGTATAAGATGTTCCACGTCTGGATGGGGCCTATCAATGGTGGTCTGGCCATCGGCACCATCGGTCTTATGGTGCTGGTCTCGGCCATGAACGGCCTGAGCGTTGCAGGTATGGCCATTGGCGCGACCATTGCGCTGCCGGAACTGCTTCGGCGCGGCTACGACAAGACGATGGTGACCGGGGTCATTCAGGCGGGTTCTAGTCTTGGTATTCTGGTTCCACCCTCGGTGGTTCTGGTCCTCTATGCGATGATCGCGCGCCAGCCTGTTGGGCAACTGTGGCTGGCGGGGATTATACCGGGTCTGCTGATGGCTGCGATGTTCATTCTCTACATCTGGATCCGCTGCCGCATTCAGCCCGAGCTGGGACCCGCAATGGAAGACGCGCATGAGGTGCCGCGGGCCGAGAAGATCCGGCTTCTGGGGGCAGGGGCGCTGCCGCTGATCATCTTTGCGGCCATGATGGTGCCGTTTGTGAATGGCTGGACGTCACTGGTCGAAAGCTCGGCGATCGGAGCGCTGACCGCTCTGGCTGTGTCCGTCATCAAGCGCCGCATGACCTGGAAGATTTTCGAAGACTGCACCAAGCAGACGTTGGCCATTTCCTGCATGTTCATGTGGATCATTCTGGCCGCGCTGGGCTTTGGGGCCGTATTTGACGGTCTCGGCGCGGTGAAAGCCATCGACAATCTGTTCACCGATCAACTTGGCTTGTCGCCCTGGATGATCCTGATCCTGATGCAGCTGAGCTTTATCGTCATGGGCACGTTCCTGGATGATACGGCAATGCTGGTCATCGTGGCACCGCTTTATGTCCCGCTGGTCGGCGAGTTGGGCTTTGATCTGATCTGGTACGGGGTGCTTTATACGATCACGACGCAGATCGCCTATATGACGCCGCCCTTCGGGTACAACCTGTTCCTGATGCGCGCGATGGCCCCGCCCGAGATCACCCTGCGGGACATCTATGGTTCGATCTTTCCTTTTGTCGCGGTGATGGTACTGGCGCTGACAATCATCATGATTTTCCCGGAAATCGCACTGTGGTTGCCCGGGTATGTCTATGGAAATTAACAAGAATGCTCGGTGAACGGGCACAGAAACTTTAACGGAGAGGAATTGACATGACGACAAGACGTAAGTTTCTGAAAACCGCTGGGGTTGGCGTTGCTGCCGCACCGCTGGCGACGCCTGCCTTGGCGCAGAACACGATCACATGGCGGATGCAGACCTATGCAGGTCCTGCGCTGGCCGAGCACGTGATTGATCCTGCGATCAAGATGTTCAACCAAATCGCCGGTGACCGGATGCAGATCGAGCTGTTCTATGCTGATCAGCTGGTTCCCACAGGAGAGTTGTTCCGCGCGATGCAGAAAGGCACAATCGACGCGGTACAGTCGGACGACGACTCGATGGCATCGCCTACCGAAGTAACTGTGTTCGGTGGCTATTTCCCGTTCGCTTCGCGCTATTCTCTGGACGTGCCTGTGCTGTTCAACCAGTGGGGCCTGAACGAGATCTGGGACGAGGAATACTCCAAGGTCGGCGTCAAGCACATCAGCGCCGGAGCATGGGACCCTTGCCACTTTGCGACCAAGGACCCGATCAACTCGCTGGCGGATATGAAGGGCAAACGCATCTTCACCTTCCCGACGGCGGGGCGCTTCCTGTCTCAGTTCGGCGTCGTGCCGGTAACCCTGCCGTGGGAAGACATCGAGGTTGCGGTTCAGACGGGCGAACTGGACGGTATCGCTTGGTCGGGCATCACCGAAGACTACACCGTCGGCTGGGCCGATGTGACCAACTATTTCCTGACCAACAACGTGTCGGGTGCCTGGGCGGGTCACTTCTTTGCCAATATGGACCGCTGGAACGAACTACCCGAAGATCTGCAGACCCTGTTCAAGGTTTGCTGTGATCAGTCACATTACTACCGTCAGTGGTGGTATTGGGGTGGTGAGGCCAACCTGCGCGTCAACGGCACCAAGATGCAATTGACTTCTATCCCGGACGAAGAATGGGTAACCGTTGAGGAAGCCGCCGTGAAGTTCTGGGACGAAGTGGCAGCCGAGTCCGAGACCAAAGCGAAAGTTGTCGACATCTTCAAGCGTTACAACGCCGAGATGCTAAAGGCTGGTCGGCCCTATCGTTACACCTAAGAAACCCTTCTTCCCGACGCGTGGGGCACCCCGTGCGTCGGGATTGGACATCAATAAGCGACATCATTTATGCTCTCGTCTGTTCCAAGAATAGAAAAACAAAACCGGAAGCACATTTGTGCGCACCGGTCAGACGAGGTGTGAACATATGGCTATCGCGAGCTTTTTGATTGAGATTTTTGCCGCAACCATGTTGCTGCTATTCGCCGTACGCTTGGTTCGTACCGGTATCGAACGGCGCTTTGGTGCGCTGTTCCAGTCGATCCTGACACGCCACTCCAACAGCTTTGTTGCAGGGGGGGCTGGCATGGTTCTGGCCACGATCCTGCAAAGCTCGGCCGCCGTTACGGTTTTGCTGACCGGTTTCGCTGCGGCGGGGATGGTGACGTTTGGAATGGCGCTGGCGGGTGTTCTGGGCGCGGATTTGGGCGCCGCTTTAGTCATTCAGGTTCTGTCCTATGATCTGGGCTGGCTTCAACCTGCATTGTTGGCGTTGGGCGGTTGGCTGTACCTGAAATCCGAACGGTCGAATGTCCGGCTTATGGGGCGGATCGTTCTGGGCGTCGCCTTCATCCTGATTTCGCTTCAGTTTCTGCGCGAAGCAGTTGAGCCGATCCGCGAAAGCGCGTTTTTACCCGCAATCGCGGGGTATCTTGAGACCGATTATTTCAGCGCCTTTATCGTTGGTGCGGTGCTGGCCTTTGTCATGCACAGCTCGGTCGCGACGATCCTGATGTGCGTGGCCTTGGTTCAGATCGGTGCAATTCCCTTTGCCGCCGGGTTGTCGCTGGTGCTGGGAGCAAATCTGGGTTCGGCCTTTATTCCAATGTGGCTGACGCGCGATATGACCGTCTCAGCCCGGCGTATTCCTCTGGCCAACCTCTTATTGCGGGGAAGCGCGGCGCTGGTAATGCTGATCGTCGTGAATGTTGGCGGGTTGCACGAGGCGCTATTGGTGACGAGCCCGGCGCAGTCTCTGATTTTTGCACATATCGGATTCAATTTGGCTGTATTCCTGCTGGCCACAGGCTTCGTGAACCAGTTGGAACAGCCGATGTCCGTTCTGATGGCGGAGCCCAAAGCCGAGGCCAATGCGCTGGATCAGTTCTCGGATGCGCTGACACCGCTGGGTGACCCCAGCGGCGAAAGGGCCAGCGTTGCGATGTCCTCGGTGCGTCACGAGCTGTTGCAGATGATCACGCAAGTCGAGCGTATGTTCCGGCCCGTTTTGGATATCTACGAACAGGATGACAGTGACGCGATTTCAGCGCTTTGGCAGCAGGACGAGCGGGTGAATACGCAACTGACCGAGATCCGCCGTTTCGTCGCGCGCATGCCGCGGCAGAATATGAGCAAAGGGCAGATCAAAGCCGCACGAGGGTTGGTCGAATATGCCATCCGTCTTGAAGCTGCGGGCGATGTCGTCTCCAACCGGATGACCCGGACGGCGCAGATCAAACACACCGAACGTTCGGAGTTCTCAGCGCAGGGCTGGAAAGAGCTGAAAGATTTGCACGCGGCCATTCTGGAAAGCTTCTCGCTGGCGCGTCACGTGCTGTTGGTGGACGACATGGATTGTGCCCGACGGCTGGTGTTGGACAAGGCCGAGGTCAAGCGGATGTCCCGCAATAGCCGCAAGGCGCACCTCAAACGGTTGGAGCGCGGTCAGACTGAGAGTTTCCAGTCCTCCGATCTGCACCTGGAAACGCTGCGGTCCATGCGTGATCTGCATGGGCACATCGCCGCCATCGCCTATCCGATCCTCTACAAAAGCGGTCAGGTTCTGGAAACGCGCCTGGTGATGGAAATGGAAAAAGAAGCCAACGATGACTGACGGCAGGTAATCGAAACCGAGGTCTCTGTAAGTGACAAAGGATACCAATGATGGGCAATGATGCGATTTTGGCTGATCTGAAAGCCAAATTCGAGGCGGGCGAGGTCGACACGGTGCTGGTCTGCATGGTGGACATGCAGGGCCGCCTGATGGGTAAGCGGTTTCACGCAGGCCATTTCGTGGCGGGCGCATGGGAAGAGACACATTGCTGCAACTACCTGCTGGCCACAGATCTGGAGATGGCGACACCCGACGGCTATGCCTCGACCAGTTGGGAGCGGGGTTATGGCGATTATGTCATGAAGCCGGACCTGAGCACGCTGCGCCCAGTGCCGTGGCTGGAAGGCACGGCGATGGTGATGTGCGATGTGCTGGATCACCACACCGATGAAGAGGTTCCACACGCGCCTCGGTCTATTTTGAAGAAGCAGGTCAACCGGCTGAAGGCCATGGGCTATGACGCGATGTGCGCCACCGAGCTGGAGTTTTTCCTCTTTGAGAAGAGCTTTGACCAGATCCGCAAGGAAGGGTTCCGCGATCTGGAGCCGATCTCGGGCTATAACGAAGATTATCACATCCTTCAGACCACCAAGGAAGAGCATGTGATGCGCCCGATCCGCAACCATCTGTGGAATGCGGGGATTCCGGTTGAGAACTCGAAAGGCGAGGCCGAGACCGGGCAGGAAGAGCTGAACATCAAATATGCACCGGCGATGGACACGGCCGAATACCACTCGATCGCCAAGAACGCGGTGAAAGAGATCGCCTGGCAACACGGTCACGCGGCGACATTCCTGCCGAAGTGGCACCATGACAAGGTGGGCAGCTCGTCCCACGTGCATCAGTCGCTTTGGGCGGATGGCAAGCCAGCGTTTTATGATGCGGATGACGCGTTGGGTATGTCGGCGCTGATGAAAAGCTATATGGCGGGTCTGCTCAAATATGCCGCTGACTATACCTATTTCATGGCCCCCTACATCAACAGCTACAAGCGGTTCATGAAGGGTACCTTTGCGCCGACACGGATTATCTGGTCGGTAGACAACCGTACGGCTGGCTTCCGTCTGTGCGGCGATGGGACGAAAGCCGTGCGGGTTGAGTGTCGTATTCCGGGATCAGATATGAACCCGTATCTGGCGATGGCTGGCATGTTGGCCGCCGGGATCGCCGGTATTGAAGAAGGCTTGGAACTGCAATCGCCCACCACCGGTGATGTCTATCAGGGTGACACCGGCATGATCCCCGGCAATCTGCGCGCAGCACGGGATGCGTTGCACGGGTCGTCGATGCTGAGGGCTGCCATGGGCGAAGAGGTGGTCGATCACTATACCCGCGCGGCGGAAGTCGAGATCGAGGAATTCGAGCGGGTTGTGACGGATTGGGAAATTGCCCGGGGGTTTGAGCGGGCTTGAGATTGGGTCCGGCTGGGGGCTTTGCCCGCCGCCATTGGCGCTCGAACCAATGGCGCACCAATGGCAGCACCCAAAGGATGTTTGTGGCCAGATGAAGCAGGGATCCTGTTTCTTTCGGAATTGGAGTGGATATGGGGCAGATGTTGAAATGTGTCTCGCCGATTGCTGGATCGGTTTTTGCTGAACGTGAAGTGCTATCACGGGATGCAGCGTTTGAAGCGGCAGCGCGATCGCGGGCGGCACAGGCAGAATGGGCGGCGCGGCCGTTGCAGGAACGTATTGATCTTGTCATGGCAGGCGCGGCTGCGGTTGGGGCGATGAACGATGAGATTGTGCCCGAGTTGGCGCATATGATGGGGCGTCCGGTACGTTATGGCGGTGAGTTTGGCGGCTTTAACGAGCGTGCGAGCCATATGGCTCAGATTGCCGAGGCGTCTCTGGCTGATATCGCAGTGGGCGAGGATGAAACCTTCAAACGCTATGTCAAGCGCATTCCGCATGGCGTGGTCTTTGTAGTGGCGCCCTGGAACTATCCCTACATGACCGCAATCAACACTGTGGCCCCGGCGCTGATCGCGGGGAACACTGTGATCCTGAAACATGCCACGCAGACGCTGCTGGTGGGCGAGCGCATGGCGCAAGCGTTTCATTCTGTGGGTATACCCGAAGATGTATTTCAGAATGTCTTCCTGAGCCATGACATGACCAATGACCTGATCGCAGGCAATGCGTTCGACTTTGTGAACTTCACCGGGTCAGTAGGTGGTGGCCAAGCGATGGAGCGCGCGGCTGCTGGGACATTCACCGGTGTTGGCACCGAGCTGGGTGGTAAGGATCCGGGCTATGTCATGGATGACGCTGATCTGGATGCAGCGGTCGAAACGCTGATCGACGGTGCCATGTTCAACTCGGGCCAGTGCTGTTGTGGGATTGAGCGGATTTACGTTCACGAAAGCCTTTATGACGACTTCGTCGCCAAGGCAGTCGATGTAGTGAAAGGCTATAAGCTGGGCAATCCTCTGGACAGCGATACAACGATTGGTCCGATGGCCAATGTACGCTTTGCCAAAGAGGTGCGCGCGCAGATTGCTGAGGCCGTTGGGGCCGGGGCGGTGGCTCATATCGACACGTTCCCCGAGGACGATGGTGGAGCCTATCTGACACCGCAGATCCTGACCAGCGTCACCCATGACATGCGGGTGATGCAGGACGAGAGTTTCGGCCCTGTGGTCGGCATTATGAAAGTGTCCTCGGACGACGAAGCCATCGCCTTGATGAATGACAGTGAATTTGGTCTGACCGCCAGCCTGTGGACCCGCGATGTAGACCGGGCCGAACGCGTGGGCGATGCGATCGAAACCGGAACCGTGTTCATGAACCGCGCCGATTATCTGGATCCGGGTCTTTGTTGGACTGGCTGCAAGAATACTGGACGCGGCGGCGGTTTGTCCGTCATTGGCTATCACAACCTGACACGTCCTAAATCCTACCACCTGAAAAAGGTCACGGGCTAAGGGCACCGGCCTGCCCGGTACTGACCCCCTCGGCCGGGCAGGTCTCAAATCACAAAGGAAACCTGACATGTCACTTGTTGGAAACTGGTCGTATCCGACCGCTATCAAATTCGGCGCAGGCCGCATCAAGGAACTGCCCGAGGCATGTGCTGCCGCTGGTATGAAAAGGCCGTTGTTGGTCACCGACAAAGGGTTGGCCGATCTGCTGATCACCGCGGCAACGCTGGATATCATGGAGGCCGCAGGGCTGGGGCGCGGGCTATTCAGCGACGTGGATCCGAACCCGAACGAAAAAAATCTTGAGGCAGGGGTCGCGGCCTACAATGCGGGCGGCCATGATGGTGTGATCGCTTTTGGCGGCGGTTCCGGGTTGGATCTGGGCAAGATGGTTGCCTTTATGGCAGGGCAGACGCGCCCGGTTTGGGATTTCGAGGATATCGGCGATTGGTGGACTCGCGCCGATGCTGATGTCATCGCGCCGATTATCGCTGTGCCGACCACAGCCGGGACCGGGTCCGAGGTCGGGCGCGCCAGTGTCATCACGAATTCCGAAACCCACGCGAAAAAGATCATATTCCATCCCAAGGTTCTGCCGACAGTGGTGATCTGCGACCCCGAGCTTACAGTTGGCATGCCCAAGTTCATCACGGCGGGCACAGGTCTGGATGCATTTGCGCATTGTGTCGAGGCGTATTCCAGCCCGCATTATCATCCGATGAGCCACGGCATTGCGTTGGAAGGTATGCGGCTGGTCAAGGAGTATCTGCCACGCGCCTATGCAGATGGCACGGATATTGAGGCCCGCGCACAGATGATGAGCGCGGCAGCCATGGGGGCGACCGCCTTTCAGAAAGGTCTGGGCGCGATCCACGCCATGAGCCACCCGATTGGCGCGGTTTTCAACACTCACCACGGCACCACCAACGCGGTTTGCATGCCGACAGTGCTGGAGTTCAATGCGCCAGCTATTGCTGATCGGTTTCAGTCGGCGGCAGCCTATCTGGGAATTGATGGCGGCTTTGATGGCGTCCGCGGTTTTGTCCAGTCGTTCAACGACTCGCTGGGTATCCCAACTAGGCTGTCCGAACTGGGTGTTACCGAAGCTGCAATCCCGGAACTGGTGCAAGGCGCGATCATCGATCCGTCTTGTGGTGGTAACCCAATCGAATTGACAGAGGACAATCTGACCGCTCTGTTCAAGGCTGCATTGTGATCGGTCTTGCTCTGTCCAAGTAACGAAACCGGCCCGTATCTTGGGCCGGTTCTCTCTGCGCGAAAGGTTCGGACGTGACTCTGTTTGTCATCGCCATCATTTTGACGGCTGCGTTGCTGCATGCGGTGTGGAACGCCATCGTCAAAACAGCCGCCGACCGAACGACCACTTTGGGCCTTGTCGCATTTGGGCATGTCATCCCTGCGACAGCGATGATCCTGCTGCTGCCTCTGCCCAGCGTTGAGAGCTTTCCCTATATCCTGATCTCGACCGTCGTGCATTTTGGGTACTACTACATGCTAGGCAAAGCCTATCAGCATGGGGATCTGAGCGTCGTCTACCCGATCGCCCGTGGTATCGTGCCTGCGCTGGTCTCGCTCTGGGCGATGATCTTGGTGGGCGAGGTGCTGCCATTGCAGGCATGGGGCGGGATTGCACTGATCGCGCTTGGTATTCAGCTCAGCAGTTGGAGTGCCTTGCGGTCCGGCGTCGGGCGCTGGGCGCTGTGGTTTGCACTGGGTACGGGGTTTTGCATCTCGATCTATTCAGTTGTGGACGGCATTGGCGTGCGGTTGTCGGGCAATACGCTCAGCTATTGGGCCTGGGGCGCGTTTCTGCACCTGTTCATCGCCGGGTTCGTTGGCATCAAAAAGCGGGACACACTGGCCAGCCTTCCCGCCAAGGTCTGGATGATCGGCATCCTGGGCGGGCTGGTGTCGATGACGGCCTATGGTCTGGTGCTTTACGCCAAGAATTTCGCACCACTGGGTGCGGTTTCAGCACTGCGCGAGACTTCGGTGATCTTCGCTGCGTTGATCGGGTTTATCTTCCTGCATGAAGGCAACTGGATGCGTCGCCTTGGTGCAGCCCTACTGATGGCCGTTGGCGTAGCCCTGATTGGTATGTCTGTCTGACGCCGGCGGTCTTGCCGCGCGCGCCTGTCGTCTCGCATAGTGGGGGCAAGTGACGAGAGGGCGTTTTGATGACCAAAGAGATTGTTCTGATCCACGGGGCCTTTGCCGGACCTTGGTGTATGGCGGACTACGCGGGTTTCTTCCGCGCGCGCGGTTGGACGGTGCACACCCCTGCGCTGCGCTTTCATGGTGGGGACCCCAAGGCCGAACCTGACCCCGGACTTACGGATACCAGTGTCGCGGATTATACCAATGATATTGCCGAGTTCGTACAGGGCTTGGACAGCAAGCCTGTCATCCTCGGCCATGCCATCGCGGGCGTTGTGGCGCAGCAAGTGGCCGCGCGCGGGTTGGCCAGCGCCATTGTCCTGATCAACCCGAACGCGCCGTGGGGCACCTTGCCCGAAACCGACGATGAACGCGCCATCCCGCGCGCGCTGATGGAGGGTGGGGCGTTCTGGAAACAGCCCATGCATGTCGAGTTCGACCTGATGGCCCCTTTTGCGTTGAACAAGATGCCCGAGGCACAGCAGCATGAGGTGTTCGACCAGTTGGGGGCCGAAAGCGGGCGGGTGATGTTCGAGATGTTCTTTTGGATGTTCGACGACCACCACGCGATGAGGGTCGACATCGACAAGGTCGATTGCCCGGTGCTGATCGTGTCGGGAACCGAGGACCGCGCCGTCAACCCCGACACCTGCCGTGCTCTGGCCAACCTGTACGGGGATCGCGCGACGTTTATGCCCGTGAAAAACCACGCGCATTTCCTGTTCATGGAGCCCGGCTGGGAGCATCCCGCCGGCCAGATTGCAGACTGGCTGGAGGGGAAGGTGGGTTAGAAGGTCCGACCTTTCAGTTCAGCGATTGACCTGAATACCGCTCTCTGGTTTCCACTTCATGGCACCGTCGCCGCCTTTGATACACCGCAGAAGGTGTTCTTCGCGCGTACTGGACGTTTCGGTCACGGTGTTGTTGCCAGAGATCACAACATAGGCGTCCACCGAATAAGCGAGGCCGTTGTAATAGCAGAACCGTAACTCTGCCCCGACCGGAATAGGCGATGCGCCGATCAGCGACTGCTGCGCGCTTGCCTGACTGGCCAGCAAGGCAAAGGCCAGCCCGAGGGTTAGTGCTTTCATATTGTCCTCCCGTTCGAAATTTATGTTCGTTCAAATTGGGTCTTGGACGCTCGGATCCTCAAAATTTGTTCTTTGATGACAATTGCGCGCAAGTGTGAACGGGATCAACGGGTTAGGCAAGGGGGGTGTTTGGGGGAGTGGTTGTGAGGAGGATGTCTGCTAGCCATCCAGCGCTTGAATCGCCGCATCAGACAGGCATTTAATCCATAATTCATCGCGCTCGAGCTATGAGTGGCAAATCCCCAGATCTACTGCAAAACCAACGTTCGATGGCCTTGTGGCAAAGATGTCTGCGTTTGTACCGTCAACGAGTTTCGCAATGTCTCTTGGCTTCAACGACGAACTAATTCCCAAGATTACTTTGCTCAGTTTTAGGTTCTTTCCAAAATCGACAAATGTCACTTTGGAAGAAGTTTCTCCGTCGTGATCTTTCGTAAACATTCGCCATTCATCTTCGTATTCCCAGTGCTTGGATTTGGTACGCATGGCATAGTCGATACTTTCGCTCAGCCTATCAGGATTTTCTGTCAAAAGAGCTTCGCTTGGAAATTCGATAAACTCCTCCACATAGTCGATCTTTGAAAGAAGTTTTGACGGTTGCGGTAGGTAGTAAGCTTTGTCTGGCGCATCGAATTCTAAACAAATTCCTCTGTGGCAGTCTGCATAATTTGCCCACATAGAGGGGCTTGCAAAATTCCCACTAAATGAAATGAAGCCTCGATTCCGGGTGTGGGTTTTCAAGATTTTGCGAAATAGATCTCGAGATTGACCACTGGCAAACTTGAAAGGAAACATCTCAAATGGATCGTTTGTTTCCGTTGGCTTAGATACTTTCAATCTTCTGAAGGCCAAAGTCTCAAGGGCGTATCGTTCACCAATAAACTTATAGATTTTCATTCAAATCAAACATCCAGCTCCTCCACAAACCGCGCGTTCTCCTGAATGTATTGGAACCGCAGTTCGGGTTTCTTGCCCATCAGGCGCTCGACCAGATCGCCGGTCTCACCGGGTTCGTCCTCGTCGATGGTGACGCGGATCAATTTCCGGGACGCGGGGTCCATTGTGGTCTCTTTCAAGTCCTTAGCGTCCATCTCACCCAGACCCTTGAAGCGCGAGACGTCGATCTTGCCCTTGCCGCCCAGACCTTTCTCAAGCCACTCGTCGCGCTCGGCCTCGTCCAGACAGTAGACGCGTTTAGCGCCTTGCGTCAGGCGATACAGGGGCGGGCAGGCCAGATACAGGTGGCCCGTGTCGATCATCGGGCGCATCTGGGTAAAGAAGAACGTCATCAACAGCGCCGCGATATGCGCCCCGTCCACATCCGCGTCAGTCATGATTATGATCTTGTCATAGCGCAGATCGTCGACGTTGAACTTGGTGCCAAGACCGACACCCAGCGCTTGCGTCAGGTCGTTGATCTCGGCATTGGTGCCCAGCTTGGAACTGGCCGCGCCCAGCACGTTCAGGATCTTGCCGCGCAGGGGCAGCAGTGCCTGCGTTTTGCGATTTCGGCCCATTTTTGCAGAACCGCCCGCAGAATCTCCTTCGACGATGAATAATTCTGTTCCGTCGCGTGTTGAACTAGAACAGTCCACCAACTTGCCGGGAAGGCGAAGTTTTTTAGTGGCGGACTTACGTTGTGTTTCTTTCTCGGCGCGTCGGCGCAGACGTTCTTCGGACCTCAGAATGAGGAAATCGAGAATAGCACCGGCGGATTTCGTGTCCGCGGCCAGCCAGTTATCGAAATGGTCGCGGACCGAATTCTCTACCAGCCGCTGTGCTTCGACGGTGGCGAGGCGATCTTTGGTCTGGCCCACGAACTCCGGTTCACTGATAAAGCAGGACACAAGCGCGCAGCCACCTGTGATCAGGTCGTCGCGGGTGATCTGAGCGGCCTTCTTGTTGTTGATCAGTTCGCCATAAGCCTTGATCCCTTTCAGGACTGCAGCCCAGAACCCGGCGACATGAGTGCCGCCTTCGGGGGTGGGGACAGTGTTACAGTAGGACTGGATGAACCCGTCGCGCGAGGGCGTCCAGTTGATCGCCCATTCGACCTTGCCAGGGGTGCCGAACTTTTCCCGAAAGTCCACGGTGCCAGCAAAAGGTTGCTCGGCATAGGTGGACGAGCCGTTCATCGTTTCCTTCAGGTAGTCAGACAGCCCGCCGGGAAAGTGGAAGCTGGCCTCGGTTGGCGTTTCGCCATCGTCGATATGGGATTTCCAGCGAATTTCGACGCCCGAGAACAGGTAGGCTTTGGAGCGGATGGATTTGAACAACCGTGCGGGTTTGAACTTGTGATGGCCGAAGATTTCTTCGTCCGCGTGGAATGTCACGGTGGTGCCGCGCCGGTTGGGCGCCGCGCCGACTTTTTCGACGGGGCCCAGAGGGACCCCGCGCGAGAACCGCTGTTCGAACAGAGTCTTGTCACGCGCCACCTGAACGACCATCGAATCCGACAGCGCGTTGACTACGGACGCACCCACACCGTGCAAACCGCCCGAGGTCTGATAAGCTTTGCCCGAGAACTTACCACCCGCGTGCAGGGTGCAGAGGATCACCTCAAGCGCCGATTTGTCCGGAAACTTGGGGTGCGGATCGATCGGAATACCGCGCCCGTTGTCGCGCACCGTCAGAGCGTAATCTGCGTGCAGCTCGACCTCAATCCGGTTGGCGTGACCCGCAACTGCTTCGTCCATCGAGTTGTCGAGGATTTCGGCCACCATATGGTGCAGCGCACGCTCATCCGTGCCGCCGATATACATACCGGGGCGTTTGCGAACCGGTTCCAGCCCTTCAAGCACCTCGATCGAGGAGGCGTCATAGGTATTGGTCGCTTCTGGCGTCAACAGATCGTCGGGCATGGGTGCTGCTCTTGTTTTTGGGTTTGGTCCCATTATGGCAGGGGATGTGGTCCGGGGGAAGGGGCGCGCGAAGTGTTGTGTGCGGTTTGTCGGCTATGATGCGCCCCGATTGGGAGCTGAGGTTGAAACGCTACATGTTTGACTAGGCTGGAACCACGGTCACAACGCCAGCCAGAGAGCCCCATTCCGATAGCCACCCTGCACAAGCTCTTTGGCCTGCAGCACATCCGGATAATCGTCAACCCAGTCGCGAAAACGGTCATTTGTGACAATGGTAGCACTTAGGTCGCGAGCGACCTGTAGAACAAGCGGGTCGGCTGGCGTTCCCTTGGGTGCGACCATAACACGGTCAACGGGCAACCCAAGCAGAGAGGCAAGGGCTTTGTCATTCATGTAGCGATCCGAGATTTTGTAGCCGACATTTGCATCGAACACGACACCGGGAGTCAGGCCGGAGGTGGTCAAAGCGTCGACAACTTCTCGCACGGTGGCAATGTCCGGAATGCCCTCTCGCCAGTGCAAAATATTTGATCCATCAACCACGGCCCAGTTCTCTGGCGCTTTCGATCTGCGCAACCATTTTCCAAGCAGCAATATCGCGCTTGCAACGGTGCAAAGCCCTGCGACCATTGCCCAATCAGAAAAAGCAGGGCGGGACAGTGCCGCGAACAGGCCGCAGATTGACAGGACAAACAAGAACAGAGGAAGGCGCATCGCTGGAAAATCAATATAGTGAAACGGGGTGTCGGCAGTTCTTTATCAGGTGGCAGTGGAGGATGCCCAGAGCGTTCTCATTGCAGTCACGTGAAATGTTCCGGGTAAGCGTGGCCTCCAAGGCCTCGCATTGTTTCTGCATTCTGTTTAGGTTTGGCTGCAAAAGCAAATGGATACGGGAGGCAAAGCGATGAGCTGGATCAGAACCATCCCTTTTGATGAAGCAACGGGAAAACTCAGGAAACTGTATGACCGTGTTACCGGCCCGGGCAACAATGTAGACAACATCATGATGGTGCATTCTTTGCGGCCACATTCGATGGAAGGTCACATGGCCATGTACAAGAACGTGCTGCACCATTCAGCCAACACGATCCCGAAGTGGTTTCTTGAGGTGTTGGGCGTGTGGGTCAGCGCGCTGAACAAATGCAGCTATTGTGTTGAGCACCACTACAGCGGTTTGCAGCGTTTGTTGGGCGATCCGGAGCGTAGTCAGGCAATTCGCGCGGCGATTCAGGCTGGCTCGCCAGAAGAGGCCCCGTTGGATAGTGCCCA
Organism: Ruegeria sp. CDSA034; assembly: GCF_059612275.1. Taxonomy (NCBI): domain Bacteria; kingdom Pseudomonadati; phylum Pseudomonadota; class Alphaproteobacteria; order Rhodobacterales; family Roseobacteraceae; genus Ruegeria; species Ruegeria sp. CDSA034. Next base: position 93,568 of record NZ_JBXWQH010000003.1, read on the forward strand.
GATTGGGGCCATGCGTTACGCGCGCAAACTGACTGAGGCCCCTGCGGAGTTGAAACAGCAAGACGTGGAAGCCCTGCGCAAGGCCGGCTGGGACGACGGTGGGATCCTCGAAATCAATCAGGTCTGCGCGTATTTCTCTTATGCGAACCGGACCGTTTTGGGGCTGGGGTGTTCCACAGATGGTGATATATTGGGCCTGTCGCCCAACAACTCGGATGACCCGGCGGATTGGGGGCACCGGTAAACGGATTTAGCGCGCCATCCAACCAAGGATTGCCTGCGCCACCGCTTTGGGTTGTTGGTGATGCAGCCAGTGATCAGCGTTCGGAATGTCGATGCGCGCCAGATCGGGTGCGTAGTCTTCCAACCCCTCAGTCGATTCTGGTAGCAACGCCTTGTCTTCACGCCCCCACAGCAACAGGTGGGGGCAGCGAACCATCAACCGGTCCTTCGGCAGCTCTGGCAGATCCGTGCGCGGTGCGCCGGGTTTCGCAACCACCAGCGGTGACGCGCGGTACCAGTTCAGCATAGTCTCCAGCCGCCCGGGCCGGGCCCATTCTGTACGATAGACCTGCATTTGCTGGTCCGTCAGCCAGTCTGTTCCCATCCCGAAACGAAAAAACTGTTCAAGCTTGGCAAAATTGTCCGCCGACAAACGCTCTTCCGCGTCTGGTGCGCGCAGTGCATTGATGTATTGCGAAGCCTCGGATTGCGCCCCTCCTGCGGCCATGGCCCGTTGGAAGGGCACTGGGTGCACGCCGTTGGCGATGATCAATCGGTCCACCAGATCCGGGCGGAACATGGCCAAACCATAGGCCACAGACGCTCCCCAATCGTGGCCAAGAACACAAACCGGACGGGCGAGCCCCTCGATCAGCGTCACCATGTCCGAGACCAGTCGCGACAGGGCATAATGGCCGACGCCCTCTGGCGCCCAGCTTTTCCCGTAACCGCGTTGATCGGGGGCGATGCAATAGAAGTGGGAAGACAGATGCGGGGCCAGGTCCTGCCACGCGCCGCTATATTCGGGAAACCCGTGAAGCATCAACAAGGGCGGAAGGTCGGGGTCCCCCCAGCTGCGCAGAAGGAACCTCTGGCCGTTAAGATCAATGAACTTGTTTTCCATAGCCGAAGCCCTGTGTTGTACCTGAAGCACACGCCCAGAAAGATGTAAAAGTTTGACACCAATCAAAGCGTGTTTTTCACCCGACTGCTAGGCGTTTTCCCGGACAGTGAGACAAGGAGAACCTGAATGGAAGTAGTGACGCAGATCGAGAATGTGCAAGACCCTGCCAACCTGTCGGCGATAGCCAAAACCTCACCGACCGAGCCTAGCCCCGAGAAAATTCGTCAAGCCTTTGAAAGCGGCAAATATCCTTACGATCGCAAGATGGCGCGTAAAGCTTATGAGGCGGAGAAGGCGCAACTGCAGGCAGAATTGCTAAAAGTACAACATTGGGCACAGGAAACCGGCCAGCGGTTTGTCCTGCTGTTCGAGGGCAGGGATGCCGCAGGCAAAGGTGGAACGATCAAGCGCTTTATGGAGCACCTGAACCCACGCCAAGCGCGTGTCGTTGCGCTGAATAAACCCACCTGGGAAGAGAAGGGACAGTGGTACTATCAGCGCTATGTTCAGGAACTGCCCACGGTCGGCGAAATGGTTTTCTACGACCGGTCCTGGTACAACCGCGCCGGGGTTGAACGGGTGATGGGATTTTGCTCACCCAACGAATATCTAGAGTTCATGCGTCAAACGCCCGAGCTGGAGCGGATGCTGGTGCGCTCGGGCATCCAGCTCTACAAATACTGGTTTTCGGTCACGCAACCTGAACAGCAACGCCGGTTCAAAAGCCGCGAAACCGATCCTCTGAAACAGTGGAAACTGTCACCAATCGACAAGGCCAGCCTTGATAAATGGGACGATTATACCGAGGCCAAGGAGGCGATGTTCTTTTATACCGATACCGCCGACGCCCCGTGGACCATCGTGAAATCGAACGACAAAAAGCGCGCGCGCCTGAATTGCATGCGCCACTTCCTCTCTACGCTGGACTATCCGGACAAGAACCATGAAATCGTCGACAGCCCCGATCCTTTGATCGTCGGCCAGGCGCATCACGTGATCCAGCACTCGGAACATATTCTGGGCAATTCACTGCATCCTGAAACCGTGTGACAGGAGTCCTCTCAGGTAACATTTGAACCTGCGGGTGTAGTCTCAAGGTGAAATTTCGTCGTTCGCCTCTTGTCCCGGCCTCGGGCCGGGCATAAGGCTGTTCGGATGAGTAAGGTGATGACATATGGCGGCCACTTCCGGGCCATTTCTGTGCTGGGCCTGCCGCTGATCGGCGGGCACTTGGCCCAATTTGCTATTGGGCTGACGGATACGGTCATGCTGGGTTGGTACGGTGTCGAGGCACTGGCCGCCGTGACCCTGGCCAGCAGCTATTTCTTTGTGTTGTTCCTGTTTGGGGCCGGATTCGGTTTGGCCGTCATGCCGATGGTGGCGACGGCTGCGGCTGAAGAAGACGAAACAAGTATTCGCCGTACAACGCGCATGGGGTTGTGGTTGTCGTTGATCTATGCGGCCGTCATGATGCCAATGCTGTGGTGGTCTTACCCTATTTTCCTTGCGTTGAAACAGGACCCGCAAGTCGCTGAAACCGCGTCCCAGTACCTTAGGGTTGCTGGGTGGGGCCTAATTCCGGCGCTTTTGGTGATGGTGCTGAAATCTTATCTGGCCGCGTTGGAGCGCACCCAGATCGTTTTGTGGATCACCGTGGCCGCGGCAGTGGTCAATGCGATTACCAACTATGCCCTGATCTTCGGCAATTGGGGAGCCCCTGAGCTGGGTGTGATGGGTGCCGCCATCGCGTCGGTTGTCACTCAGATCGTATCGTTGGTCTGCGTGGTGATCTACGCCATGCGCGTTTTGCCCGAACATAGCCTGTTCCAAAGGTTCTGGCGCCCGGATTGGGAGATGTTTCTAAGCGTTCTCCGCCTTGGCGTGCCGATTGGCCTGACGACCCTGTCCGAGGTCAGCCTGTTCGCAATGTCAGCGATCATGATGGGTTGGCTGGGTCAGGTTCCGCTGGCGGCACATGGCATTGCACTGAATTTGGCATCCGCGACGTTCATGGTGCATCTGGGGTTGTCAAACGCTGCGACGATCCGGGCAGGGAACGCGTTGGGCCGGAAAGATAGGCCACATCTGGAACGCGGCGCGATTGCGGTGACGGGGATGTCTTTGGTGATCTCGGTCCTGACTGTCATCCTGTTCCTTGCCTATGCCGAGCCTTTGATTTCCCTGTTCATGGAACCGGATGACCCGCAGCGTCCGGAAATCCTGATGATCGGTACAGGCCTGCTGGCCATGGCGGCGTTGTTCCAATTGGTGGACGGGGCACAGGTCATTGCGTTGGGTCTGCTGCGTGGCTTGCAGGACGCAAAGGTCCCGATGGTCATGGCCGCGCTCAGCTACTGGGGCGTGGGGATCACGTCGTCGTATTACTTTGGCTTCGTATTGGGCATGGACGGAATCGGGGTCTGGCTGGGCCTTGTTCTGGGTCTGGCCTGCGCAGCGGTTATGCTGATGGCGCGGTTCTGGATGCGCTCGGTCCGCGAGGTTGGTGTGCCCGCCGAGTAAGCTGCGACGGGTCATTCCGAGTCATTCTTTGCTGAAGCGGTCTGCCTTTTTTCGCACCAGGACAGAGCGTAGATCATGCATGGCCAACAGCAACCGGTCGGTTACGTCTTCCAGCTGCTCTGGTGTCGCCTTGGATTGCGCCCATTGCGTAGTGAGGTTCAGGTAATCAACCGCGCGGTGAATGTCGTCGATGTCGCGCTGGGCCAACAACGCTTTGCGCGCCTCCATCCAACGGGCAATCTCGGCCTTGTCGGTGTCGGACAACGGGCGTTGGCCTTGCGGTTTCACCTCGCCATTGCGGATGTTGATGACTGCGATCTGATCCATCTCGATCCGGCGCTGGCGGTTTTCAGTGTCGATCCTGAAAACCGCCGCACCATTTTCGCGAACGCGGAAATAATATTCGGGCAGTTCCGAAGTCATTCGCGCTTACTCAAGTCAATGATGCGCAAAAGCGCTGGATGCGGGTGCAGGCTTCGGTCAGCGCCTCGTCCGAGGTCGCATAGCTGACCCGAAAGTTCGGCGACAGGCCAAAGGCTGCACCGAACACGACGGCCACGTCCACCTCTTCCAGCAAGGCGGTGGCAAACGCCTCATCCGAGTCGATCACAGTGCCTGCGGGGGTGGTTTTGCCAATTAGCCCGGCAATGGATGGATAGACGTAAAACGCGCCCTCAGGGGTTGGGCAGCTGATGCCGTCGATTTCGTTCAGCATGCTAACGACCAGATCGCGGCGGCGTTTGAACGTTTCGTTGTTGGGGGCCAAAAAGGACTGCGTCCCGTTCAGTGCCTCAACGGCCGCCCATTGGCTGACTGAGCAGGGGTTCGAGGTCGATTGCGATTGGATCTTGCGCATGGCGGCGATGACCTCGACCGGTCCTGCCGCGTAACCAATGCGCCAGCCAGTCATGGCGTAGGCCTTGGAGACACCGTTACAGGTCAGCGTCCGGTCATACAAGCGGGGTTCAACTTCCGCCGGTGTGCAGAATTCGAACCCGTCATACGCCAGATGTTCATACATGTCGTCGGACATGACCCAAACATGCGGATGGCGCATCAGGACGTCGGTTAGTTCTTTCAGCTCTTCACGGCTGTAGCCTGCACCGGTGGGGTTCGACGGTGAGTTGAAGATAAGCCACTTGGTCTTCGGCGTGATCGCAGCCTCAAGCTGATCTGCAGTCAGTTTGAAGTTGGTCTGGATCGAAGTTTCCGCGATTACCGGAGTGCCTCCGGCCAAAAGCACCATGTCGGGATAGCTAACCCAATAGGGTGCAGGGATCACAACCTCATCGCCCTCGTTCATCGTGGCCATCAGGGCATTGTACAAGGTTTGCTTGCCGCCGGTGCCGACCGAAATCTGCGCGGGCGTGTAATCCAAGCCGTGGTCACGCTTCATCTTGGCGCACGCCGCTTGTTTCAATTCTGGGATGCCGTCAGGCGCAGTATATTTGGTCTTCCCGGCTGCGATGGCCGCTACTGCTGCGTCCTTGATGTTCTGCGGAGTGTCGAAATCGGGCTCGCCCGCGCTTAGGCCGATGACATCGCGCCCTGCAGCTTTCAATTCGGCCGCTTTAGCGGTTATCGCAATGGTGGGCGATGGCTTCACGCGTGACAGTGTCGCAGAAAGGAAACTCATGGTCGGCCTCGATTTGTATGTTCAGCTTGACTGTCATAGGGTGCGCTCGAATGACGATCAAGCGATATGAATAATGGAATTGGAGAGCCCGATGAACGACGAGAATGACTGGTACGGACCGGACTCTGCGACATTCGGGGACAGGCTGGCAGGGGCACGCGAAGCGGCTGGTATGACCCAAGCCCAGATGGCCCGCAGGCTTGGCGTGAAAAAGACAACAATTGCAGCCTGGGAAAATGATCTGTCCGAGCCGCGCGCGAACCGTCTTTCCATGATGGCAGGCATGGTCAACGTGTCGATCATGTGGTTGCTGACCGGTGAAGGCGAAGGCATGGATGCCCCTGTCGAAGCGGAAGAGGGCGCACCCGAGCTTGCGGATGTCGTGGCTGAGCTGCGTTCCATTCGCGGTGAAATGCGCGCCAGCGCCGAGCGGGCCGCGAAGCTGGAGAAAAGGGTGCGTCTGATGCTGGAGCAGGGTCGGTGAACGAACCACGGGACGTTCGAATAAAGCGGCTGAAGATGCGATCCATGCGGCGTGGGATCAAGGAAATGGATCTGATCCTGTCGGCCTATGCTGACCGAAATCTGACGGCCATGGAGCCGTCGGATATGGATAACTATGATGCGTTGCTGCACGAAAACGACCAGGATCTTTATCAGTGGGTCACAGGGCAAGTGCAGCCGCCCGAAACCTATTCTGCATTGATATCGGACATCGCGCAGACCTTTCAAAAATAAAAGAAAACCCGGCTTAACCGATTTTTCGGGATTTCCATTCATCCTGCCTGAAACAGCGCGACTGAATCGGAGGATCGGATGAGTATGGAAATGCAGGTCTCCGCGCCGGGAACCAAAGGGTTCATGACCAGCTATCTTGAGGCACTTGCCTTGGTGGAACGGCTGCACCGGTTGCTATTGGACGTCATCAAGGATGAGTTTGAGCGTGTCGGCGTATTGGAGATCAACGCCGTGCAGGCATTGCTTTTGTTCAATATCGGCGACCATGAAGTCACCGCGGGTGAACTGAAAAGTCGTGGGTATTATCAGGGCAGCAACGTCAGCTACAACCTGAAGAAACTGGTCGAAATGGGGTACATGCACCATCAAAGATGCGAGATCGACCGCCGTTCCGTAAGGGTTCGATTGACCCCACGCGGTCGTGAAATACGCGATGTCGTATCCGAGTTGTTTTTGCGCCACGCTGAGGGACTGCAAAATCGCGGCGTGTTGGGGCTGGAAGGCATCGACGACATCACCACATCCCTGCGTCGGGTCGAGCGGTATTGGACGGACCAAATCCGGTACATCTATTGATCAGGGGCGCAGGGAATCTGTGGCGTCGGACAGGGTTAGCCCCTCCAGCTCGCGTATCAGTTTTCGGGTCATCGCGTCCTCATAGGCCTCAAAGCCCAAAGCGACTTCGACGAAGGCTCCGGGCCCCAGAATAACCCATGTGTTGTAATAGGCGGAAAGCTCACCGACCTGGACATAGCGTTTGTCGCCATGACTGGGATCGTCTGCTCCGATCACGAGCCCGTTGATCGTGATGCCGGTGTTTTCCAGTTCGGCTTTCACGCTGCGTGGATGAGGGCCCAGATTGTGCTTACCGTCCCCTGACAGATCCAATGTGCGTTTCCAGCAATTCGGTTGCTGCGACAGTAGATTGGCTCCGAACCGCATTGCCGACCCAACAGCCGTGCCCTGTGGTGCGTTACCCCGCGCGACGGTCTTCAATTGGTCGCTGATCCGTGCAAGATCTTGTGCCGTGCGGATCTCAGTCCAGTTTACCAACATGCGTTGATGGCGGGGCTCGCTCCATTCGTAGATCGCCAATCGCACAGGCGCGCCGATGTCGGACAGGATCAGTTGAACAACTTCAGGGCGTTGCAAGGCCGCAGCCAGACCGCCGGTTTGCATCCTATACTCGGCGCTGTCGACCGAACCGGACACGTCCAGCCCCAACGCCAGTGCTTGCCTGCATTCCGACGCGGCGGCGCTGGCGAACATGACAAGTATCGTGGCCAGGAGGCGGATCATTGATGTGCACCCTCCTGCAAAGCACCGATCTGCAACCCTTTCAATTCTCGTTCCAGCTTGCGACGCATCGCGCGCTCAAAATCTTCGAACCCTTGCGCGATTTCCAGAAACGCACCGGGGCCGTGCAGAACGTTGTTCTCGAAGAACGGGATGAGGAACAGCTCTCCTTCAAAGTCTGCAGCGTTGATTACCAACCCGTTGACCACGACGTTTTGAAAGGGAAAGTGCCGGTATGCAGAGTCCGGTCCATAGCCGTCATTGTTTGAACCATCCCCTGACAGATCGATAGTTTGGAACAGGCAGGGCGGCGCTTGCTGCATCAAAGTCGCGCCAAATGCCAAGGCATAGCCCATTGCTGTGGCTGAGCCACTATCCGAACGAACAGATTGTTGCACTGTTGAGGCTGCGACCAGCAGATCGGCCTCAGTGTTGATCATGGTCCAGTTTAGAACTACGCGTTGTGTGGTGCGTCCGCTCCACTCATACACGGCCAGCGCTACCGGTGCGGGCGAGGAAAAAAACGCCTCGACCACTTCTGGTGCGATCAATGCAGCCGCAAGACCCTGCCGTTGCAAAACGTCTTCGTTCTCGTCCACGGAAGTCGAGATATCCATAGCGAGTGCCAGTGCAAGCCGGCAGCTCTCGGCCCGAAGGGGGCTGGCCAGAACGGCCAGACCCAGTGCTATCAGCCAGCGGATCACCAGGTGCCGGTGCTTTCCATGCTGGCCCAGGGTTCAGCTGGTGCCAGCGCTTCGCCGTTTTGCAGCAGTTCGACCGAGATATTGTCCGGAGACCGCACAAACGCCATACGACCATCGCGCGGCGGGCGATTGATCACGACGCCGTTGTCCTTCAGGTGCTGGCAAACCTCATAGATGTTGTCGACCCCATAAGCGAGATGCCCGAAATGACGGCTGTCGCTGGGCAGGGTGTCATCCCCATCCCAGTTATGCGTCAGCTCGATCGGCCGATCCTCTTGTCCCGGGGGGGCCATGAAGATCAGCGAAAATCGGCCCGCTTCGCTGTCATAACGGCGGGTTTCCTTCAGGCCCAGCAGTTCATAGAACGCCATCGACTTCTCCAGATCCTTCACGCGGACCATGGTGTGAAGATATGTCAGCCCCATTGTGGCTTCCTTTCTAATCAGGTGATGGGCTGCAGCTTAGCGCGCGGGCCAAGCGTGTCGAGGGGCAGGGTGGACACAATTTGGAAATTGCGACGCTTGGTGCACATGTCGCGGTTCCTGTCTGTGAATTGCCGATATATAGTGGTGAGCGACTCATTGCTGGAAAGGAACATTCATGCCGCTGTCCTCTGACCAACTGGCCGAGATCGAAGCGCAACGGGCGCAATCGCATCCAACACGCCGCGTTGTGGCTGAGGGGATGGAAGACCACCTCTATACCGCGCATCAAGTACTGGACCACGGATTTGTGCGCGTCATTGACTACATGGGGGATGACGCAGCAATTTGTCAGGCGGCACGTGTATCTTACGGCAAGGGCACCAAATCGGTGCAGAACGATGAGGGTCTGATCCGCTATCTGATGCGGCACTGGCACTCGACCCCGTTCGAGATGTGCGAAATCAAGCTGCACGTCAAACTGCCGGTCTTTGTGGCCCGTCAGTGGATTCGTCACCGCACCGCCAACGTGAACGAATACTCAGCCCGCTATTCGATTCTGGACCGCGAGTTCTATATCCCCGCACCGGACCACGTGGCCGCGCAGTCCGAAGTGAACAATCAGGGCCGCGGCGACGCCCTGCAAGGCGAAGAGGCAGCCCGCGTTCTGGAAATGCTCAAGGCCGACAGCGCGCGGTGCTATGACAATTACGAAGCCATGATCAACCAGGATGGTCAGCAGGGGCTGGCGCGAGAATTGGCGCGCATGAACCTGCCTGCGAATATCTACACGCAGTGGTACTGGAAGGTGGATCTGCACAACCTGTTCCATTTCCTGCGCCTGCGGGCCGATCCACATGCTCAGTACGAGATCCGCGTTTACGCCGACATGATGTGCAAGATCGTCGCCGACTGGGTGCCCTTCGCGTATAGAGCGTTCGAAGATTACCGTTTGGGTGCGGTCAACCTTTCGGCGCAGATGGTTGATAGCCTGCGACGCATGTTGGCCGGTGAAACTGTGACGCAGGAAAACTCGGGCATGACGGCACGGGAATGGCGCGAGTTCGAGGCTGTCATTCGCGAGGGTTAAAGCCGACAGAACTCTTTCTTCTGATGTCATGACGCCTTTTCGAGTGGTTCATGACATCAGTCATCAGTGTGATGTGAGAACGCTCGGAAATCGTGGTGTTCGGCTAAAACGAAAGCACTCATGCCGATACCAAACCGACGCGAGGGTAAGGTTTCAAACCCTTGAGAATGGACAACGGCCGGAAATTGGCCGTTGGCCTGCTTTTAGTACCCGCAGATGACGGGGTGTTTTATAACGGCTTCAAATCAGAGGCCATTTGTCGGCCGTCGCGTCCGTCTTCCAACTCATACGAGACTTTCTGATTGTCAGCGAGTCCGGTCAGACCGGACCGTTCTACGGCCGAGATATGAACAAAAACGTCCTTGCCACCTTCGTCAGGGGCAATAAACCCATAGCCTTTCGTGGTATTAAACCATTTCACGGTGCCAGTTGGCATTTCCCGTGTCTCCTTCTACTTACACGTTGTCCCACAAATTGGTGGGGGCAGTGGTTGACGCAACCACAACGCATCACCGCTTCGCCCACACGACGCAGCCCGAATTGTGTGTTTCGTCTTTTTCAACATTGCACGGTGAAGTAAAAAATCAAGAATAACTGGATGTAGCAGGCAAAAATGCCAAAAATTCATACAAGTACAGGAATGGTCCCAAAATGCGTCTATATGGCCTGAGAAACTGCGATACTTGCCGTAAGGCACTGAAAGAAATTGAAAATATTGAATTTGTAGACGTTCGCGCGCAAGGAGTTCCCGATTCTGTCCTGACAGAGGCGTTTGATACGTTCGGCGAAGCTTTGCTCAATACCCGGTCGACAACTTGGCGTGGATTGGACGCGGAACAACGCACGCGACCACCGCTGGAGTTGCTGAAGGAACACCCGACTTTGATGAAGCGCCCCTTGATCGAAGATGACGGTACGTTGTTGTTGGGCTGGACCGCGAAAACCAAGGCAAGCCTTGGCGTTGCCTGAACGGGCGCTTATGTGACTGACGTAAATATGAGGGTTTAAATGCGCAACGCATCAATGATTTTGGGCGTCATTGCCGGTTTGATCGGAATGATTGTTGGCTTTTTTGGCTATGGCTATATCGAATTCATAAACCACTACGGCGAGATCGAAGGCCTTGCTGAGCAAGTGGACAACGTACAGTTCATCCAGACCGCTTCCATTATTGCGCCTTTGCTGGCCATCGCGGGGGGCGCAATGGCCCATGCGCGGGCTCTGATCGGTGGAATATTGCTGCTGATCTCAGCCGTCGGGATGTATTTCGCGTTTGGATTCAACGTCTTCACGATGTTTCCGGTGGCCTTTGCCGCCGTGGCAGGCATCCTTGGGCTGGCCGCAGGAAAACCGGACGAGCCCAAGGCACATTTCTAGGTCATTTCACGTGCAGGGCCCGGTCGACAGACAAGGGGCCTGCGCCGTTGATCACGATAACGAGCAGCACGAAAGTCCAGAGCGTCCGCTGGTCCAGCACGTTTGGTGCGGCGGTGAAAAAGCTTCCAAGCGCTGCGCCATGCCCGGTGACGTCGACAATTGTCTGAACCCAGACAAATCCGATCATACCCAAGGCCGCCAGCCGGGACAGAAGGCCCACCAGAATCAAGGCCGGCAGCAGAAACTCAGCCCAGGTGCCGGCAACTGCGATCACCCAATAAGAAAAGCCGAGTTGTGAACTGTCATAGCTGACGGCTTCCATTGCTTTGGGAAAAATCTGGACGTATGCACCGTCAGACGGGAACAGGAAACCCAAAATGCCACTGCCAAGTTTAGTGGTTGCTGAGTTCCAATAGTAGACAAGCAGAGTCGCGGCAAAAACCACCCGGGCCAGTGTTGGCGTGAGCCAGCCAGAGGTCATTTCTAGCCGTCCCAGGGTATTATTGTGAAAAGAGATCAGGGCAGTCATGTTGCCAGCCTTTCGATAGACACAGAAGTAATCGCGCCGCCCTGCAAAAGCAGCGCCAGAGTGGCCCCAAGGTCAAATTCGGGGAATTCGGCAGAGGTTTGTTCAAATGCCTCGCCAATGGTAAGCCCGGCCTGAACGTGGGCGATCCAGTCCGCTCCGCCCTTAGGCAGCAAATGCGGGGCCGGGTCGAATTCGGGTCGGGTGATCAGGATATCTTCGGACCCGGGTGCAGGTTTGGGTGCACCCTCTTCGGAATTGAAGCGCCAGATCGAAAACAGTGGCCAATCTGACCGAAGAACCTTCATGGATGGCGCAAATTCTAGCTTTGCCAAAACGATCTCTTCCGGTGGGATGGCCAGCGCATCGGGCAGTGCGGCCTGGCTGTCGGCAGAGTGGTAGGACCGGCGCAGTGCCAGTTCCAGACGCGCTACGTCGGCAAGGTAGCCAAGGTGCGACAGTTGCTCCATCCCGGCAAGAAATTCGGGGAATTCCTCACCGTAGAACATCATCAGCGGTGAAGACGGGGGGTGTTTGCGCAGGAAAAGCCCGGCAAGCCCATCCATGTTCTGAGGCCCCAGCAGCCGTGCGATCACGGGAAATGCCTGATGCATCGCTTCGGTCAGTGAGACAGCCACGTTGTTGCGGTAAACGCTGAACCGCCGCCCGGCGGGGCGTTCTGCGGCATCCCACAAACCGTTCGGGACAGCCGCCGACGGGTCAAGCAGGGCTGCGCGGAACGTGGTTTGCGAAACGCTCATGCTGGGATGCGGTCCAGTGCCGCCTGAGCCCGATCTGCTTCGGCCCGAAGAACGGACCAGTCGGGTACGTCCGTATCCCATTCGATCAGAACGGGTTTGGGGCCGGAACGGTCCAACACGTAATCCAGCAACGTCCACACGGGATCAACGACTTCGCGACCGTGGCTGTCGATCAGCAAAGGACGACCATGGTCGTCTTCGTCTTCGTCATGACCGCCAAGGTGTATCTCGTGGACGTTGTCCAGCGGGTAGGCGTCGATGTAGCTCTGCGGAGAGAAGTCCAGATTGGTGGCCGACACGAAGACATTGTTCACATCCAGCAAAAGACCACATCCTGTCCGATGTGCGATTTCACGCAGGAAGTCAGGCTCGGACCATGTACTTTCTTCAAAAGCCAAATAGCTGGATGGGTTTTCCAAAAGCATTTGCCGCCCCACGGTTTCCTGAACCTGGTCTATATGGGCACAGATACGCTCCAGCGTTTCGTCCGTGTAGGGCAGGGGCAGAAGATCGTTCAGGAAATGACTGTCATGGGTCGACCAGGCCAGATGCTCGGAAAAGCTGGCCGGATTCAGCCACCCCACCAAGTGTTTCAGGCGCGCCAGGTGAGCGGGGTCCAAGGGGCCTTCTCCACCGATCGAGAGGCCAACGCCGTGGACGGAAATGGGGAACTTTTCAGAGAGGTGGCGCAATTGAGCCAGCGGCCTGCCGCCATCACCCATGTAGTTTTCGGCATGGATCTCAAGCCAGCCGACCGGATGCGCATGGTCCAGAATCTGGTCGTAATGCTGGGGTTTATACCCGACCCCCGGTGCCGCGGGCAGCCTGTTTGATCGAAGTGAACTATCCAGCATGTGCAAATCCTCCGGTCACGAAAAGAGGCGGGCGATAGGGCCCGCCCCTCCGACTCTCAGATGCTTGGGCTTATGCCGGCAGGTCGCGCTCCAGCGGTTCCAGCGAACCTTCGCGCGCTGCACCATCTGCCGACTTGGGCAGTTCGATATCGGCGCAGGTTCCAGCGTCGACCAGAGTCCAGGCATTGCCCTGATAGTCAACGGTCGAGGTGCCCGCGCAGGTGGTGCCGGGGCCAGCGGCACAGTCGTTCTGACCGGCCAGCGAAACGCCATAGCATTTCTCTTTGGCTTGTGCGGAGGCGGTTGTGGCTACGCCAGATACGGCTGCTGCAACTGCGCTTGCGATAACCAGGGTTTTTGCGGTGTTCGACATCTCGGTAATCCCTTTTGATGACTGCGTATGTCTTCTTGTGACAATGACAAAGGTAGTAGCTAAATCGGGGCAGGTGAATTCACGAGCCCGTGTCTCACAACCCCGTCAAAGAGCGTAATGCCCTCTTGAAGGTTAACAAACTGTTTTTGAAATGAAAAATGGAAAATGTTTCAATCCGACCCCGAAATTGGGGTCGGATTTCGGGCAATTTGTCGCCGAATGTTACAGAAGATCAGGCGGCGTCGCGGCCAATGACAGCTCTTTTGTTACAGCCTCAAGAGATTGAACTTGTGTCTGTTTTTCGCCAAGGCGGCGCACACTTACGGTACGCTCTTCAACTTCGCGGTGACCGACTGCCAGAATGATCGGCACCTTGCCGACCGAGTGCTCACGAACCTTGTAGTTGATCTTTTCGTTGCGAATATCCGCCTCGGCCCGCACGCCAGCAGCCTTGAGCGTTTCGACAACCTCCAAAACATAGTCATCCGCCTCGGACGTGATCGAGGCGACCACAACCTGACGCGGGGCCAACCAGAACGGCAGTTTGCCAGCATGTTCCTCGATCAGGATACCGATGAAGCGTTCGAACGAGCCCAGGGTTGCACGGTGCAGCATGAACGGACGGTGCTTGGCACCGTCGGCACCGATAAAGTTCGCATCCAGACGCTCCGGCAAGTTTGGATCAACCTGCAGGGTGCCGCACTGCCATGTCCGGCCGATCGCGTCGGTCAGAGTGAATTCCAGCTTGGGGCCATAGAACGCGCCTTCGCCTTCCTGAACCTCATAGTCATAGCCCGCTGCCTTACAGGCATCACCCAGCGCCTTTTCGACCAGATCCCAGCTTTCGTCCGATCCGATCCGTTTTTCCGGTCGGGTCGACAGCTTGATTGTCCAATCATGGAACCCGAGGTCAGCATAGACCTTGGACAGGAACGCAATGAACTTGGCGGTCTCAGATTCGATCTGTTCCTCGGCGCAGAAGATATGGCCATCGTCCTGCGTGAAACCACGGACCCGCATGATTCCATGCAAAGCGCCCGAGGGTTCGTACCGGGCGCACGATCCAAACTCCGCCATACGCAGGGGCAGGTCGCGATAGGACTTCAAGCCCTGATTGAACACCTGCACGTGGCACGGGCAGTTCATTGGCTTCAGCGCGTTGATCGCCTTTTCGCGGGCGTGTTCTTCGTCGACTTCGACGATGAACATGTTCTCTTGATATTTGTCCCAGTGGCCAGACGCTTCCCACAGCTTGCGGTCCACGACCTGCGGCGTGTTCACTTCGACATAGCCGTCTCGTTCCTGCATCCGGCGCATATAGTCCTGCAGGGTGGTGTAGATCTTCCAGCCGTTCGGATGCCAGAAGATCTGGCCCGGCGCTTCTTCCTGCATGTGGAACAGGTTCATCTCGCGGCCCAGCTTGCGGTGATCACGCTTGGCAGCCTCTTCCAGCATATGCAGATGCGCTTTAAGCTTTTCCTTGCCGGTGAAGGCCACGCCATAAATGCGCTGCAGCATTGCGCGGTCGCTGTCGCCACGCCAATAGGCTCCAGCAATGCTCATCAGCTTAAAGGCGTCGCCCGGCAACTGGCCGGTATGCTGCAAGTGCGGGCCACGGCAGAGATCCTGCCAGTGGCCGTGCCAGTACATGCGAAGCGGTTCGTCACCCGGAATGGCTTCGATCAGCTCGACTTTATAAGGCTCGTTATTGGCCTTGTAGAATTCGATTGCGCGCTGACGGTCCCAAATTTCGGTGGTCACGGGATCGCGCTTGTTGATGATCTCTTTCATCTTTTTCTCGATAAGGCCGAGATCTTCGGGGGTAAACGGTTCTTCCCGGTCGAAATCATAGTACCAACCGTTGTCAATCACGGGGCCGATGGTGACCTTGGTTGCAGGCCAGATTTCCTGTACCGCGCGCGCCATCACGTGCGCCAGATCGTGACGGATCAGCTCGTTGGCCTGTTCCTCATCTTTCATGGTGTGGATGGCGATCTGCGCGTCAGATTCGATGGGCCACTGCAGGTCCCAGTGCTGGCCGTTCACGGTGGCCGAGATGGCCTTTTTGGTCAATGAGTTCGAGATATCAGCAGCGACCTGAGCTGGCGTGACGCCTGCGTCATAGGATCGTGCATTGCCATCGGGAAAAGTAAGGGAGACTGACTGTGAGTCCAGGGCCATATCGGCTCTCCTCGTCGGTTTGGCGCCCACTGAACGCCCGGTTGCGGGTTATGTGTGTTCGATCCATTTGGCAGTTGCAGCATGACCTGTCAAGCACCCAGCCGCGTTGGGGCTGACGCGGCGGGAGGTTCGAATTCGGGAATTGCAGCCACCGGGCAGCCGTGCATGATGAACCCCAAAAGGAAAGAGGGCGACATGGCAGCGACGGATTTTCTGGAAACGGCACAAGGGCGGCGGCTGGCTTATCACAAAAGCGATGGGGCAGGACCGACGGTTGTATTTTTGGGCGGGCTGAAGTCTGACATGGAGGGCACCAAGGCGGTGCATCTTGAGGCTTGGGCCAAGGCCCGCGGTCAGGCATTCCTGCGGTTCGATTACTCGGGCCATGGCGAGAGCTCGGGCAAATTTGAGGACGGATGCATCGGCGACTGGCACGAGGATGCTTTGGCCGCGGTAACTGCCCTGACCGATGGGCCGTTGATCGTGGTCGGGTCGTCTATGGGCGGCTGGCAAGCGCTTTTGCTGGCGAAGGCAATGCCGGATCGGATTGCAGGTATGGTTACCATCGCCGCCGCGCCTGATTTCACTGAAGACGGTTATTGGGCGTCGTTTTCTGACACGCAAAAACAGGTGTTGGAAACCGAAGGGTATGTCGAATTACCCTCTGACTATATGGAGCCTTATATCATCACGAAACGCATGATTGAGGACGGAAGACAGCAGTTGGTTCTGCGGGATGCAATTAATCTTCAGTTTCCGGTGCGTCTTCTGCAAGGGACTGCAGATACTGCTGTTTCCACTGAAACCGCTGTGCGTCTGGTGGAACATGCCACCGGTTCAGATATGCGCCTGCTCTTGGTCAAGGATGCAGACCACAGATTCTCGGACGGGCCATGCCTGGAAATCATCGAAAACGCCGTGCTTGAAGTGATGGGCGCGCAATGATCCGGGGGGTGGGCAAGGCCATCGGGCGTGTTCTTCTGGTGCTGGTCGCGGCTGGTGCCCTGATCTATTGGTTCGGTCCGCGCGAAGAAGTGAACCTGAACCCGACATTTGAACCGCGCAAGTTTGGCGAAGGGGTGCAGGTCTATTTCGAAAGCGTCGAGTCCGCTTTCGATGACATCACTGCTGGTGTCGAGAAACGGGTTGTCTGGCAAGACGGGTTCAAGGAACAGCGCACCCCGGTTTCCATATTGTATTTGCATGGGTTTTCCGCCTCGTCCGAGGAAGTTCGCCCTGTCCCGGACATGGTCGCCGATGCGTTGGGGGCCCATCTGGTCTACACCCGCTTGCAGGGTCATGGGCGCGGCGGGGAGGCGATGGCCGAAGGCACCGCCTCGGGCTGGATGCAGGATATGGCCGAAGGGTTGGCCGCCGCCCGTGCAGTGGGCGATCAGGTCGTCGTGATTTCAACCTCGACCGGCGGAACACTGGCTGCGGCGGCGACATTGGACGATGCACTGATAGAAAACGTAGCCGGTTTGGTCTTTGTTTCTCCGAATTTTGGTGTGAACACGCCCGGTGCCTGGATACCGGGCCTTCCATGGGCGCGAAGCTGGTTGCCATTGATCATGGGGGAAGAACGGGACGTCTCGGGGCCGGATCCCGAGAAGAACAAGTACTGGTCGTCGGTTTATCCGTGGGAGGCAGTTGTGCCTATGACCGCCTTGGTTGAGACTGTTTATGCCATGGACTTCTCGCAGGCGCGTGTCCCGGCGCTGTTCTGGTTTTCTGACGATGATCAGGTTGTGCGCCCGGACTTGACCCACAAGGTGGCCGAAGCTTGGGGCGGACCTGCAAGTGTTCAGACGGTTACGATGGGGCCGGGCGATGACCCATCGTCCCATGTCATTGCCGGACGTTTGATGTCTCCGGGACAGACCGATGCTGCCGTCGCTGGAATTCTGGCATGGTTGAAAGAGCAGGGGATTGAATGATGGAACAGCGCGTCAGCCTAATCACTGTCGGGGTGGAAGACCCTGAAACCGCCGCTGCATTCTATGAAAAGATCGGCTGGAAACGTGTCGACAGCCCGGACGGTGTGATTGCCTTTGATCTGATCGGGCAGACGCTGGGGCTGTATCCTCTGCCGGCACTTGCCGATGAGATTGGTGTTGACGTGGGCACCTTGGGCCGTGGGGCGCTGACGCTTAGCTATAACTGCCGGTCAAAAGAAGATGTCGCGCTGGTTTTAAGCAAGGTTCAAGCCGCTGGTGCCGAGGTTCTTAAACCGGCCTCGGATGTGTTCTGGGGCGGGCATCACGGTTATTTCCGCGCACCCGAAGGCACGATCTGGGAGGTCGCTTTCAACCCGTTCTCACCTCTGGCCCCTGATGGGGCGTTTCGTTGGAACGGGTACGGGTGATGCGTAAGCCGGGTAGCATGTGGAGCCTTGAAAACCTTGGCCGCGTGCGCCTGTCCCGGCATTTTTTCATGCGTGATTTCTTGTATTCCGAGATTGGAAATTTCCATGAAAAACAAAATCTTCCCGACAATCCTGATCTTGCCATCGAAACCGGCCGAGCCTTTTGCCAGACGTTGCTGGACCCTTTAGAAGAGACGTTCGGACGCGTGGCAGTCCGGTCCGGTTACCGATCGCCGTCGTTGAATCAATATGGCAATGAAAACCGGCTGAACTGCGCCCGAAACGATAATCCACTGGAGTGCCATATCTGGGATTGGGGCACCGGCGATGATCGGATTGCCGGGGCGTCGATTGTCATTCCGTGGTTCGCGGATCGTTACGCGGAAGGCCGGGATTGGCGCGATCTGGCGTGGTGGATGCACGATCATCTGGAATATTCCGAGATTTGGTTTTTCCCAAAACTCTGTGCTTTCAATCTGGTGTGGCGGCCAATTCCCCTAAGGCGTATCGACAGCTACATCGCCCCGCGCGGGAGCCTGTTGCGTGCGGGCGAAAATCCCCGCGAAGACCTGAAGACTCGTCAAAAGCGCTATGCGGATTTTCCCACGTTTTGCGGTATTGCCTATCCGTGAAGTTTAACTTGCTCAGGCCGAAAAAACCTCTCATCCTGTTAAAAAACAAAGCCACTCAAGAAGCTGAGACGAAGGAGGCCGCGATTGATCGAGCCGCTGGTTCTATTGCCCGGATTGATGTGCGATTCTAGGGTATTCGCCCCTCAGATCGCGCACTTTTCCCGTCAGCGTGCGGTCACGGTTGCGCCGGTTTCGCTGGGCGAGCGGATTGAAGAAATCGCCTCGCGCCTTTTGGATCAACTGCCACACCGCTTTGCGCTTTCGGGGTTTAGTATGGGTGGTGTGGTGGCTCTTGAACTTATTCGTCGCGCGCCCGACCGGATTTCGCGCCTGTGCCTCATGGCCACCGATGCGCAGTCCGACACGCCGCAGATCGCGGCGACACGAGAAGAGCATATGGTTGGTGCCAAGGCCGGGCGGCTTGAAGAGGTTATGCGAAAGATCCTTGGGTCAGATACGTTGGCCCCTGGGCCAAGGCGCGTTCCCATTCTGAGTGACGTGACTGCCATGGCATTGGATCAGGGGGCAGATGTGTTCGAACGCCAGATGCGCGCTTTGCAGCGGCGTCCGGATCAGCAAGGTGCGCTGCGAATGATCAAGGTTCCCACACTGGTCTTGTGTGGGGCGCATGACCTGCTGACACCAGTAAGAAAGCACGCCTTTATGGCAGATCTGATCCCAAATGCGGAACTAAATGTGGTTGAGGACGCGGGGCATTTGCCAACGCTCGAAGCGCCTCAGGTTGTCAATGAAGCACTTGAGAACTGGTTAAACATGCCTGCGCGAACCACTTATGGGTAAAGGGCTGCACGGTCGGATTTGCTGAGGATCACAGGCTCGGCAATCGGGTCGAAGGTACCTGTGTCGAAGAAGGGTGTGTTCTTCCAACTGCCTGACATCCGCGATTTCGCGACGCGGGTCGCCAGCCCGTATATGGCCGACCCAATCTTTTCATGGGTCTGTTTGCCGCGGCTTGTGGGGATAAACCCGCGCGTGGTGATCGGCCCCAACCCACTTGGGTCGGGGATACGTTTAACGATAAAACCTGCGAATGGGAACTTCGGCGTTGTTGGTGTGGTCGCCAGTGGCGCATTGCAGCAACTGGCATACCAGCGCATCATCCCTTTGGGGCTCAGTTGCATCAGCGCGAGATGCTCGGCACCGCCGTCGAAAAGGATCTCTTCCGGAAGCATCTGCAGGATTTCAACAGGACCGGGGGCAGGATCGGGTTGCCCAAAGTACAACTGAGCCGCGCGGCAATCGTGACAGTAGCACACGACATGTGTGCCGTGTTTCACGCCTGCGGCGCTGATCCGTCCATGTAGGGAACCGCAAGAGCAGGAAAATGGGGTGTCTTTCGCCACTTTCCTGCTCATGATTTTTAAGCCACTTTGTTTTTGTTTGCGGCGCGACGTTTTGGTTTGCGCGTATTTGCATTCATGAAGTCAATCACAAGCGGCCGGATGTTATCCCGCCAACTGCGGCCTGCAAAAATGCCATAGTGACCCGCGCCGGGTTCGACATGGCTAGCCTTTTTTGCATCCGGCAAACCGGTGCAGAGTTCAAGCGCGGCAATACACTGGCCGGGCGCCGAGATATCGTCATTTGCGCCTTCAACCGTTTTGACCGCAACATCGGTGATTTTGCCGATATCGACCTTGTGACCTGCGACAACGAACTCATTGCGGGCGATCTCGCGGTCTTTGAACACGCGCTCGACCGTGGAAAGGTAAAACTCGGCGGGCATGTCCATGACCGCCAGGTATTCATCGTAAAAGCGGTTATGCGCATCGTGATCGGACGCTTCGCCTCGCATCACGCGCTGGATCTGATCGGTGAACGCTTTGGAGTGGCGATCCCCGTTCATCGACATGAAAGACGCCAATTGCAGCAAGCCTGGATATACCATGCGGCCGACGCCTTTGTATTTGAAGCCGACGCGCTGGATCATGGTTTCTTCCAGCTGTCCCATGGTCACACGACGGCCGAAATCGGTTACGTCGGTCGGGGTTGCATCAGGGTCAACCGGACCACCGATCAGGGTCAATGTGTTGGGCTGGGCCTTGGGCTCGACCTCGGCCAGATAAGCGGTTGCGGCAAGCGTCAGAGGGGCGGGCTGGCAAACTGCAACAACATGAGTGTCCGGGCCCAGCTCTTTCATAAAATCGACAAGATACAGCGTGTAATCCTCGACATCGAACTTGCCTTCGGAAACAGGGATATCACGCGCATTATGCCAGTCGGTTACGTAAATCTCACAATTGACCAGCAGGCTTTTGACCGTGGAACGCAACAAAGTCGCGTAGTGGCCGGACATTGGCGCCACCAGCAGCACCTTGCGGGGTTGTTCTTCGCGTCCATTGACGCGAATATGGATCAGGTCGCCAAATGGGCGCTCCATTACGGGAACAATATCAACAAGGTGGTCTTTGCCATCCTCACACGTGAACGTTCGAATACCCCAGTCCGGCTTTGCGATCATGCGCTGAAACGTGCGCTCGGTCACCTCGCCCCATGCAGCCATCATGCTGAACGCAGGATTGGGTATCATGGAAAACAGTGGGTAAGACGCCATAGCACTGGCAGTTGCCCCCATCCATTGGTTCGTGTTGCGCATGGTTTCCATAAGGTCGTAGGTCATCATGTAGCGCATTTAGGGGGCCTCCTGGCTGCCGGTGTGAGTGTCGGACCATTCGTCGCTTTGCTCCCCAAGCCCACGACGATTATTCTGCATAGCAGCGAGGTTAAGGGGGAATTGTTAAAATGACAACAAGTGAACACCGGACGCCGGAGCTATCCCCGGAACACCTTGAGAGGCTTAAAGAAAATATGGACAAGGTGGAGGAGCTTTCGAAGCGACTTGTTGATGCGATGTCGGGAAAGAAGGGACACAACCCTGCTTTGGACGGTCCGAATCAAGAGCTTTATGCAAAGGCAGCATCGGCGTATTGGGCTGAAGCGATGCAAAATCCCGCGCGGCTTATGGAGCAGCAGATCGAGTTCTGGGGTCAGTCTGTTATGAACTTTGCCGAGGCGCAGCAGGCGCTGGTGGGCAGCGAGGCAGAAGAGGCCGCATCCGGACCCCGGGACAAGCGGTTTTCCAACCCCTTGTGGGATACCAATCCGTATTTCAAATTCATCCGTCAGCAGTATCAGACAAATGCCGATGCCATCGCGCAAGCGGTGGCTTCGGTCGAGGATCTGGATGTGCAGGATAAGCAGCGGCTGGCGTTCTTCTCGCAGCAGATCATCGACATGATGTCTCCGACGAACTTTCTGGCGACCAACCCGGATGCGCTGGAAAAGGCGGTTGAGACGGAAGGTCAGTCACTGATCCAGGGTCTGGAAAACCTGGTGGCCGATCTCGAGGCCAATGATGGCGAGATGGTGGTGAAGCTGGCCGATGACAGCGCCTTTGAGGTCGGCGGCAATATCGCGACGACGCCCGGCGATGTGGTCTATCGCAACCGGTTGATGGAGCTGATCCAGTACAAGCCTGCGACCGAGACGGTGCACGAAACGCCGCTGGTGTTGTTCCCGCCGTGGATCAACAAGTTCTACATTCTGGATCTTAAGGCGCAGAACAGCCTGATCAAATGGGTGACCGAGCAGGGTTATACCCTGTTTGTGGTCAGCTGGGTGAACGCCGATGAATCCCATGCCGATATCGGCATGGAGGATTATATCCAGGACGGATTCCTGACCGCGATCGAAGAGGTCAAATCGATCTGCAAGGTCAAACAGGTCAACGCTGTCGGTTACTGCATCGCGGGCACCACGCTGAGCCTGACATTGTCGCTGCTCAAGCAGCGCGGCGACAAGTCGATCAAATCGGCCACGTTCTTCACGGCCCTAACCGATTTTGGCGATCAGGGTGAGTTCACGCCTTTCCTGCAGAACGACTTTGTGGACGGGATTGAGGATCAGATCTCGGAGGACGGTGTTCTAAAAGCGTGGATCATCGGTCGCACGATGTCGTTTCTGCGATCAAAGGATCTGATCTATGGGCCTGCGATCCGCAGCTATATGATGGGCGAGACACCGCCCGCGTTCGATTTGCTGTTCTGGAACGGGGATGGGGCCAATCTGCCCGGCCGCATGGCGGTCCAGTACCTGCGCGGCTTGTGCCAGCGCAATGACTTTGTCACCGACGGGTTCGAACTGCTGGGGCATAAGCTGCATGTGCGCGACGTGGACGTGCCCCTGATGGCGATCACCTGCGAGACGGATCACATCGCGGCGTGGAAGGCGTGTTATCGCGGGGTGCAGCAGATGGGGTCGCGGTCGAAGACCTTCATCGTCTCGGAGTCGGGGCATATTGCGGGCATCGTGAACCCGCCCAGCAAAAAGAAATACGGTCACTATACCAACACCGACCTGAAGGCAGATCCAGAGACCTGGTTGAAAGAGGCCACGTATCACGAAGGCTCCTGGTGGCCCCGGTGGGAGGCCTGGCTGAAGAAGCGGTCGGGTAAACAGGTGCCCGCGCGCGCGACTGGCGATTCGGCCCATCCTGCCCTGACCTCGGCGCCTGGGACCTATGTGCGAGTCAAGGCAAGTATTTGATTTCAATGCGCCTTGCAGAATTATGCCGCAGTGCAGCAAGAAAAATCTTGCAATGCTGCATTGCGGCATCCATATTGTCCTTAAGCTGATGAAAACCGGGGTGGGCTCGGTTCGGCAAAAGGATTTAGGACAATGGCAAAGACGCAAGACTTCACCGCGACCCTGAAAGACGTTATGGGCGCGTTCCCCGTTGACACCACCGCTCTGGAAGGTGCTTTCAAATCGACCGCGACGCTGAACGAAAAGCTGTCGGGTGTTGCACTGGAAGCGGCTGAAAAGTCGGCTGAGATCTCGAGCAAATGGACCAAGGACACCCTGGCCAAGCTGACCGAGATGTCGAAAGCCAAGGCAGAGCCTGCAGACTACGCCAAAGCGGCCACCGACTTCGCCAGCGCATCGGCTGAAGTTGCAGCTGAAAACATGGCGGCCTTCGCAGAGATCGCGAAAAAAGTTCAGTCCGAAACCGTTGAGCTGCTGATGGCGGCTGGCAAAGACGTAGCCGAAGACACAACCGCGGCTGTCAAAAAAGCCACCAACGACGTGACAGCAGCTGCCAAGAAAGCAACTGCCGCCAAGTAAGCAAACGCCGCGAGGCGCACCCACTCCTCCCAATCGGTGCTATCGCGCAGGGCAGGTCGAAAGACCTGCCCTTTCTTTTTGTGCTGCGCTCGCATAATCTCTGCTGCAATGCATCATCCTTGGGGAGGGTAAACGGTGTCGGAACAAGAAAAACCACTGTTGATCAAACGTTATGCCAGCCGTCGGCTGTATAACACCGAGACCAGCGACTACGTCACACTTGAAGATATCGCGTCATTTATTCGGGACGGGCGCGAAGTGCAGATCATTGACCTTAAATCTGGTGATGATCTGACGCGGCAATATCTGCTGCAAATTATTGCTGAACACGAAAGCCGCGGCGAAAATGTGCTGCCGGTCAATGTGCTGAACGATCTGGTGCGCAGCTACATGTTGCCGGGTGGCGGTGTGATGCCGCAATTCCTGCAAAGCTCATTCGAGATGCTGCGGGAAAACCAGAGCAAGATGATGGAAAACATGAGTGCGATGAATCCGATGTCTCAGATGCCGGGGTTTGATGCAATGCAGGCCCAGCAGCAAGCATTCCTGAAAGCTATGACTGGTGGTCTGTCCGGCGGATGGTCCGGCCCGGACAAAGACGATGACGCCAAATCCGAGCCCAAGGAAGATTTGGACGACATCAAAAAACAGTTGGCGGAACTGCAGCAAAAGCTGTCCAAGCTTAACTGACGCGGCCTAAGATGCGCTGGTTGATCCTGAGTATCACGATACTTTGGATGCAACCCGCGTTGTCGCAGGGCATTTTCTCAGACCAGTGGTCCCAAATTTGTACATTGGGGACACGGGCCGCAGCCGGATGTGATGCGATTCGTGCACGCGAAATTCTTGCGGCCGATCAGCCACCGTGGCGCGCGATTGGACGTGTTAATTTTGCCAGTCGGGATCAGAAGTCCCATTGCACCGGGGTTCTTGTTTCGGACAATCTTGTCCTGACTGCGGCGCATTGCCTGTACAACACACCGCGTCAGCGGTGGATTCCACCCTCAAGCATCCGTTTTGCCGCCGGTTAT
The DNA here is from genome assembly GCF_059612275.1 of Ruegeria sp. CDSA034. Lineage (NCBI taxonomy): Bacteria > Pseudomonadati > Pseudomonadota > Alphaproteobacteria > Rhodobacterales > Roseobacteraceae > Ruegeria > Ruegeria sp. CDSA034. The sequence goes on from NZ_JBXWQH010000003.1 coordinate 118,345, forward strand.
CAGCGCGGAGAAGCCGCTGTGGTTTCAGGAGTGAAAGCGTATCGGGTTCATCCTGAACAGGGCGTTGAAGGCCGGTTTGATGACAGAGCAAACTTGGATTGGGCGGTTCTGGAACTCAGTGCACCGATTGGGCAGCAAGTCGGCTATCTGCCGCTGGGGGATGATAGCGCCACTAGCACGTTTGTTGCGGGGTATCCCGGTATCCGGCCCCATGTGCTGAGCAAAACAAAGACCTGCCAGCCGCGCCGCCATTCAAGCGGGGTTTTGCTGGCGACATGTCCTGTCATGATGGGCGATTCTGGTGCACCTCTCTTGGTCGAGACGGAAACCAGTTTGCAGGTTGTCGGAATTCTATCCAGCGTGGCTGCAACCCCCAAGGGGATCACAGCACTGTTTCTGCCGGTCGATCTTTTTGACCTTGGACCCTAGTTTTCGTCAGGTTCCGTACACCGGAACCGGGCCTGTAACCTCGCCCACAGACGCCAGCAGGATATCCGAAATCACATCCAGCTCTTCGCGCGTCAGGCGCACAGGCAACCGGACATCGCAGGCCTTCATAAGCATTGCGCGGGTTTGCGTTAGCTCGAACTTTTCCGGCAGGAATTGCCAATTCCAGAATGCGCGGGCGTTGTCCTGACTCAGGCCAAAGACCTGAACTTTGACGCCACGCGCCTCAGTCGCCGCAGCGAAGGCGCGGATATCGTTGTCGTCCATGTCTACCAGGTTGAACTGTATGGAATCCGGTGCCCGGTGTTCGGGCTCCAGAGGGGCAGGGACGTCGATATGGGGTGATGTATTCAGCCGGTCTGCAACATAGTCGTGGTTGGACAGGCCATCACGCACACGACGCGCAAGTTCCGGGATTTGTGGCCGGATTACTGCAGCACTGAGATTGCTCATCCGCAAGTTATAGAGCGGCAATTGGTTCTGCCAGCGGGCAAATGCCTGCTCCAACTCGGGCGAGTTGTCGCCTTGCGGTCCCTTGTGCTTCTTCCAGTTATGTTCATAGGCGCCCGACATGATCACGGCTTGCGCCACCAGATCGGCGTCGTCGGTGATCAGAATACCGCCTTCGCCCGCGTTAATCATCTTGTAGGACTGGAACGAGAAACAGCCGATCTTGCCGATCGTGCCAATATTGCGCCCGTGCCAAGTTGTGCCTAGCGAGTGCGCCGCGTCCTCGATCACAGGGATGTCGCGTGCGTCACAAAGCGCCATGATGGCATCCATGTCCGAGGTGTGGCCGCGCATATGGCTGATGATCACGGCCTGAACGCCGTCCAGCTTGGCCTCGAAATCGGCCATGTCGATGCGATAATTTTCACCGACTTCGCACAGGACCGGAATGCAGTCTGCGTGCACGACCGAAGACGGAACGGCGGCGAAGGTGAAGCCGGGGATCAATACCCGCGCATCCCGCGGCAGGCCGAACGCTTTGAGGGACAGGAACAGAGCGGCCGAGCAGGAGGATACCGCCAGGGCATATTTACTGCCCAGCAATTTGGCAAATTCGGCCTCAAGCAAGGCAACCGGCGCGTCCTGCGGCGCGGTATAGCGAAACAGATCGCCTGACTGCATCAGGGCGTCGATGGCTTCTTTTGCTGCTGGGGGGATGGGTTCGGCGGCATGAACGTTTGGCGGAAGCGTCATATTTGATTTTCCCAAATTCTATCTTTGGGAAAGATAAAGCTATTTTTTCAGCAATCCAACCCTTCAATCGCCCCTAAGGCGAAATTTCACCGATCTGTCAAATTCGGATGCTCTGAGGGATTACGGAGCTTCGACCGGCCAGCTTTTGGTCTTGCAGCCGACGCGAAAGTAAGGTGCGATTGGTTGAACTCTGCTTTTGTTATTCACGGGTTGGACCCCAGATTTGATATTCAGACCTTTGACAAGGCTGTTGGCGATATCCTCGTTCGCAACAGTCGCACACGCCCAATATGTTCTCTCGGATGGAACCGAAGTCGCGCCGCTCGAGATATTTCAGGAATGCGATGTTTGCCCCGAGATGATTGTCTTGCCTTTGGGTGAGTTTCTGAGGGGCGGACCTCCGGGAGAGTCAAAGCAGAACATCAAGTTTGATGAGGCAGGCAACTGGATATCTGTTACGCCCGACAACCCGTATATCGCCTTTCATGAGGGGCCGGTTCACCAGGTCACGATAGACATGCCCGTCGCCATGGGCCGGAATGAGATCACCTATGATCAGTGGATGGCCTGTGTGCAGGATGGCGGCTGCGGCGGGTACGAGCCGCAGGACTTTATTCGACTGCCTAAGTCCAAGCGCGCAAAGGTCAGGGGCAACCATCCCGTTATCACGGTCTCTTATCTGGATGCGGTTTCTTACACCGATTGGCTGAACAGTAAGGTCGGGATGGACGTCTACCGCCTGCCGACTGAGGCAGAGTGGGAATACGCCGCCCGCGCCGGAACGCAGACACCCTTTGCGCAGGGCGAAGAAGTCACCACGGATCAGGTGAATTTTCTGGGCAGCGCGACCGAAATCATGCTGGGCGAAGAGCGGCCTGACCTTGTTTCGCGCGGCACGCCTGTACCTGTAGACCAACTGGACGCCGCTAATGCGTGGGGACTGCGCCACATGTCGGGCAATGTGATCGAATGCACGATGTCCTGCTGGACCGACACCTATGCGGGGTGGGAAACATCCAGCCGCTATCTGGAAATGGCTCTCGAAACGCCGTGCGCGAAAACAGTGAGCCGGGGTGGAGCGTATGCGGCAGCAATGAACACTTCTCGTGTTGCCAATCGTGGGAGAGCCTTGCGGGATACCCGATCGACTTTGGCGGGGTTCCGCGTTTTGAGAGAGTTCAAGCAAGCGCCTTAGCGTCACACCCCCAACCGGTCCCGCAACGCAAACCATGTCATCGCAAGCACCAGCAGCGGGCTACGCAGCGCGGGCCCTCCGGGAAAGGGCAGGGCGGGGACGCGGGCCATTGTGTTAAACCCTTCGGCTTGCCCCTGGATGGCCAGCGCCATCAGTTGACCCGCGTGCGTGGCCGTGCCGACCCCGTGCCCGGAATAACCCGACGCGGACAGGATATTGGGCGCGATCCGCGTCAGATACGGCATCCGACGCATTGTGATGGCCAGAGTGCCGCCCCAAGCGTAGTCGATCTTTACATCCCTCAAGTGCGGGAAAATCTCGGTCATCGGTTTGCGCACTGTTGCCGTGATGTCACTGGGAAAACGGTAGCCGTAGCTTTCGCCGCCGCCGAACAGCAGGCGGCCATCGGCGCTAAGGCGGAAGTAATTCACCACGAACTTGGTGTCGGCGACAGCCACGGCTTTTGTCAGAACGCGGGCGGCATCCGCGCCCAAAGGCTCGGTCGCGGCGATGAAGTTGTTGATGGGCATGACCTTGGTGGCCACCTTGCGGTTCAGATCGCCGAGATATCCGTTGCAGGCCAGAATGACGTGGTCTGCCGTCACATTGCCCTGCGCGGATTTCACAACGGCTGGGGTGGTTTCTTCGACGCCAAGAACCTCGGTGCTTTCATAGATGCGTACGCCTGCTTTTGCCGCTGCCTGAGCCAGCCCCAACGCAAAATTCAGCGGATGCAGATGCGCCGCGCCCATATCCAGATAGCCGCCCCGATAAGAGGGCGAAGGACACAATGCCTGACCTGCGCCTTCGTCCAGAACCTCCATCTGGTCATAACCATAGCGGTCGGACAGATGTGCCGCGTGATCGTGAAGCTCTTGCTGTTCACCATTGCTGAGGCCCAGAACGGCTACGCCGGGTTTCAGATCACAGTCGATCTGGTGCTTCGCGATCAGGGACTTGACCAGATCTTTTGCGTCTTCGGCTAGGTCCCACAGCTTGGCGGCGTCATCATCGCCGACCAGCCGCTCGAGGTCTTCCTGATCCATCCGCTGTGCGCTGCCCAATTGCCCGCCATTGCGGCCCGAGGCCCCAAAGCCAACGCGGTGCGCCTCAAGCAGAACAACATCGAACCCTGCTTCGGCCAGATGCAATGCGGCGGACAGGCCGGTATACCCGCCGCCGACAATGCAAACATCAGCCTTCACATCGCCGGACAGCGCGGGGAAGCGATCCACCGGATTGGCCGTAGCAGCGTACCAGCTGGCCGGGTACTCGGCCTTGCGGTCATTGGAATAAAGCAGGTTCATCGGGTGCCTCAGACATTCATCAGCAGATGTTCGCGCTCCCACGGAGAGATGACCTGCAGGAACTCTTCGTACTCGGCCCGTTTGACGATGCCATAGACGCGGGCGAACTCAGGGCCCAGAACTTCGTGCAAGGCAGTGGCCTCATCAAACAGGTCCAAAGCGTTGCCCATCACCTGCGGGATGTCACCTTCGCCCTCATATGCGTCACCATAGAATTGGCGGCGCGGGCGTTCTTGCCGGGTCAGGCCCAGATAACCACAGGCCAGGGACAGCGCGATGCCCAGATAAGGGTTGCAATCCATCCCTGCGATCCGGTTTTCCACGCGGCGTGCCTCGGGGCCGGACAGGGGCACGCGAATGCCGGTGGTGCGATTATCACGCGCCCATTCCAGATTGATCGGTGCGGCGTGGTCTTTCACATAACGGCGGTAGGAATTCACGTATGGGGCCATCACGGCCAGACCTGCCGGCAGGTGGTTCTGCAACCCGGCAATGAAGTTGTAGAACGCGTCCGTTTCACCGCCCTGAGGACCGGAAAAGATGTTCTGGCCTGTTTCCATGTCGATAATCGAGTGGTGGATGTGCATCGCCGAGCCTGGCTCATCCTCGATCGGTTTTGCCATGAACGTGGCAAAGCAGTTGTGGCGCAGCGCGGCCTCGCGGATCAGACGTTTGAAGTAGAACACTTCGTCGGCCAGTTTGACCGGGTCGCCATGGCGCAGGTTAATCTCTAGCTGACCCGCGCCCCCTTCCTGCGTGATGCCGTCAATTTCGAACCCTTGATGCTCGGCGAAATCATAGATGTCGTCGATTACAGGTCCGAACTCGTCCACCGCGGTCATCGAATAGGCCTGCCGCGCGGCCGCCGGGCGGCCCGAACGGCCCATCATGGGTTTGATCCCATGCGCCGGGTCGACATTGGGGGCGACCAGAAAGAACTCCATTTCGGGCGCGACGATCGGGTCCCAGCCTTTGTCGTGATACAGCTGCACAACACGCTTCAATACGTTACGCGGGCTGAAGGGGATCGGCTCACCATCCCGGTCGTAGGCGTCGTGAATAACCTGCAATGTCCAGTCACCCGTCCACGGCGCGGCAGATACGGTAGAGAAATCAGGTTTCAGGATCATATCCCGTTCGATAAACCCGTCCTCACCCGCTGCTTCGCCCCAATCGCCGGTGATGGTTTGGTAAAAGATGCTGTCGGGCAGGTGGAAATAAGTCTGCCGCGCGAATTTGCTGGCAGGTACGGCCTTGCCGCGTGCGATGCCCGGCAGGTCCGAGATGATGCATTCGACCTCATCCAGCCGGTGGCCGGAGATATAGGTTTTTGCTGCTTCTGGCAGCTGGTCTGTCCAGTTGGCCATCAGGCCCTCTCTTTCTTCAGAAATTCTGCCATGTGCCGTCCGATGGTCGCGTTGTCGTCGGGGCCGGGCAGCCGGTTAGCGGCAGCTTCCATCAACGGGTCGGGAACCACACCCTTGCCGCGCGTTTCCATCAAGCCCTGGATAAAGGCATCGCCGTATTCCGGGTGGGCCTGCACGGTCCAGATGTTGTCGCCATAACTTACCATCGCATTACGGCAAAAGTCGTTGGCGCCGATCACACGCGCGCCTTCGGGCAATTCAACAACCTGATCCTGATGCCAGGCATTCAGGGTGACGGATTGGCCATCCAAGTCATATTCGGTGCGCCCCACGGCCCAGCCACCGGTAAACTTTTCTACTTTGCCGCCAAGCGCCTGCGCGATGATCTGGTGGCCAAAGCACACACCGATCAGCGGGCGACCGCTGTGTTGAATGGCGCGGATTAGATCTTCGAGCGGTGGTATCCACGCATGATCCTCATACGCACCATGGCGCGAGCCGGTGATGATCCAACCATCAGCCTGAAACGCGTCCTTGGGGAATTGGCCGTCTACAACGGCGAAGGTTTCGTAGGTAAAGCCGTTGCCTTCCAGCAGCGCGGCAAACATCGCGTCATATTCGCTGAATTTGTCCTGCAGTTCATCAGGTGGATGGCCGGTCAGTAGGATGCCGATTTTCATGGGTCACCAAATTTGATCAAATTTATTCTAGCCCAGCGGATGCGGGCGGGCAAGAGGGCTCATACGGCTTCGACATAACTCAGCCAATGGTTTTCGGATGGGCGTTCGGCGAACCGCCTGATTTCCTGTCGCTTGGTCATGGCGAAATAGCGGATCAGGTCGGCCGGAAAGATGCGCGCGACATTGGGGTCTGTTTCGAATGCTGCAATGGCTTGGGTCCAGTCGGCAGCCAATTGCGGCAGCCCGTCGACTTCATAGGCATTGCCCGTAATAGGGGCAGGCGGTTCCGACTGATCTTCGATGCCGTTCATGGCGCCCCCCAGAACAGCGGCCAACATCAGATAGGGGTTGATGTCCCCACCGGCGACGCGGTGTTCGATCCGTCGCGCGACCGGCGCGCCACCGGGAATACGCACAGCCGCAGTGCGGTTCTCATAGGCCCAACACGCACCGGTTGGGGCGTGCGCGCCCGGGACCAGACGCGTGTATGAACTCCCGTGCGGTGCAAAGACAAGCGTACATCCGGGCATCGCCGTCAGGCATCCCGCCACCGCCCACCGAAGAAAATCGGTGCCTTCGGGTCCACCGTTGTCAAACACGTTGCGGCCCTGTTGATCCACGACCGAGAAATGGACATGCATCCCGTTGCCAGCGTCATCGGCGTAGGGTTTCGCCATGAAGGTTGCGGTGAACCCGTGTTTACGGGCAAGGCCACGCGCCAAGGCCTTGAAAAGCCATGTATCATCGGCACAGCGCATGGCGTTTTGGTGATTCAGGTTGATTTCGAACTGGCCAATACCGCTTTCCGAGATGGCGGTTTGCGCGGGAACTCCCATCGCAGCGCACCCGTCATAAAGGTCGGTGAAGAACGCATCGAAGGCATCCATTTCTGCCATCGACAGGACTGCCTCATCCTCCAGTCGTCGCTGGGTCACGGGATTGACCGGCGGCTGCGGATGCGCACCCGAGGCGTCTAGCAAGGTGAACTCCAGCTCTGTCGCCGCAATGACCGACCAGCCACGCTGTGCATAGCGATCAAGAACAGAGGCAAGTGCATGCCTGGGGTCGCCAGCAAACGGGGTGCCTTCGTCGTCATACAGGCACATGGGGACCAGTGCGGTTTCCGTTTCCAGCCAAGGCACTGGCACTGGGCCGCGCTCGGTCGGAAGCAAGACACCATCTGCGTCACCGGATTCGAATACCAGCGGGCTGCCGTCGATATCCGCGCCCCACAGGTCGACATTCAACGCTGAAAACGGCATGCGCAGCGTGCCTTTGTCCAGCTTGTCGGCGTAAGAGGGCGGCACACGCTTGCCTCGCATCTGACCATTCAGGTCACATGCGGCAACGCGAAAACTGTGCAGGGCGCTCAGATCCATCACTGACTCCATTACTCTGGCTACCCGAGGTGTAATAGAGGAGCGACCTGTTGTCACGAAATTTGATCAAATTTTCTTTGGCTGAGAAAAACCCCGCGCTCGTCCATTGGGACAGGCGCGGGGTTGGTCGTCAGACGAAGCTGACGCCGTTTTCCACCATCGGCAGAGTGGTGACTTTCACGCCGGAAAGCGCCCGGATCGCATTAGCCAGCGCGGGGGCCGAAGGCGGTGTGCCGGGTTCTCCAACACCAGTGGGGGCTTCGGCGGAAGGCACGATATGAACGTCAATCTCGGCAATATCGCCGATGCGCAGCGGTTCATAATCAGGGAAGTTGTACTGATCCACCGCGCCTTGGGTCAGCGTGATCTGATCACGCATGACGTGGCCGATACCATATCCGATACCGCCCTCCATCTGCGCGCGCACCACGTCCGGGTTCACGGCAATCCCGCAATCCACGGCGCATGTGACCTTCTCGATCTTGATGCCGTTTTCCGGATCACCGGACACCTCAACAACCTGTGCGGCATAAGACCCAAAGGACTTATGCACCGCGATACCTTGTGCGCGACCCGCAGGAGCATTGCCCCAACCGGCCTTCTCAACAGCCAGCTTCAGAACTTCTGCCTTGCGTTGCTGATCCGCATTATTGGTGTCCGCCAGATGGAATAGACGGAATTCTACCGGGTCACGACCCGCGGCCTCGGCCACGGTATCCATCATTGTCTCCATGACATACCCGGTGTGCGTGTGCCCCACCGAGCGCCACCAAAGAACCGTTGTTGCCTTGGGGGTGTCGGTTAAACCCAAGGCCATTCCGGGGATGTCATACGGGCTGTCGGGAATGCCCTCGACAGAGCTGTGGTCGACGCCGTCATGTACCGCGACGGCCTCAAACGGTGTGCCCTTGATGACCGACTGACCGGCGACCTGATGCTGCCAGCCGACGATTTTGCCATCGGCGTCCAGGCCAACGCGAACCCTGTGGCCGACGGCGGGGCGGTAGTAACCGCTGCGGATATCATCTTCGCGTGTCCACACCAGTTTGACCGGGCGCGAGCGGTCGGTGACCACAAAGGCCAGCGCAGCCTCAACCTGATAATCTGCATCTGGCGTCGCCCGCCGTCCAAAGGATCCGCCGGCCAGCATTGTTTTGATGTGAATCTTTTCTGGCGGCAGTTGGAAGATCTGCTGATAGGCCATATGCGGGCCGGTCGGCATCTGGGCACCATCGTGCAGGACAATGTCACCTTCGGCAGTTTGCTCGATGGTGCAGTTCAGCGGTTCCATCGGGGCATGTGCCAAAAGCGGGAAATAGAAGGTGTTTTCAACGACCGTGTCCGCGCCATCAATGGTCGCCGACACCGCTGCGACATCCGCCTTGTTCACGTTATACGTGGCTTCGGCGTCCAGAGCGGCCATGATTTCGGCCTTGATCTGGTCCGAGTCGCGGGTCTCAGATCCGGACATGTCCCAGTCTACCTCAAGCGCGTCGCGCGCCTGAATGGCGGCCCAGGTGTTTTCGGCATAAACCGCGACGCCTGCCTGATTTGGAAGAACTGCAGCGCTGATATAGCCTTTCACCTCTTTTGACGCGCTGTCGTCAAAACTGTTGGCGATACCGCCCTTCGATTCAGGGCGCTTGATCATGGCGACCATATGGTTCGGCAGATGGACGTCCATCGCGTACATTGCCTGACCGTTGCCTTTGATTGCCGAATCCTTGCGGCGCACCGTCTCGTTGCCGATCAGACGGAACTCTGACGAGTCTTTCAGGCGCGGCTCAGCCGGAGCCTCCAGTTGAGAGGCCGCGGCCACGAATTCAGCGATTGGGGCCGATTTGTCGCCTGCCTTGACGATACCTTCCTCAATGGTGATGCCGGATGCGTCCACGCCCCAGCTTTGCGCGGCGGCATTGATCAGCATCTCACGCGCTGCCGCACCTGCCTGACGGTATTGCATCCATGAGTTCGCCATTGCAGTCGAGCCGCCGGTGCCTTGGAAGGGGCCGAACAACAGGTTGTTATAGACCTGCGGGTTGGACGGGGCGAATTCGTATTCGATCTGGTCCATGGTCAGGCCGATTTCCTCTGCGATCAGCGTCGGCAGGCCGGTAGCTGGACCTTGGCCCTTTTCAAAGTGTTTTACGATGGCTGTTACGGTTCCATCTGCATCGATCTTCACGAACGGGTTGAATCGAGCGGTCTCTGACGAAGCAGCCGCCAGCGCCCCATCAGGGCGTGCGCCAACCAGCAGGACGGCACCGGCAGCAGCGGCACCTTTCAGAAATCCACGGCGGGAGGTGTTGATGGTCATGGATCAGGCCTCCAAAATTTCAGATGCGCGCTGGATGCCGGCGCGAATGCGTTGATAGGTGGCGCAACGGCAGGCGTTGCCATGCATGTAATCGTCAATCTCTTCGACGCTGGGTTTGGGGTTTTCGGACAATAGTCCAACCGCCGACATCACCTGACCCGACTGGCAATAGCCGCACTGGACCACGTCGAGTTCGATCCAAGCTTGTTGAATGGCCGCACCGATTTTGTCGTCTCCAACCGCCTCGATTGTGGTGATCTCAGCATCTTCGACATCTTCGATGTAAGTCTGGCACGAGCGCACAGGCTCGCCGTTCAGATGCACGGTGCACGCGCCACAGGATGCGACGCCGCAGCCGAATTTTGTTCCAGTCAGCTTAAGTTCATCCCGGATCACCCAGAGCAGGGGCGTGCCGGGTTCGGCGTCGACCGTGTGGGTCTCGCCGTTCAGTTTCAAAGTCAATGCCATGAGGGGGCTCTCCGTGTTGGGCTGGTTACCTGAGTCGGTAAACTGGCGGGTTTACACTAGGCCAGAAACCCGCGCGTGTAAACTGGTGAGTTTACGTAGTGTTTGACCTTGATCTGTCAATGGGTCTATAGCTTTAAAATATGAACGAATGCACAGCGCCGAATGCGTCCAAACATGCCCAGATCATCGAAGCGGCCGTAGCGGAATTCCAAGAAAAGGGGTTCGCCGCCGCCAGCATGGACCGTATTTCAGCGCAGGCCGAGGTGTCCAAGCGCACGCTTTACAAGTACTTTGAAAGCAAGGAAAACTTGTTTAGATCCATCGTGTTGGAGCTGTCTAACCGGTTCGCGGCCGTTCGGGATATCCGCTATGAAAAAGGGCGCGACATTCGTAAGCAGCTAACCGATCTGGCCTGGGCCGAGGGGCGCATTCTGATGCTGCCCGAAGTGATGGCGATGGCACGGATGGTGATCAGCGAAACTCTGCGCAACCCTGATCTGGCTGCCGCTGCGCAAGGCAAACTGGACAAAACAGCGATCTTTATCGAGATGCTGAGGGATGCAGCCGAAGACGGGCAGTTACGGATCGAAAACCCCGAACAGGCGGGACAGGAATTCATCGGCCTGATCAAGTCGAGAGCTTTCTGGCCGATGGTTTTCTCTGGCAATGTTCTGACCGAAGTCGAAATGACCGCGACTATAGACAGCAGTGTCGAGATGATACTGAGCCGTTACGGCGTCTAGTTTCGGTGCGTGATTAGGGCAGGCGGAAATACTGCTCGCCCTGAGTGTGCCCTTTACGCGGTTAAGGCCTGTCGCATGGCCTGCGGCAGGATGAACGGAACCTGAGCTTTAGGCAGGGTGCTGATAGGCAGGTCGATACCATAGACCTGCAGCATCGTCTGGTCGTTCAGGATCGCAGTTGGCGTGCCTGAGCCCCAAACAGATCCTTCGGACATGACATACACATAATCGGCAAACAGCGCCGTCAGGTTCAGGTCGTGCATAACCACAACAACGCCGCCGCCTTGTGTGGCGAAGTTTCTTGCGACGCCCAGCACAGTGAACTGATGTGCGATGTCCAGGCTTGCAACGGGTTCGTCCAGCAACAGCCATCTGGGCTGATCGTGGTATGTCGCGTCCCAGACTTGGGTCAGAACGCGGGCAAGCTGAACTCGTTGCTGCTCACCACCCGAAAGGTTCTGGTAAGACCGGTGCTCAAACCCAGCGAGGTCGACATGAGCCAGCGCGCGGGAAGGCAGGCTGTCATCCGCTGCAGCTAGCCCGTTTGCAAGGCCCAGTCGGACGATCTCGAGCACAGTGAAGGGAAAGGCAACGGTTGACGATTGCGGTAGAACCCCGCGCATTGCAGCTAGTTGCCAAGGCTTCAGCTCGGAAATGCTGTGCCCGTTCAGGGAAATCTCTCCACAAGATTCAAGTTCGCCTGATAAGGCTTTGAGTAACGTAGATTTCCCCGAGCCATTCGGGCCGATGATGGCTGTGACTTTTCCGGGTTCTGCGTCAAAGTCCACGCCGTGCAGAATCTCTTTACGGCCGAGTTTGACGTGTATGTTTTCGCCCTTCATCACTTACATTCCCATTGTTCCGTGACGCCGCAGCAGAATCCACAGGAAGACCGGTGCGCCTAAGATTGCAGTTACGATGCCAATCGGCAGTTCGGCCGGTGCCACGATCAGGCGACTGATCATGTCGGCACACAGCAGTAAGCTAGCCCCTAACAGGGCCGAGTTCATCAACAGGCGGTGGTGGTCCGGTCCGGTCGCCAACCGCAGCAGATGCGGCACAACGATACCGATGAAACCAATGCCTCCGGAGACTGCGACGGCGGCTCCGGTCGCGCCGGCCACGGCCAGAATGGCGATGTTTTTGCTGCGCTGAACCGGGATTCCCATGTGGTGCGCCACGGCTTCGCCCATCGCCATGCCGTTCAGCGCACGGGCAAGGAACTGGGCCGTGAACACGGAAATCAAGATGATCGGAGCGGCCGTGGCTGCTTTGGTCCATGTTGCGCCGGCCAGCGAGCCCATGCCCCAGAACGTCAGGTCGCGCAGCTGTTGGTCATCGGCCATGTAGACCAGAACCCCGGACACAGCGCCCGACAGCGCACCCAACGCGATCCCTGCCAACAGCATGGTTGCAACCGATGTCTGCCCGCCTCGTGTTGAAACGCGATAGAGCAGCAAGACGGACGTCCACCCGCCCAGGAATGCCGCCACGGCGACCAAGCTATTACCGACCCAGGCCAGAATGGAGGCGGGCAGGTACGCACCGAGGATGATCGCGGAAATCGCGCCCAGACCGGCACCTGCGCTGACGCCCACAATTCCGGGGTCAGCCAAAGGGTTGCGAAACAGGCCCTGCATCACCACGCCGGAAACCGCCAAAGCGGCGCCGACAAGAATTCCCATCGCCAGCCGGGGCAGGCGGATATCCCACAGGACGATCCGGTCGAGGTCCGACATGTCCCGCCCGGCAATCAGGTCTGCGAATGCTGCGCGAACGGATGCGTCCGACGCGCCGACCGAGATGCTGCAGATGCTGGTGAAGACCAACAGCGCCAAAAGGGCCAGAGTGACCCGGCGTGCCGTCACTCGGCGGTCGTGCGCAGCCACGTTGAGGCCATCGTGATCCATTGCAACGGTCATGAGCCGATTATTCTCTGCAATTCCGCCGACAGATCAGCAATCGCCTCGGCCGTTCGGGGGCCAAACCCCAGCAGATAAGCACCCTGCATGCGGATCAGACGTTTTTTCTGTCCAGCGGGCGTCAGCTTGATGGCTGGCATGGCAAACAGATCTTCATTGGCAGTGATGTGGTTGCCTTGTCGATCCATCATCAGAATCACGTCCGGCGCGGTTGTGGCGATCGCTTCGGGTGTCATGGGTTTAAAACCCGATACGTTGCCAGCCGCGTTCACGCCGCCAGCCAGACGAATGATACTGTCTGCCTGTGTGTCCGCGCCGCCAACCATGATGCGATTATCCTGAGCCGACAAGACAAACAGAACCCGGGGTGTGCCGCCCACCGAAGCATCAACTGCATTCGAATGGGCCCCGTCAATCTTGGCACCGGTCTGATTGGCAAGTTCTTCGGCGGCATCTTCGACACCCAGGGCGGCCCCGACAGCCCGGATTTTTTCCACCACGCCGTCGCGTGAATAGTCTTCACTGATCGAGACGAAGGGCACACCGGCCTCTCTGAGAACCTCGACAGCCTCCGGTGGTCCGGACCCTTCCAGTGCCACGATCAGATCGGGTTTCACCGACAAGACCCCTTCGGGTGACAGCGCACGAATATAGCCGACATCGGGCAGGTCCAGCACATCAACCGGGTAGGTCGAGGTCCGGTCCCGCCCAACAAGGCGGTCCTGCTGACCCAGGGCATAGACGATCTCTGTCACGGAACTGCCGATGGCGATGATGCGGTTGGGTTCTGGCTCATCTGCTGCGATAGCCGCTGTTCCGATCAGCGCGCCGGCTACCGCGACGACCGATGAAAACCTGCAAAGCGGGCTCATCACGCCACCTCGGTTTCTTTTTTGGATTGCAGGCCTGCTACCAGTTGGTCCCAGGCCGGGCGGTGATCGTTTTCGCCTGAACGGCGGCCAAATATCTGCAGAATAAGACCACCTTCGGCATCGAACGCCTCAACTGAAACGGCGGGACCGCGTTGGGTTGGTTTGGTCACGGCCCAAACCTCGGCAATATGATCCGAGCGCAGGTGCAAATTGAAGCGCGGATCAAGCACGTTGAACCACGGACCCATCTGTTTAAGCGTCTCAACCGACCCACCGTGAATTTCGATGCACCCCCGGTTGCCGACGAAGACCATGATCTCAAGCCCTTGGTCCCGGACCTGTTCGAACATCTGGGAAACCGCTGCCGGTTCAAGCGCGCGAACCAGCGGTTCACCAGCGACGCGGTAGGCGCCCAATCGGTTCATCTTCAGCTTTGAGGTTAGGCGCAGGAACTGGTGTGTATCCGTCATCTTGGCCCATTCCGTTCGCAGAAGTTCGACCTTGTCGGTGTTCACCTTGGCGGCCTCGGTTGGCTTTCGCGGCTCGACACTCAGCGTCTGGGATTGGTCATCTGCCTGCAATTTCCTGACAAGTTCGTCCCAGTGGTTCAGGTCAGAGCCATCACGCAGAAAGATCTTGTGCACCGCATCCCCAGCGGCATCAAAAACTTGAAGGGATCGCTTTGTCCCTTTGTCCGTTTCACGTTCGATGGCAAAGGCGTGGACCCAATGGCCGGGGAACATGCGCAGGTCAATCTCTTCGGTCAGAACCATCGAAGCATGCGCACCGGAGTGGTAGTTGTCGTATTGCCCGACCTTTTCAATGACGCAAGAGAGGTTGCGCGTCAGCACCATGACCTCACCCAGCCCGTTGAGCATCGGGAAGATGTCATCAAGGCTTGCCGAAAGCCGCGTTACGTCGATACCCGCAAACGCCGCAACGAGTTGACCTTCGGTTATTCCAAGTGATTCCGCTAAGTCGCGGTCACGTTTTCCGGTGTTTTCAACATAGGCCGCACGAATTTGATCCGGGGCCAGAAGCACCTGTTCCGTCATGGGTTTTTCCATCTTCGATTGTCATGGGTGTCGGGCTGGCACGGCCACCGTTGAACGCGGTGTACTGCTGGCGGCGGTCGTAAGAACGACCAGGAATTTATGTTGACTGTTTTAGTCAACTTTATTAACGAGCACAAGTCGCCAAAAAAGGCGATTCCAAAAATCATAAAAGACTGACCAAGCCAGCGCGGAGCAAGCATTTCCGGTCCTCTTAAAATTTCGAAGGGACAGAAATGCGTTCGCGTATTCAAAAGATGGGGTTGCTTGGTACGGTGTCGTGCCTGAGCATGGTGGCGGCTGGTGCTTCGGCGCAAGAGCAGGATGAAGGCTTTCTGGGCACGCTGGAACTGGGTGAAAGCAAACGGGAAATCCAAACGGATACTGCCGTGCCGGTCACCAATATCGATCAGGAAGAGATCAACGACCGTCAGGCCAACACCGTCGCAGAACTGATTGACACGGTGCCCGGTGTGACGCTGGTCAATGGCTCGACACCGCAAGGGTCGGGGATCAATATCCGTGGGTTCGGTGCCAACGGCACCTTTGGGACCGACCAGAAAGTGCTGATCCTTGTCGATGGGGCTACAACCGGCGCGGAGGAGTTGTATCGGATCGGCAATCAGTTGTTCACTGATCCGCAGCTATATAAAAGCGTCTCAGTCATTCGCGGCACTGTGGGGTCGTTCGAATACGGTTCGGGTGTCGTAGGCGGCGTGGTTCAGTTGGAAACCAAAGACGCGTCAGATTTCACCGGTGGTGAGCCCGGCTTCCGGTTCCGTCAAACGCTGGAAGGGTATTCCAACGGGAACGGCTTTGCCTCGTCGTCCATCCTAGCCTGGCAGCCAAACCGCCAGACCGAATTCCTGTTTAACTACACCTACCGTGATCAGGACGATCAGAAGGACGGCAATGGCGATACGATCGGTAACAGTGCCTTCACGCTGCCGTCGCTTCTGGCAAAGGGTAAATACAGCTTTGGTGACGACCTCGAACACTCGATCACCGCGTCCTATAATCAGTCGACGTCGGAAGAACGCGATGTTCCGTATGACTCGTTCGGCACGACATCGGATTCATTTGGCAACGTAGACCGCGATATCGAAACGAAAATCGGCATTCTACGGTATCAATACCGTCCGGCGGGCAACGACCTGATCGATCTGGACGTAAACCTCAGCTACTCGGAGCAGGAGATTGACAGCTCTTACGTGCCCGGGTCCTCAAGCCTGGAAGGAACGCCATTCTTCCCAAGCATTCGTGGGCTGGCTGACGCGACGCACAACTATGAAACCACGAAGCTGACGATCAAGAATACGTCGTACTTCCAAACCGGTGTCGCCTCGCACGACCTGCGCGCCGGGATCGAATTCATCAATCGCGAGCGTCTGGACGCGCCCTCGGCCCCTGGTGGTACCGATCGTCGTGTCGCACTGTTTGCCGTGGACGATATTCAGATCGGCGATCAGCTGACCATCACTCCGGCGATCCGGTACGAGACGCAGGACATCAAAGGCGACGGTGATGCACCGGCTCCGCGCAATGAAAGCTATGACAACAACGCGCTGATGGGCGGTTTGTCTGCAAGGTACGAATTCGCCAGCGGCTTTGCCGTGTTCGGCAGTGGGGCATACACGGAAAACCTGCCAATCATCGACGATCTGGGCACACCAGCATACATGACCCAACCTGAAAAGTCGCGCACATGGGAAGCGGGCTTCTCGTATAATCGTGGCGATGTTTTTGCTGCGGGTGATGTGGTTCGTGCCAAGGTCAATTTCTATAAGACAGATCTTTGGGACATCACGTCTTATGTATCGGGCAGTCCTTCCCGCCCGCTGCAGGAAGTTGAAACCAAAGGCGTTGAAATCGAGGCATCTTATGCCAGCGCGGCTGGGTACTATGTCGACTTCAACGCAAACATCGTCAAAGGGACTGAAACCAGCTCGCTTGGCGTGGACTCACCATGGCGGAACGAGCCGACAGACTCGGCGCGGGTAACAGTCGGCAAACGCTTTGGCGAAACTCTGGACGTCAGCTGGGAGCTGTTCGGCGCCAAATCCGGCACCGACTCAAGCGGAGATCCGGTTGCTGGCTACGGCGTGAACACCCTGCGCGCGACCTATCTGCCGCAGGAAGGCGCGTTTCAGGGTTTCGAAGTTCGCGCAGGCGTCGAGAACATCTTTGACAAGAACTATCTGCCGAACCTTTCGACCCGCAACTCACCGGGCCGGAACTTCAAGCTGACCCTGGCCAAAACCTTCTGATCCACACGAAAGGACCAGTCATGCAGACAACAATCAAAAGAAATGCTCGGGTGGTCCTGCTGACCCTGCTCCCAATTTTGGGGGCAGGGATTGCCAGCGCAGAGGAAACGCAAAAACCCAGCGGCGTATCAATCGAACTCAGCAGTGCCGAGGCAAAGGGCGAAAGCTGTTTGCTGAGCTTTGTCGCTGAAAATACCTATGGCATCGATATCGATGGCGCGGTTTATGAGACCGTTCTCTTCGGCGCAGAAGGTCAGGTGGCCCTTCTGACACTACTTGATTTTGCCGAATTGCCTGCGGGCAAGCCCCGTGTGCGGCAGTTCCAGTTCAACGACATGGCTTGCGATCAGATCAGCCGAATACTGATCAACGGTGTACAGGAATGTGTGACACAATCTGACATGGCCGATGCCTGCATGTCCGGGCTTACGCTCACAAGTCGCCTTGAAACGGAAGTGATCGGGTGAGGTTATGGACGCAGTAATAAGAAAAATAATGGAAATTCTGGAATTGGGCGGGCCGGTTGTTGCCATCCTGATCGTGACCTCAATCGCAACACTTTCGTTGGTTCTGTACAAGCTGTGGCAGTTTCGCGTCGCAGGTGTCGGTCGTCATATTGAGCTTTCGCGCGCCATTCAGGCCTGGGATCGCAGGGACCTTGCCGAGACAACGGCACATCTGCGCAATAGCCGCAGCTACTTGGCGCCGGTGATCGCGATGGCTTTGTCTGGAGAGGATCGCACCTTGTCAGAGCGTACCGACGCCGAGGCCGAAGCGCGGTTTGCCCAACTTGAGCAAGGGTTCAACGTCTTGGATATGGTCGCCCAACTTGCGCCGCTTCTGGGGCTTTTCGGGACCGTATTAGGCATGATCGAGGCGTTCCAAACTCTACAGGGCGCGGGCAATTCTGTTGATCCGTCGCTGCTGGCCGGTGGTATTTGGGTGGCCCTGTTGACGACCGCTGCCGGCCTTGCAGTCGCTATGCCGACATCAATGGTCCTGACGTGGTTCGAGGCGCGCATGAACCGTGAGCGTACCTTTGCCAACCGCGCTTTGCGAACTGTGTTTGCACCGGGCTATGCTGAGGACGCGCCGATGGCTGACCAAACCCCGCAACAGGTTTTCGCCCATGGCACTTAACGTCCGCAGAAGACGGCGCAGGCGCTTGTCGATGACGTCCTTGATTGACGTCATCTTTCTGCTGTTGCTGTTCTTCATGCTGACGTCGACGTTCTCCAAATATGGCGAAATCGAATTTGCCACTGCCGCTGCCGGAGGGGCGGAAACTGACCGGGTAATCCGCTTTGTCAAACTTGAGGCCGACCGTATTTTGGTTGATGGCACGCTTGCCGCGTTCGAAGACATGGCCATGGTGATGGCGACCGATAAGCCTCAGACCGCGTTGATCAGTCTTGGACAGAACGCGACTTCGCAACAGCTGATTGATTTGCTTTCGGTGCTGAAAGGCATCGACCATTTGCGCGCACAGGTGATCGGATGATTCAACTCAAACGCAAGGCAAAACAGGGTCGAGAGCCAACGATCGCACTGATCAATGTCGTCTTTCTGATGCTCATCTTTTTCATGATTGCAGGCACGCTTGCACCGCCGCTGAGTAAATCGGTGAAGCTGGTGGAAACCAGTGATCTGGACGGTCGCGAGCCACCCGATGCTTTGGTCATTCGTAGCGATGGTTCACTGGAATACCGGGGCGCCGAACTGACTGGAGTTGAGGCGTATGTGGAACGCGCGTCGATCAACCTGCCGCTGGATGATGTTCGCGTCGTGCCGGACCGGGCTTTGCCTGCTGTTCGGCTGAAAGAGGTCAGTGATGCCTTGCGCGCGCTGGGTGCAAAAAGGGTGTACGTGGTCACAGAAAGGGGTTTGCAATGATACCCAGATCGCGTGGCATAGCTGTTGCCGCTTTGGCGCTAGCCGCAGCCACTCATGTTCTTGCCCTGCATGACTTTTCCGCAGGTGAACCGGTGCTTGTCGAAGGTGGCGGGTCGGGCGAGGTTGCTGCGCTGGGGGATGCCTTCAAGGACTATGTGACGGGGGCCACCGCCTCGACACCCGCTACTGCACATCAACCGACCGTCGCACCGACACAGCGACAAACTGCGGTCAGCCCAACCTCTCAGGCCCGGGCGTCAGTTCCCGGGGCGATAAAGCATACTGTCGCCGACACCAAAGCCGCCGTCGCGGTGACCCATCGACAAGCATCCGCCGAAGCGCAAGAAGCAGCGCCGTCAGAGACGGAAGCCGTCGCGAAAACCCCAGCCGTGAAACCGGCGGACCCGACCAAACAAAAGGTCGATCAGGTTGCGTCGCAGGCAGGAAATTCTGAAAAGAGCGCCAGAAAAGGCAATGCATCGGGAAAAACCAGCAAAGGCGCTGCGACGGCCAAAAAGACAAGTTCCATAGCGGCCGGGCAGGGTAACGCTGAGGTCAGCAATTACAGAGGGCACGTAATGCGCAAGATCACCCGTGCCCGTCGTAAGAACGTCAATATTCGTGGTGCGGTGTTGGTGAGTTTTCGGATTGGCGACAATGGGGCGCTTGTAAGTGTCACCGTCAAGCGCAGCTCGGGGTCGAAACGACTGGATCAGGTGGCACTTGCGCAAGTACGCGCGGCAGCGCCGTTTCAGCCACCACCTGCCGCAGCCCGTCGTGATTACATGATTGAGATCGTTGGAAAGTAAGAACGACTTGCGCTGCCCGATCAGAGTTTTGAATCAGACAGAAGGCGGCGCTTTTCGGCCATTGCCTCACGGCGGCGTCTTTCAATGCCAAGCTTGAAGGACTCTTCAACAAAGTCGATGTGGTCATACGCAGCCTTTTCCGCGCGTGTTTCGTCGCCTGCGATGACCGCCATTC
Organism: Ruegeria sp. CDSA034; assembly: GCF_059612275.1. Lineage (NCBI taxonomy): Bacteria > Pseudomonadati > Pseudomonadota > Alphaproteobacteria > Rhodobacterales > Roseobacteraceae > Ruegeria > Ruegeria sp. CDSA034. The sequence goes on from NZ_JBXWQH010000003.1 coordinate 138,441, forward strand.
CAAGTTCGCGATGCTGCTCCATCAGCAGCTTGCCCGTGCCGTCGATGGTCTTTAGAAAATCACGATTGTAGAACACGCCTTGCCGTGTGAGCTCGTAGATAGACGCCATCATGTGGATGAGTGTCGCGTTTTGGCTGGCGTCCACAATTGCCGCGTGCAGCGCAAAATCCGCCTCACGCGATGCAAGCGCGTCTTTCTCGCGCCATGCGCGTTCATCCTCGGCCAAGATATTCGTGATCCGTTCCTTATCCGCTTTGGTCGCCCGCCGCGCGGCGAGCTTAGCGGCAAAGCCTTCCTGTTCGCGCCTGTATTCGAGATAGTCAAAAAAAGCGGGCTCATGGCGTTCGTAAAGCGCCAACAAGGCAGGGAGCATGGCGCTGCCTGTCAACGCAGCTACGAAAGTGCCTTCACCATGCTGTGTCGTCACCAGGCCTCGTTCTTCAAGAACCGCCAGCGCCTCACGCAGTTTGGGGCGGGAGACGCGAAGGGTTTCCGCCAGATCGCGTTCCGATGGCAGTTTGCGACCCTGCTTGAGAATGCCCGAAGCAATCAGGTCTTCAATCTGAGCCACCACTGCATCCGAGAGTGATTCGTGCCCAATCGGTTCGAAAATCGCTGTCGTGTTCATCGTGGTTTACCCTTCTGAAGAAGTTTCAGAACCCCTTTGGTAAATAAAAGTAATCTTTGAGTGTGTGTTTTTCAATGCCTGATTTAGTGGGGAAACCTCTCGGATTATTTGGAGTGCAACTGGTTATCGTTAAACAAAAAAAGATCGAAACACTCGCCCAATCATCGTCGGCGGCGGCCCTCTTAAGTTTAGGCGTTCTGGATCTTCTCTAGGCAAATAGCAATCGAGCCATTGGTAAATAAAGTTGTTGACTGAAATGTTTGGTCAACTTTATTTACCAATGTGGCGCAGGAAGATCTCGCGTCACAAATTCATCGGACGCCAAGTCCGACCGACCCTGGAGGAGATTTCATGAAAAAGACCCTGACGAGCCTTGCCGTGGCTGCCAGCCTGATGGCGGCACCTGCGATTGCTGCTGACAAACTGCTGCTGAAAACCCCGATTGCTTTCTCGACCGAGCTTCCAGGGTTGGGTTCCCCGATCCCTCGTGTTGCCGAGCAGCTTGACCTGATGTCTGGCGGTACGCTGAAGATGAAGGTTTACGAGCCGGGCAAATTGGTCCCGCCGTTCGAAATTCTGGATGCCGTGTCGACTGGCAAGATTAACTCGGGCTACACCACCGCTGGTTACTGGGCGGGTAAAATCCCGGCTGCGCCGCTGTTCTCGGCGGTTCCGTTTGGCCCTGAGGCGGGCGAATACATGGCGTGGCTGTATTACGGCAACGGAATGTCACTGTATCAAGAGATGTATGATCAGGCAGGATACAACGTTCATGTAATCCCCTGCGCGGTCATTGCCCCTGAAACGTCGGGCTGGTTCGCGACCGAGATCAACACCCCTGAAGATCTGAGTGGCCTCAAGATGCGCTTCTTCGGTCTGGGTGGAAAAGTCATGCAGAAACTGGGCGTGGCAACCTCGTTGCTGCCGGGCGGTGAGATTTTCCCCGCGCTTGAAAAAGGCGCCATCGACGCAACCGAGTTTTCGATGCCTGCCATCGACGCGCGTCTGGGCTTTCACAAACTGGTTAAGTTCAACTATTTCCCCGGTTGGCACCAGCAGGCGACCGTGTTCGAGCTGATGATCAACAAGGACGTCTGGAACGAAACCAGCGAGCAGCACAAGGCGATCATCGAAAACGCCTGTAAGGCTTCGATGGCTGACAGTTTTGCCGAAGGTGAGGCCATCCAGCATGCGGCCCTGATCGACAACGTTGAAAACAACGGCGTCACCATCAAGCAATGGTCGCCCGAGATGCTGGACACCTTCCGTGCCACCTGGGATGAGGTTGCTGCCGAAGAGGCCGCCAACGATGCCTTCTTTGCCAAGGTTCTGTCCGACATGAACGAGTTCCGCGACGGCTATGTCCTGTGGAAAACCAATGCGTTCCTCCCCCGTCAGTAACCCGACTTGCTGACGCGTCCGGGGCAGGGGCAACTCTGCCTCGGACATTATCAGGATTTCAAACCTGCATTCCCTTGACCGCGCTAGCGCCGGTCAACTGAGCGAGGATTACCCATGGCCACGCAAAAGAACCTCAATGATCCGGTCGAAGCCTATGAAGGCATCCTGGAGCACCCCGAAACTGACCGCCAAAAAATGGCCGTTGCTATTGATACTGGTGTAAAAACCGTCGGGCATGTGGTGATGTGGGCCAATGTCCTGTTGATGGCCGCGATCTTCAGCCAGGTTTCGCTGCGCTATCTGTTCAGCCAGAACTATCCCAAACTGGACGAGATCCAGTGGCACTTTTACGGCATCGTCACGATGATCGGCATATCCTATGCCTTGATCACAGACAGCCACGTGCGCGTTGACGTTCTGCACATGCAATTATCCCGTCGCGCGCAGCGTGTGATCGAAGTGATCGGCATTCTGACTCTGCTGACCCCATTCATCTATCTGATGATCGATCAAGGGTATGATTACTTCTACGAAAGCTTCCGCGTCAGCGAGCGCTCGGACAGCCCAACAGGTCTGCCTGCGCGCTGGGCCTTCAAGGCGGTCATTCCGATCAGTTTTGTTCTGCTGGGCTTGGCCGCGCTGGCGCGATTGATCCATGACGGGCATGCGCTTATGTACGGGCCTGCGTCAGAGCGCGAAGGTGCACCCCTGCGCCGAGTCCTTCTGGTGCTGGCCGTATTTGCCGCGGTTTGTATTGGCCTGACCTTCCTGGTTGAAACGACTGAGGAAAAGCTGGTCATCGCAATGTTCCTGACATTCATTGCGCTGCTTTTCACCGGGTATCCGGTGGCTTGGGTTCTGGCCGGTGTCGGCGTTGCCTATTGTGGGCTGGCCTATCTGTTCGACAACGATCTGATGCTGTGGACAGGGTTGGAAAGCACCTTTACGGGACTCGATTATCTGACCTTGGGGGCTGTGGTGAACCGGGTCTACGCGACCATGTCCAACGCGGTTCTGGTTGCGCTGCCGATGTTCATCTTTATGGGCCTGATGCTGGACGAAAGCGGCGTGGCCGAGCGTCTGATGTCCTCGATGCAGCGCCTATTTGGTACGGTGCGCGGCGGTTTGGCGATCACGGTCACGCTGATCGGGATCATCCTTGCCGCCTCGACTGGTATCATCGGTGCATCCGTGGTTCTGCTAGGTGTGCTGTCGCTGCCGTCAATGATGCAGCAAAAGTACCAACCCACGCTGGCGGCTGGAGTGGTTTCGGCCTCAGGCACGCTGGGCATCCTGATCCCGCCGTCGATCATGCTGGTGATCATGGCTGACCAGATGGCATTGTCGGTAGGCGATCTGTTCATGGCCGCGGTCTTTCCGGGTGTCATCATTGGTGGCCTTTACCTGACTTACATCTTTATCCTCGCTTTGGTGAAACGCGATGCGGCACCAGTGCCCGAGGGTGCAAAAGCCCCCGATTGGGCCGCCGTCAAGGACGTGCTGTTTGCCGTCATCCCAACCCTGTTGTTGATCCTTGCGGTACTGGGTTCGATCTTTGCCGGGCTGACGACGCCAACCGAGGCTTCGGGCATCGGTGCGTTGGGTGCAACACTGCTTGCGCTGGGCTATCGCAAGCTGACATTCGCCAAGCTGTGGAATGTGCTGGTGTCGACCTTCAACACGACCGCCTACATCTTCGCAATCTTCCTGGGCGCGACCGTATTCTCTTATGTCCTGCGGGAACTCGGTGGGGATGAGTTGATTGAACATGTCGTGCAGTCCACCGGCTTTGGTGCGAACGGCACGATCCTCTTCATCCTGTTCATCGTCTTCCTGCTGGGTTTTGTTCTGGACTGGATCGAAATCACGTTGATTGTGCTGCCGCTGATGCGCCCCATCGTGAACGGTCTGGGAATCGATATTCCCGGATTTGGAGTACTGGATGAACCGGCGCTTGTGTGGTTCGTGATTCTGGTGGCAGTTACGCTGCAGACCAGCTTCCTAACCCCACCCGTTGGTTTCGCCTTGTTCTATCTCAAGGGCGTCTGCCCGCCCGAGATCAAACTGACGCATATCTACAAGGGCATCATCCCCTTTGTCCTGCTGCAATTGACCGGACTGGCTCTTGTCTTCCTGTGGCCCACACTTGCCACCTGGTTGCCATCCGTCGCCTATTAAGGAGGAAGAGTCATGCGTCTGAAGGACTGTCATAACTTTCAGGATTTCCGCAGATTGGCCAAGCGCCGCCTGCCGGGGCCGATCTTCAACTATATTGACGGCGGCGCGGATGATGAGGTGACTTACCGCGAAAACACACGGACGTTTGATCGGTGTGATCTGCTGCCATCGGTCCTGCGTGGGGTGACGGACGTGGACATGTCGGTCACCGTGATGGGGCAAAAGCTGGATATGCCGTTTTATTGCTCGCCGACGGCTTTGCAGCGCCTGTTCCACCATCAGGGCGAACGCGCTGTGGCAGCGGCCGCCGAGAAATATGGCACCATGTTCGGGGTTTCGTCGCTGGGCACTGTTTCGTTGGAAGAATTGCGCCAGAAGCATAAGAACCCGCAGGTCTATCAATTCTACTTCCACAAGGATCGCGGCCTGAACTCTGCCATGATGCAGCGCGCCAAAGAGGCGGGTGTCGAGGTCATGATGCTGACCGTCGACAGCATCACCGGCGGCAACCGAGAGCGCGATCTGCGGACGGGGTTCTCGATTCCGTTCCGGCTTACGCTGGGCGGCATGATCCAGTTTGCGATCAAGCCGATGTGGGGCATCAACTATGTCACGCATGAAAGGTTCCGCCTTCCGCAGCTGGAAGGGCATGTAGATATGGGCGGCGGTGCCAGTTCGATCGGCGGCTATTTCACCGATATGCTGGATCCGTCGATGGACTGGGACGATGTGGCCGAAATGGTGCGAGAGTGGGACGGTCAGTTCTGCCTCAAAGGCATCATGACCGTCGAGGACGCACGCCGCGCGGCTGACATCGGGTGTACCGGCATCATCCTGTCGAACCACGGCGGTCGCCAGTTGGACGGCTCGCGTACGCCGTTTGATCAGTTGGCCGAGATTGTGGATGCCGTCGGCGACAAGCTGGACGTGATGATGGACAGCGGAATTCAGCGCGGAACCCATGTGCTCAAGGCGTTGTCTTTGGGTGCCAAGGCGGTCGGGGTAGGGCGGCACTATCTGTATCCATTGGCTGCCGCTGGTCAGCCGGGCGTCGAACGGGCGTTGGGATTGATGCGGGCCGAGATCGAGCGCGACATGAAGCTGATGGGCGTAACGCGGCTCGACCAACTGTCGCGCACTAACCTGCGCTTCCGGGACACAGCGACCAGTCCTGGCGATGCACATCGGAACGCGGCATGATCAACGAAGCCCTCATAACCAAATTTCGCGCCATCGTCGGCGCCCGTAATGTGCTAAAAGGCGAACGCGCGACCGAGCGGTTCCGCCGCGGGTTCAGATCGGGTGAGGGCAAAGCACTCTGCGTCGTTCGACCCGGTGCTTTGCTGGAACTGTGGCACGTTCTGCAGGCCTGCGTCGCCGCCGACAAGATCGTCATCATGCAGGCGTCCAATACTGGCCTGACCGAAGGGTCTACACCCAAAGGCGGTTACGACCGTGACGTTGTGCTGATTAATGTCAGTCGGATGAAAGCCCTGCACCTTTTGCAAGACGGTCAGCAGGTTCTAAGCCTGCCGGGCGCGTCTCTGTTTGAGTTGGAGAAGCAGCTAAGGCCACTGGGGCGAACACCGCATTCGGTAATCGGGTCCTCCAGCATTGGGGCCTCGATCGTGGGTGGGGTTTGCAACAATTCCGGCGGTTCCTTGTGCGAGCGCGGACCCAGTTATACAGAGCTTGCCCTTTTCGCCCAGATCGCCGCGGATGGGACGCTGAAACTGGTGAACCATCTGGGGCTGGATTTGGGCGACACTCCAGAGGAAATCCTGACCCGTGTTGAAGCCGGGGATTTCGACAAGGATGCCCCGACACCTCAGGGTCGCAATGCGTCGGACCCGGATTACACTGCGATCCTGCGCGATGTCGATGCGGACACGCCCTCGCGTTACAGCAATGACGAACGGCTGTTGTACGAAGTGTCCGGCTGTGCGGGCAAACTGGCGGTATTCGCAGTGCGGCTTGATACCTTCCCGACCTATGAGCGTGAGCAGGTCTTTTACATCGGTACAAACGACCCTGCTGACCTTACCGACCTACGTCGCCACATCCTGACGCGTTTCGAAACTCTGCCTGTTTCGGCTGAATACGTGCATCGCGAGTGTTTCGATATCGCTGCGAAATACGGCAAGGACACTCTGGTTATGATCGACAAGCTGGGGACCGACCGGCTGCCGATGTTCTTTGCTATGAAGGGCGCGGTGGACTCGCGTCTGAACAAGTTTTCGTTGACCCGGGGTTTCACCGACAAGTTCATGCAGGTTGTTGCAAAGCTTTGGCCCGAGCATCTGCCGGAGTTCCTGTATGAGTATCGTGACAGGTATGAACACCACCTCATCTTGAAAGTGCATGACAGCGGTATCGAAGAGGCGGCGGTGTTTCTTCCCGAATTCTTTGGTTCCCGCAGCGCCGAATTTGTCACCTGCACCCCGCGTGACGCCAAGATCGCCGGGTTGCATCGATTTGCTGCTGCGGGTGCCGCTGTGCGGTATGGCCATGTCCATTCCGACGAAGTCGAAGAGATACTGGCGCTGGATATCGCGCTGCGTCGCAATGATCGTGATTGGTTCGAAACGCTGCCGCCTGAGATCACCGATCAGTTGGTTGGCAAAGTCTATTACGGCCACTTGATGTGCCACGTGATGCACCAGGATTACATCATCAAAAAGGGATGCGATCCAAGGGCGATCAAGACTGCGATGCTTCGAATACTTGATGAGCGCGGGGCCGAATATCCGGCCGAGCACAATGTCGGCCACCTCTACAAGGCCAAGCCGGATCTCGCGGCGCATTACAGGCGCTGCGATCCAACTAATTCCTTTAACCCCGGGATCGGTAAAATGTCGAAGTTCCGGGATTACGTTGGTGACAAGCCCCGGTGACCGTGGTCGCAATCGCGTGCCGTCCTTTGCGTGTTGACCGTGAGCGGTTGCATAAACACTCCGATAACTCTCTGTAAGAAAATAATTTTAAGATTAAAATTTCAAGTAGTTTAATATTAAACCTTTCCTAAAACGCATAGCCGCTATTCCGCTCAGGCCTATCCGGTGGTAAAAAATTACGCTACGTAACACTGCAAGTTAGGTCAAAGTCACTGACTAATTGGAGGGATTAGAGATGACACGAACTGCACTTGTAACCGGTGGTAGCCGGGGTATCGGCGAAGCGATTTCCAGAAAGTTGAAAGCTGAAGGATATACTGTTGCCGCGACCTATGCCGGCAATGACGAAAAGGCGGCTGCTTTTACCGCCGAGACCGGCATCAAAACCTATAAATGGAATGTCGCAGATTACGAAGCCTCGGCCGCTGGGATCGCGCAGGTCGAGGCCGAGATTGGATCGATCGATATTGTGGTCGCCAACGCCGGGATTACCCGCGACGCGCCGTTCCACAAGATGACGCCCCAGCAGTGGAAAGATGTCATAGACACCAACCTGACCGGCGTTTTCAACACCATCCACCCAATCTGGCCCGGTATGCGCGAGCGTAAGTTCGGCCGTGTCATTGTCATCAGTTCTATCAACGGCCAGAAAGGCCAGTTTGCGCAAGCCAACTATGCCGCCACCAAGGCAGGTGATCTGGGAATCGTCAAATCTCTGGCACAGGAAGGCGCGCGCGCAGGCATTACCGCAAACGCTATCTGCCCCGGTTATATCGCCACTGAGATGGTCATGGCCGTGCCTGAAAAGGTCCGCGAGGCCATTATCGGCCAAATCCCGGCGGGACGGCTGGGCGAACCCGAGGAAATCGCCCGCTGTGTGGCCTTCTTGGCCTCGGATGACGCCGGGTTTGTCAACGGCTCAACGATTTCTGTCAACGGCGCACAATTCTTCGTCTGACACTCCTCGGGACACAGTTTGAGAAAGGAACCTGCCCAATGAAAGACCTCGAACCCGATATCGACCCGGTAGAAAGTCAGGAATGGCAGGACGCCATTGAAGACGTGATTGAACGAGACGGTGCGAACCGTGCGCATTTCCTGTTGGACAAGGCCGTGCAGAAGGCCCGCGCCGCCGGGGCGACGCTGCCGTTTTCGGCTACAACGCCCTATCAGAATACCATCCCGGTCGATGATCAGTACGCCTTTCCCGGCGATCCTGAGATGGAGTGGCGGATCCGTACGATCAACCGCTGGAACGCCATGGCTACCGTGGTTCGGCGCAACAAAGTCAGCAGCGAATATGGCGGCCACATTGCCTCCTTTGCCTCATCAGCTGTTATGTATGACGTGGGCCTGAACCACTTCTGGCGATCGAAATCGGCGATCCACGGTGGCGACCTGGTGTTTTTTCAAGGCCATGTGATCCCCGGCATCTATGCCCGGTCCTTCATGGAAGGGCGCATCACTGAAGAGCAGCTGGAAAACTTCCGCTCCGAGGTCGATGGCGGCGGGCTGTCCAGCTATCCGCACCCGTGGTTGATGCCGGATTACTGGCAGTTCCCGACGGTCTCGATGGGCTTGGGTCCACTGATGGCGATCTATCAGGCGCGGTTCATGAAATACATGCACAACCGGGGTCATATCGACATGGCCGACCGTAAAGTGTGGTGCTTCCTCGGCGATGGCGAGATGGACGAACCCGAAAGCCGGGGTGCAATTGACCTGGCCGTGCGAGAAGGCCTGGATAACCTGATCTTCGTGATCAACTGCAACCTGCAACGGCTCGATGGTCCGGTTCGCGGCAACGGCAAGATCGTGCAAGAACTTGAGGGCGACTTCCGCGGTGCGGGCTGGAACGTGATCAAGCTGCTTTGGGGTAAGGGCTGGGATCAACTGCTGGAAAAAGATACGAGCGGGCGGTTGCGTCAGTTGATGGATGAAACCGTCGATGGCGACTACCAAACGTTCAAGTCGAAAGACGGTGCTTATATCCGCGAACATTTCTTTGGGAAATACCCGGAAACCGCTGCTTTGGTCGAAGACTGGACCGACGATCAGATCTGGGCATTGCGCCGGGGCGGACATGACCCAGAAAAAGTCTATACCGCATTCAAGCGCGCGACCGAGAACGAGGGCACGCCGACCTGCCTGCTGGTGAAAACCGTCAAGGGCTACGGCATGGGCTCGGCCGGTGAGGGGCAGAACACCACCCACCAGCAAAAGAAACTGGCCGAAGATCAGTTGCGTGCGTTCCGTGATCGGTTCCAGATCCCGGTCAGCGACGAAGACCTGCCCAACGCGCCGTTTGTGTCGTTGAACAACGCGCAAAAAGCTTATCTTGCCGACCGGCGCAAGGCTTTGGGCGGTGAGTTCCCCAAACGCGACAGTAGTGCACCAGCGCTGGAAATCCCCGCGCTTTCCAAGTTCGAAGCTCAACTGAAGGGCACCGGTGATCGTGAGATTTCGACCACAATGGCCTTTGTCCGCATCCTGACTACGCTGCTGCGTGACAAGGGAATGGGCAATAACGTGGTTCCGATCGTGCCGGACGAAAGCCGGACCTTTGGGATGGAGGGACTGTTCCGCTCGGTCGGGATCTACAACCCGTCGGGTCAAAACTATACCCCTGAAGATGCTGATCAGATGATGTTCTATAAGGAAACGACCAACGGTCAGGTCCTGCAGGAAGGCATCAACGAGGCTGGCGCCATGGCCGATTGGATTGCGGCAGCGACTGCCTATTCCAATCACGGCGTACCGATGATCCCTTTCTTCATCTACTACTCGATGTTTGGCTTCCAGCGCATCGGTGATCTGGCCTGGGCGGCTGGTGATAGTCGTGCGCGGGGCTTCATGCTAGGCGGTACAGCTGGTCGGACGACGCTGAACGGTGAAGGTCTGCAGCACGAGGATGGCCACAGTCACATTCTTGCGGGCACCATTCCGAACTGCATCACCTATGACCCGACCTTCAGCTATGAGGTCGCGGTGATCATCCAGAACGGCCTGCAGCGCATGTATGGCGATCAGGAAGATATCTATTTCTACCTGACCCTGATGAACGAAAACTATACGCACCCCGATATGCCGATGGGCGCGGAAGAGGGGATCATCAAGGGGCTGTACCGGTTCCAGGAAACCAAGAAGCCGGGCAAGAAGCACGTCAACCTGGTGGGCTCGGGTACAATTCTGTTGCAGGCGATGAAAGCGGCGGAATTGCTGAAGAAGGATTTCGGCGTGACGTCTGATATCTGGTCGGCCACCTCGTTCAACGAACTGGCCCGCGACGGGCAGGATGCGGCACGCGCCAACCGTCTGGACCCGCTGGCCGAGGAACGTGTGCCTTACGTGACCGAACAGCTTTCAAAGGCCAAAGGTCCGATCATTGCAGCCACTGACTATATGAAGAACTACGCCGAGCAGATCCGCGCATTTGTGCCGGGCCGCTATTCGGTGCTGGGCACGGATGGCTATGGCCGTTCGGACAGCCGGGTGAACTTGCGCCGGTTCTTTGAGGTCGACGCCAATCATATCGCAGCGGCGGCAATGGTCGATCTGTATCGCGAAGGTGCGGTGACCAAGGCCGAGCTCGAGAAGGCGCTCAAGACATATGAAATCGACGGCGACAAGCCGAACCCCCGGTTGGTTTAAACCCACGGGGCACGAGGAGACGTAGAAATGGCAATCGAAGTAACAGTCCCGGATATCGGGGATTTTGCGGATGTCCCGGTGATCGGCATCCTGGTCTCGGTCGGTGATACCGTCGCTGCCGAGGACCCGCTGATCGAATTGGAAAGCGACAAGGCCACGATGGAGGTTCCGTCGCCTGCCGCGGGTGTCATCAAGGAAATCAAAGTGTCCGAGGGCGACAACGTATCCGAGGGGGCGCTGATCCTGCTGCTCGAAGGCGAGGGGGCACCTACCGCCCCGGCCGAGGCCGCGCCCACGGTCGCACCGGCACCTGCGGCTGCCCCCGCACCAGCCACCCCGGCGGCGCCGGTGATGGACCAAGGGTTCGGCAAGGCCCATGCCTCGCCATCGGTGCGCGCCTTTGCCCGTCAGCTGGACATTGATCTGTCCAAGGTCAACGGCTCGGGCCGCAAGGGTCGTATCCTGCGCGAGGACGTCACCAAGTTCCTCAAATCCACAACTGCTGCCGCTCCGGCTGCTGCAGGTGCATCGGGTGGCATGGGTATCCCGCCGATCCCGGTGGTCGATTTCTCAAAGTTCGGCCCGGTCGAAGACGTGGAAATGCCTCGGATCAAAAAGCTGTCTGGCCCTGCGTTGCACCGGTCATGGCTCAATATCCCACATGTCACCCATAATGATGAGGCCGACATCACCGAGCTGGACAAATACCGCAAGGAAATGGACACGATGGCCAAGGAAGAAGGCTATCGCGTCACATTGCTGAGCTTTGTGGTCAAGGCCTCGGTCAATGCGCTGAAACAGCATTGGGAGTTCAACTCGTCGATCCACCCCGACGGCGACAAGCTGATCCGCAAATCTTACTACAACATAGGCTTTGCTGCAGACACGCCGAACGGCCTGGTTGTTCCGGTCATCAGAGATGCGGATCGTAAGGGCATTGTCGAGATCTCCAAGGATCTGATGGAGCTGTCGGGCAAGGCGCGTGCAGGTGAGCTGAAATCGAACGACATGCAGGGCGCGACGTTCACGATCTCGTCGCTGGGCGGTATCGGTGGCACCCATTTCACTCCGATCGTCAACGCGCCCGAGGTGGCCATTCTGGGCCTGACCCGGTCGAAGATGGCTCCGGTCTGGAATGGTGAAGAATTCGTGCCGCGCCTGATGCAGCCCTTGTCGCTCAGCTATGACCACCGTGCCGTTGATGGCGCCTTGGCTGCACGCTTTTGCGTCACGCTCAAGACGCTGTTGGGTGACATGCGCAAGTTGATGTGGTGAGGAGAGATCAGATGGACGTCAAAGTACCCGATATCGGTGATTTCTCCGATGTGCCCGTGCTCAGCATTCTTGTCTCGGTTGGTGATACCGTCGTCGCCGAAGACCCGCTGATCGAACTGGAATCCGACAAGGCCACGATGGAGGTTCCGTCCCCCGCCGATGGCAAGGTCGTCTCGATTGCCGTTGCCGAAGGTGACAATGTCTCGGAAGGCGCGCTGATCCTGACTTTGGAAGCCGCCGAAGGCGCAACACCCGAGGCCGCCCCAGCAGAAGCACCCGACACACCGCAGGCTGTGGCCGCCACCGACACTGCAGCCGGGCAGGGCGACGTACATGCCGAAGTGGTTTTGCTGGGCTCAGGCCCCGGTGGCTACACGGCAGCCTTCCGCGCCGCAGATCTGGGCAAAAAGGTTGTAATGATCGAGCGCAATCCGACGCTGGGCGGTGTCTGCCTGAACGTGGGCTGTATCCCTTCGAAGGCGTTGTTGCACGTGGCAAAGGTCATCACCGAGGCCGAAGAGATGGGCGCACATGGTGTCAGCTTTGGCAAGCCCAAGATTGACCTGGACGAATTGCGCGCCTTCAAAGACAGCGTTGTCGGCAAACTGACCGGCGGTTTGGACGGTTTGTCCAAGGGTCGCAAGGTTCAGATCGTGCGCGGCTACGGTCGCTTCTCGGGTCCGAACATGATCGAGGTCATGGGCGATGACGGAATGACAACGGTTTCCTTTGGCCAATGCATCATTGCGGCGGGATCTGAACCGGTTGAGCTGCCCTTTCTCCCCCATGATGACGACCGCGTGATCGACTCGACCGGTGCGCTGGAACTGGCGGATGTTCCAAAGCGGATGCTGGTTTTGGGCGGCGGTATCATCGGTCTGGAGATGGCTTGCGTTTATGACGCGCTGGGCTCGGACATCACCGTGGTCGAGTTGATGGATCAGATTATCCCTGGTGCGGACAAGGATATCGTTAAACCTCTGATGACCCGCATCAAGGGCCGGTACGAAAACATCTTCCTCAAGACCAAGGTCACAGCGATTGAACCGCTAAAGAAGGGCCTCAAGGTCACGTTCGAGGATGACAAGGGCGACAGCTTCACCGACACGTTCGACAAGGTTCTGGTGGCCGTGGGACGCAAACCCAACGGCAAACTGATCGACGCAGAAAAAGCCGGAGTCGCGGTGGATGAGCGTGGGTTTATCGCCGTGGACAACCAAATGCGCACCGGCGTGCCGCATATCTTCGCCATCGGTGACTTGGTCGGCCAGCCGATGCTGGCGCACAAGGCCGTGCACGAAGGCAAGGTTGCAGCCGAGGTTGCCGCCGGTCACAAGCGGTTCTTCGACGCGAAACTGATCCCTTCGGTCGCCTATACCGACCCGGAAGTGGCTTGGTGCGGCCTGACTGAAACCGACGCCAAAGCTAAAGGGATCAAGTTCGAAAAAGGCGTGTTTCCGTGGGCCGCGTCGGGCAAATCTCTGTCCAATGGCCGATCCGAAGGCATCACCAAGCTGCTGTTCGATCCACAGGATCAGCGCATCGTTGGTGCCTGCATCGTCGGCACCAACGCCGGTGATCTGATCTCCGAGACTGCTCTGGCCATCGAAATGGGGGCGGACGCGGTCGATCTTGGTCACACGATCCACCCCCACCCGACGCTGAGCGAGACAGTGAACTTCGCGGCCGAGATGTTTGAGGGCACGATCACCGATCTCATCCCACCCAAGAAACGCAGCTAGGATCATGGCGATGTAGATAGGCACACCGAGAGAGACTTATGACGGTGAGAACCGTGTTGGGATGTCGCCGGAGTCTGCGTTGCAGCTACAAAAGTTGGGCTATGAATGTCTGATTGAGAAGGGTGCTGGTGCTGCGGCTGGATTTTCTGATGCGTCGTATGAGGCTGCAGGGGTTGAGGTCGTCAAGACGGCTGCGGCTCTGTGGAAGGCGGTCGACATTGTTGCCAAGGTGCGTCAGCTAAACGAGGCCAGGGCACCGGGTGCTCGGGCATCAAAAACTCGCTGATCTTTAAAGAAAACACCCGCATGTTCTACGGCGACGCAAGGGCAAGCCTCGACAAACTCCTGCCATTGATCGACTAAGCGGAGCGGTTTGGTCCAAGATGTCTTGTCACTTGAAAAATTCCGTGCGCCTTTTGGAGTAGCGGATTGAGTTTTGGGGTCAATCTGTTTGGAATTTTGTCGAGGCGCAGTCATCCCAGGTGGGAGGCCTAGCTGAAGAAGCGGTCGGGTAAACAGGTGCCCGCGCGTGCGACCGGCGATTCGGCCCATCCTGCCCTGGCTCCGGCGCCTGGGACCTATGTGCGGGTCAAGGCAAGTATTTGATTTCAATGCGCCTTGCAGAAGTATGCCGCAGCGCAGCAAGAAAAATCTTGCAATGCTGCGCTGCGGCAACCATATTGTCCTCAAGCTGAAGAAAACCGGGGTGGGCCCGGTTCGGCAAAAGGATTTTAGACATGGCAAAGACGCAAGACTTCACCGCGACCCTGAAAGACGTTATGGGCGCGTTCCCTGTTGACACCACCGCTCTGGAAGGTGCTTTCAAATCGACCGCGACGCTGAACGAAAAGCTGTCGGGTGTTGCACTGGAAGCGGCTGAAAAGTCGGCTGAGATCTCGAACAAATGGACCAAGGACACCCTGGCCAAGCTGACCGAGATGTCGAAAGCCAAGGCAGAGCCTGCAGACTACGCCAAAGCGGCCACCGACTTCGCCAGTGCATCGGCTGAAGTTGCAGCTGAAAACATGGCGGCCTTCGCAGAGATCGCGAAAAAAGTTCAGTCCGAAACCGTTGAGCTGCTGATGGCGGCTGGCAAAGACGTCGCCGAAGACACAACCGCGGCTGTCAAAAAAGCCACCAACGACGTGACCGCAGCTGCCAAGAAAGCAACTGCCGCCAAGTAAGCAAACGCCGCGAGGCGCACCCACTCCTCCCAATCGGTGCTATCGCGCAGGGCAGGTCGAAAGACCTGCCCTTTCTTTGTTGAAGGAGCTTCTTATCGGTACGCGTCTTGATCACAGTGTGCCCTTGGTTGCGAAACGCCGTCCGGTGCAGTAAGCCACCTATTCAGTGTACACCGAGACCCATCCATGACCGCATCGTCAAACCCTGTTTTAAAGTGCCGGTCGGCTTCAACAGGCCTTGTCACCAAGGCCGCGAGGCTGTCGGTTGCACCCATGATGGATTGGTGGGAATTATATTTATAATCAAGTAATTAGTGGCGTGCGTGTGCAGGCAGTGTGCAATCAATTACGGAGTGCAATTGATCTATGAAGATTTTCCTTTTTTCCTCGGCAATTTTTTTAATGGGTTGCTCCGCTGCTCTCGCTGCAAGCGCAATCAATTGTTCCTTTAAGTATGAAGATGAAGGCAAGCAGGCTGAACTTGTAGTCTTGGGGGAAGGCGGGCTTCTGGAATTGCAGGGCCAAGAAGGTGACAAGCCAACCACTTATGTCCTGATATGCAATGAAAATCCCCACACGCAGACGTGTATCTACTTTTGGACAAATCCAATGAATGGTGCAGTAATTCACAATGTATTTTCCGTCACCAAAGACCTAAAGAGTGTCGTGGTTTCGCGAAGCGGACCTAATGCACCAGACCAAGCGTTTGTCTCGATATATCCTGCGCAGTGCAGCCGCAATTAGTGTCGATCGCGCCAAGCCATCCGGTTTTGCACTAGGGCAACCTGAAAAACCCCGCTTTTGGTCTAATTTCGCGGCAAAACCTCCCGGCACATGGATAGTTTGCGATTTCCCTCACCGTGGCAAAAATCAGTTAACCGGTCGCGTTGGGTTGTCGCATTGGTTTGAGCGTCGCGTCGCGCCTGGCTGGTCATATAGGCAACCGGACGATCTGCACAGCCTGCTACTTTTCGTGGCCCGGTCGGTCGCAGTTAGCTATCCTTTTGGATAGTCCCCTATTCTTATGACCGTCTATCAGTGTCGGTCTTTTCGTGTTCAAAGAAATTAGCGTAGTTCCCCGTGATTGCGCTGCCCTCCTGCGGCCATCATCCCAGAGCCGTAGGATTCATGCCAGCTCTGCAACGTCAGTGAGTGGATTTGCGGAGCTGGCCTTTCTCCTAAGCATAAATTCCGGCGACAAGTTTTTTGGATACCGACCGAACCAGGATAGAAAGGTCCGGTCGGCCACCGGTGACAGAAAACTCTTTACCCCCTAACCAAAGCCCAAAAAAACCCGCATTGTTCAGAGGGAAACCATGTGACAAACGCGGACAGCAGTTTGGGGTGCGTAATTTTAGAACCGGAATGGTCGACGGACCGTTCATGTCACATGCATCGACGATTTTTCATGGGTCCGAATGGTGCCGGAAACAATCACTTTGTCCCTAAAGCGGAGGCAAACTGAAACAGTTCCAGATCGAGTATTCACCCATCTTCCTCTGAGATTCGCTCAGTTTTATCGTATTCGCAAACTCCCGAAAGTCGGCAAGAGCCTCTTCCTTTGTGTCGTACCTGAATCGATAGGATGCTAACGAATTTGGAAACTTATCTGCGTGGTCGAAGATTCGCTGGAGGGCCAGCTTTCTCTGTCGTTCAGGGAGCGATTTATCGACTGGAAATGCCGCAAAAAGCGTTTCCGTAATACACAAAGTATCTTCATGATGCTGAAGGGTCCATTCAGCGTATGCTGGCGTTGTGCAAACAATCGATAGCGCCGAAATTACCCATGTTAAACTTTTCATGGTTCCCACTCTTTTCTTCACATTTTGAGAGTTTTGAAAAAATTTGGATAGAAAGCCCGCAGCGTCAAAGTGCTGAGGTGTTGCTGGCTAACTAACCCCATGCCACCGCGGCGGGAGACGTACCGCATGCTTCGAGGCGACCTGCCAAAGCGATTAGCTTACCTTTTGTAGCGGAAATCTCTCCTTCCAAGTCGGCACCGGAAAGGCTTGAGACCGGCACGCCAATCAAGAAAACGCCCAACGCATCGCCCGTTACGGCATTCTTCTGTGCGGCCACCAATGTTGGAACTTTTGCCGACTCCTGTTTGTACAGGTTTGTGGCGCGGGAACACGATACTTCACTGTAAGTGTCGCCCATAGAAACTGGAGTTATTGACCCCGGCTGTTGTGCGCAGGCAGATGTGAACAGAGTCCCACACACGCCCAAAACTGGAATTGTCTTCTTGATCTTCATCGCTTAGTTCTCCTTTCCTTCAAATCAGAGCTAGGAAGAGAACCCAAAACTTGCTTGCGAATTTCTGCCAAAAAAACCGAGAGTTAACTGAATTTGACTTAGCTCCAAAAAAACATGCGGATTTCGTTATGTATATTACCAGGTGATGGCATTTTTCAGATGAACAAGAAGCCGAGAAACCGTTTTGCCCGACCTTGAGAACCCCGCCCTGATACTGTCGGCTGTCATCGGTCTCATTCTGGTCATTTCGCTGATCGGCTCTGCCCGTCACTTTTTTTCTGCCCGTCGTTACACAGGCAACGTCGTACCATTTCGGGGCAAATCACGCCTCAAATTGCGGCGCTCACTGACACCGGGATGGTCGGTAGTAGTCTGGATGGCCGCGCTGTTCGGTGCCGTGTTGTTTATCACCAGCTTTGATAGTAGCCCACCTGACCGGCGCACAGTGGAAGGTATAGCGAGGGTCCGAGACGTAGACACCATCGTCGTTCAGGGCGTTCCAGTGAGACTGAACGGCATAGACGGGCCGGAATTGAGAACAAACGCTGGAATTGCTGCGAAGCTATGGATGGCAGATTACCTGCGCGGCAAGACCGTCACCTGTAAGCTGAGTGGAGAGCGTACGTATGATCGTTGGGAGGGCGTTTGCTATGTGGACGGCGAAGACATAGGCGCGGTCTCAATCGTTGCCGGACATGCGCTGGACTGCCGTCGGTTTTCGGGTGGCCGCTACCGCCGCTTGGAAACGCCGGAAGCAAGAGCAAGAATAGTGCGGGCTGGGTATTGCTAGGTCGATGAACCGTTAAGAAGTTAGTCGTCCGTAAAGCGGCCATTCTTTCTATGTTGTAACTTTCGGATGATAGTCAATTGATTGCGTTCGGTTGCCAGAAAGTTGTTGAACATTCTCACTACTCAACCTATCCCATTATCGTTTCATGTGCTTTTTCAGGCACCTATGGATTGATGGAGCGAAAAAAATTGACCCCAGTATTTGGAACGCTTGTCGGAGAACCGATGCCCTTTAAGGACGTCGACAGCATCAACAACCTTTATCGGGGCCAAGTGGAACTGGGAGATGGATCGATTAAATCCTGCCTAGTAAAGAACATCGACCGCATTGAGACTGTAAACGAGCTGATCGCGAACCAAGTGGCTCATAGGATGGGCCTACCGATTCCAATGGCAGTTCTCACTTTCGTTCCCGACACCTACAACGACAAAAACCAGTTTTCAAAATCGCACATAATCACTGGTGGCGTTCTCACGTTTGCCAGCGTGGATGTACAGACACCCAACCTTTCTCAACGAATTTCGTCCGCACACTCCCTCGGAAAAATGATTATTGTAAATGCTTTAAAAAACTGGAACAAAAAAAGCAGTTTGTACGGTTTTGACACTTGGGTTGCGAACGTCGATAGGCACATGGCTAACCTACTACTGGGAACCAAGAACGAAGTTTGGCTGATTGACCACGGTCGGTGTTTCACGAGAGAGGATTGGTCGCCGCGTGACTTAAACCCCAACGTTAAATACCTAAATCGTCTCAAAGAATGGTATACTCTGATCATGGATGCGCCTTTAAGGTTAGCAACAGCAAGCGAGTTACCTAGCGTTGAAGCAGACATCGGTAGTTTTGATATTGGTTCCATTTTGACTGACAGCCTAGCCTCAGGGCTCACTAGCGCTGAGGAATACTCAGCGCTGGAAGATTTTCTTACGCATCGAATAGGCCGCGTAAGAACGGATGGCGCAGCTGCCTTGCAGCCCTAGAGAGGAAAAATCATGGTTAACATCAAGTTTAACGCCGCATCTTTTCCCTCTCTTAAGAGCCACGAAGAGGTGTTTTGGGCTCCCGTTTTCATCTCACCCATTCTGGGATCACCGGAACGGTTTGTCGCTGCCGTAGCCGTAGCAGGCGCCAAGGACCGCTATTTATCATTAGCTAGTGGTTTAGAGAAGCTACGATGCCTTTATGGAGAGAACGCGCAACTTATTATTGCCGCCACAGAAGCAGCACTTGAAGACCTTCAGGTCGATCTGAATGCTCGGGGCAGCGAGGCGTTGCTTGCCCCTTCAAAGAGTTTGGGGATTCTATCGGTTGGCGAAGCAAGAAGAGTTTCGGCTCGGGACGTAAAAGAGGTAGCTTCTAGCTGGCTAGAGACGATTTCTTCGCTCCATGACGCTTTTGCATTGACGATGCAAAGCGCGGATTCAGCAGTCTCTCATCGTCCCCCACGAGGCGATCAGCTTCCTTCAAACGTATGCAGTCTCGCGATTCACAGAAATTCCCCGGTCTCGCGTTATTTTCACCAATCCATTCGGAAGGGAAAACTTCCAAGAAGATCGCTGACAAATGTCAGTCTAGATTTTGAAGGACAACATGTAGTTGCAAACTTTAGCACTATACGACCTAGCCAAAATGTTCGAACTGAATTTGATAGGATGCTACGTCGACTTTGGGAATTGGACGTAAGCCAAGTGAGAGCAGGTCATGGCGAAAGCGATGCCGTTAAGTATGAGCTGATAATTCAAAAGCCGGACTTGGGTGATTTCTTAGGAAAACCGGACCGAATAAAGAACGCTTTGGAAGACCTTGGAGGGCAAGCAGACGAAAAAAATCTTATTTTGAGACAGTTTGACGGACCAAAACAAATTTTGGATCACCTTGAACGCCGAGAAGCGGCTTAGTCTGCACCTCAGTTTTGCGAGGTATTTAACTCGGACAGCGCCCATAAATTCTTAAAGTTATTGACAGAGGAACGGCAGGACTTGACGCCGAGGTTTTGGCTAAATCCGGTATTTCTGCATTTACCGACCGCGCACTGCGGAACCGAAGCGGAAAACTAATTGCATGAAACAGACTCCGTTTGCTCATATGGGCGGCTCCCAGTCCTTTAGCGCGTTGTCGAGAAGCGCCAGTTCACGTTCGTCTGGTTCTCGGCCCAAAATCTTGGCCATTTTGTTGATCAACCCGACCCGCACCAGTTTCTTCAGGTCTTCAGGTTTGCGCTTAGGCTTCGAAATATCAAAGGGCATCTTTTAGGCTCCTTCCTCTCTTTGTCAGATCACTGTCAATCGTCCGAGTCCTTTCGGGTTCTCCGTTCGTGCGAGGGTGTGAACAGCTTGTCGTTGCTGGGCGGTGTCGGGGTTTTGTTGTAATCGTTGGTCAGTAAACCGGCATCGTACCGGCTTTGGCGGATGCCCTTCAGCCCGTTCGGGTCCGTAACAATCATGCCACGACTCCTTCCTGATCCAGTCGGGCCAAAAATGGGGCCAGCGCAGCGGCCACCTGATCGGCCAGAACGTCCGTGCGGGGCTTGTGCAGCGTGACGGTACGCTCCACGGCTGTGGCTACGATTTCACGGCTTTGGCGGTCCTGTACGGCCGCGCACAGCCGGTGCTGGCCATCACGATCAACGGCCAGCAGCAGGTTGGGTACGTTTGCGACGGGTTCGAACATTACCACGCTACCCCCGTGACATACGCAGCCGTACCTTGCCTCAGCATGCCGTGCGCGATGGGCTGGACCATGCGCAGAACGGTGGCGTTGATCTGGAATGAACTGACGACCTGTGCGCCATCGGTCGCAGCATCAGACACGTGGATCGATCCGCCTGTGTCGTTCACGGCGTTCTGGTCTTCCATCTGCGGTGTGGGCGCCACGTCATCGGCCATAACGACCGCTGCCGATCCGTTGGTGTCGATTTCGGGTGCAGGCAACCACGATGCAAAGTCGGCCAGATCAATCACGAACAGATGGTCGGTCGGTACCGTCGCAGAAACGATCAGTGGCAGGCCGAACAGTTCGCCGCGTTCCACTTCGCCACGGAACAGGAACACACCGGCTTCACGCATCATGCGCAACCGCTGCGCCCGCATGTTGTCCATGATGATGACCGGGTTTCGCGGACGTTGTGCGCTGATGATCCCGGTCAGATACGCAATGTCTGCGATCACGTTGTCCAGACCGGTACCAGCGGACGCTTGGTTGGCCGCGCCAAACCAAGGCGATGCGGGGCGAATGCCAGCAACGGCTGCGTTCGCCGGGTTCAGAATATGAGCGTCCAGCATTTCGGCAGTATCGGCCACCACGTTACGGCGGATCACCGACTCGATGCTGGGTGTGCTGGTGTCGCGCAATTCGTTCGTGAAGACGGACAGGACGGCCATTTTCAGGCGGTGGAAACTGACCGATCCGACAACGGTCGATTTGACCGGGATCGTGCCTTTCTCACCAACGAAACTACCGCTGATGTCACCTGTTCCAGGGTTCGTCGGCATGGTGATGCTGGCCAGTCCGCCCATCGGCAACGGAACGCCACCCGCAGCCATAGCGGCATAGACCGATACCGGGCGCAATTCTTCCACCCACGGGCCAATCTCATGTTCGACCAGTTCGGCACCCCAACCCGCATCAACGGTGCTGGCTGGGGCTGTCGCGGCCTTGCGTTGCAGCTTGCCATGCTCACCCGGCCACAGGTCTTCGGCCACCTGTGCGATCTGGCGTTGGCTGAAATGGGCAGTGGCTTTGGCAAAGGCTGTATCGACCACGCAGGGCCGCTTGGTGACGCCTTTGACCTGTGCCGGTTTGGGTGCCTGCACTGTTACGGATACGGGCCGATCTACCTGCGTTTTTAGCGCTGCGTTTTCCGCCTTCAGGGCCGCATGTTCGCGGGCGATCTTCGGTGCGTCACGGGCCGCTTCCAGAGCCGAGTCAAATGCTGCGGCCTTGGTTTCGTTCAGCAGGATTTCAGCCGCTTTGTTGTCGCTGTTGCGGCGGCGGGTGGTGTTGCTCATTCCGGCGTTCATAGGTCAATTCTCCCCAATTGTTTGCTGGCGGTTTTGACGAACAGATCGCGCCATGTCGGATGATCGCGGACAAAGTCTTTGCCACGTTCGGTGTAGAATGCTCGGACCTTCGTCTTCGCCATTTCCTTTGCCGTTTGACTGTCGTGGCCAGCCAGTCGATACATGGCCGCTTCTTTGACCAGCTTGGACCTGATGGCACCGGGCATGTCGTGCAGGATTCGGTTAGGCATTCCCATTTCGTGCCTCCTTGTCGGCCATGTGTTTTTTCATCATGTCGGCCAGTTCGGCTGCGGTCGGCGCGTCGTCGTCCGTCTGACCTATGAACCCGTCAATCTCTTGCTGGACCGCCTTGGCTGTGTCGTCGCGTTTGATGTCCAGCGCCTTTTCCAGCGTGTCGATGCGGTCGATCAACGGGCAGATCAGATTTGCCATAGCACCGGCGATGTCATCAGCATTCAACGTGCGCTTAACAACCTGCTGCAAAATCGATCTGGTGAACGCCAGACCTGCGGGATTTACGGTGTCGTTGGCCGGATCGTAAACGACCGTATTCACGACTTGTGCTGCGCCACGGGTGTCCAGTTTGCCGCCGACCAGCGGACGGTCGTACGGGTTGTCGTTGGACTGTCGAAACGGATTGGTCATTTGCGCCCGCGGCTTACTGTTTTCCACGCCATAAAGTCGCGGTGTTTTGCGCGAACGGCTGGGTTGTCTTTGTCGAAATTGTGCTTGCTCAACGCGGCCAGATAATCCGCCATCGCGTCGGTCACCCGCAGTTCGTCTTCGGCCCCATCCAGCCGGTCAGATGCACGGTCGGCTGCGTCGTTGGCTGTCTTGGCTATGGTGTCGAGTTGGTCGGCCAAATGCGCAACAGTGTTTCGCTTTTCACCGCAGGACATACGGTGCAGATCGGCGCATTTTTCGTGCAGCGGATCGTCGGTCGGGTGTCCACCTTTCAGCACATTGGCGGCACGTTGGTATCGGGTTGCAGCCTGTCTGGTGTCGGAAATGGCCCGTTGTGCGCGATCCTGATCGTGGGCGAATTTGGCGGTTGTTCTAATTCGCTTTTCGAACGCGCCCTGAACGCCGCCTTGTTCAGCGCGGGATGCAGAGTCGAGTTGTTGGCGGATATGGCCGACGCTTTTGACCACCGAATTAACGGCTCTCGTCGCGGTATGTTGGTGTACTGTCATGCGTCGGTCCTTCTCAGGTTGCCGACAGCATGGCACCAGATGTGGTGTTGAGTCCACATTTCTGGTACGACAAAAACCTTATTTTATTGATACTTAGCATATAGAATTAATCCTATATGCTGCCAGATATAGTTTCCAGGTAGCATCTCAAAAAAACTTCAATAAAATAAATTTAGATATGTTTCGAGGTTAGAGATATGTGGAAGTGGCTTGTCATCATCGCACTGATCGCAGCGGGCGGTTATGTCTATTATGACTTAGACAGGACGGGCTTTTTTTCGATGCCTGAAATGTCCGAGGACTCTTTTCCACTGTCTTTCGAAAGTGGGTTTCGCGGAGTGATGAATGGCTTTGGCGAGAAAGACGACGACCGCCGCTATATTGCTTATGCAGCCAATGATGTTCCCACCGTTTACGAGGAAGTATGGTCCATTTGCCGACGCCCCACAGATGACGAACATAAAGTATACGAAGAAGAGGGATCAAATTTACCGGGCCTTCGTTGGGAGGCGGTCTGTGAAATTGATGCCGATGGCGATGTCTTTGTTCGCGGTTGGATCGCCTCAATCCCGCGCCTTTGATTGCTGGTTCGTGAACTGGACAAAGACCGGAAAGCAACTGATATGGCCCTCAATCAAAATGACATAGAAAATTTAGCCTACGTCGCTTTTCTTGCAGGTATTCTTCTCATTCTTTGGTTGCTTCGCTCCCCTTGGCTTAAAGGTAAGTCGGGCGAGTTTTGGGTAAAGTTGTTTCTTCGCCGAAGTCTCGATGAAAGCGGCTATCAGATACTAAACGATCTGACACTGCCAATTCGCGGCGGAACCACTCAAATCGATCACGTCATAGTCTCTCGCTACGGTATTTTCGTTGTGGAAACGAAGAATTTATCGGGGTGGATATTTGGCGGCGCAAACCAAAAGACTTGGACGCAAACGTTTCGGCGCAAGAAGTTCAAGATGCAAAACCCGACGCATCAAAATTTTAAACATGTCAAAGCTGTTCAGGAACTACTACGCATTCCACAATACAAAATTCACAACGTGGTTGCGTTCGTCGGTTCAGCGCAACCGCGAACGGTAATGCCATCAAACGTCGTCTGGAGCGTCCGAGAACTTGTTCGCTACATAAACAGTTTTGACCAAGTCCTGTTAAACGAAGACGAGCTATCCTCGATTTCTATACAACTTTCTGAGGGAGCGTTATCGCCTAGCCGAAAGACACACCGCAGTCACGTGAACCACGTCAAGGCGCAAAGTGGTCAACTGGGTGCAAGTAAAGCAAAGTGTCCGCGCTGTGGGTCCAAAATGGTGGAGCGTTCAAACCGAAACTCTCAAAACCGTTTTCTCGGCTGTTCGAAGTACCCAAAGTGCAAAGGCACTCGAAGGATCGGATAGCGATAAAGGGTTCTGGGATTACTGCAGAGCCTTTATGCGCAACTCCTGAAGCGGTGATAGCCGTTAGTATTTTGCCTTTTTTTCAGCAAGTGTTTTCGGGTGATAGTGCCAGCATTAACCCACGTTTCCCCGCAACCGAGAGCCGCGCCAGCGGGCGCGAGGCCTTACTATCGTAGCATACGAAACAGCCGGTGGGAAATAAGGAAAGCTGATCAACTTAGTTCGGTGAAAATAGATGGTTAGAAACGACCTTTTAAGGCGACTTCTATAGTATTTTAGTGATCGACATTTTTTGGCGTTAGTTCTAAAAAATCAGTCCCCCGCGCGGTGCCGACCCCCCGAACTATGTTTAGCGATACCCCGCCCCATACTTTGACAGCGACGGTCGCCATCACACGCAAAGTATGTCTTCGCAAAATGCGAAGGCATACAATCGTTCCAAATCTGTCCTTGCGAAATGCAAGGACATACTTCGCACCAAGTATGTCCCTCCAAAATGGAAGGGCGGACTATAGCAAAACGATTATACGATAGCTGGTTGGTGGTTGGTTGTTTGGTCTGTCCTGTCCGCATCCTATAGCCATTTGACTAGAGCATTTGGGGTATAGCTGGATGGGTATATGTCCCGAGTTACAGCCCTACAGCCGACAAGCAAACAAGATGACAAGGATTCCCATACAATCTTCAACTGTCTTCCTTGTCACATTTTCATCCCAGATTATTCAATGAAAACAAAGCAACCATACCATTTTCACGACTCTCTAAGAATCCTTGTCTTCTTATCTTCTTATGTACTTTGCCGCGTTCCGAAACGTTCCGTTGGTGATTAAACCGTCACGTTTCCAGCCGTGTGCTTTCAGTATTCCAGCCACACGGTTGCTGTCACCACGTGTCAGATCGCTTTTGGTTACGACACCAGATAGCTTTAGAATTTCCCTTATAGAAACTTCGTGCTTGTTCTCAACGTAGCCCAACACATCACTTGTCCACGGGTCGTCTTCGTTGCGTTTCTTCTGTTCACCGGTCGCCAACTGTTCGGCTATGCCCTGAAGCCACCACACCGGACGCTGGTGATATGCCGCAACCGCTTCGGCCCAAATCTGATCGCGGTCTGTCCGTAACGCTTCCAGATTGATCTGCGTGACCTGTACGGGCCAAAACCGTCTGTTGCCTGTTTCGTCTCTCAGATAGTTGTCCTGATTGGTGGTACCGACAAAGATGCAGCGGCGTGGTCGTTTGATCTTGTCGCGGGCGTAGGCTGGACGAAACCGGTCGTCCTGTCGCGCCAAAAACGACTTGGTGGTTTCCATCGTGGCGCGGTTCATCATGTCCAGTTCGGCCATTTCCACGAACCACAGACCGGCCAAATAATCGGCTGCGTCTTTGTCTTTCAGTGGCGGCAAGCTGTCACCAAAGTATTCATCACCAGCCAACACGCGCAGCATCTGGGATTTGTTGATCCCCTGTGGACCTTCCAAGATCGGCATGGTGTCCACCTTACAGCCGGGTTGCAGCACACGTGCGACCGCACCAACCAACATGCACCGCCCCACTTCGTTCGTATAGAAATTGTCTGGTGCGCCCGCGTAGGTCGTCAGCCACTTACCCAGACGCGGCACACCATCCCACCGCAGGTCTTCCAGATAGTGCCGCACCGGGTCGATCACGTTCTGGTGGGCGACTTTGACCATTGCGCGACGGATCGTCGTTTCCTTGGCATTGTGAAACCCGATCCGGTTAAACCACGATTCAGCGTGTGCCACGTCCAGATCGGTCATGTGGTGGGGTTGGAAACCGCGACCGTCCGACGACGGGACAGGTCGGCAGATCACAATTTCCCCGGTGAAGTCGTTGAACGCTAGAACGTCGGCCCAATCGTCATGACATTCCAAGATCGCCACGGCAGTGGCCAGACACCAGCGCAGTTTACCGTCCACCGTCACATATTCACCTTCGCGGACAGATCGTCTGTTCGGTGCCACCGGTACTGCCGTTGCGGTGTCGGGCATCCGTACCGGCCCCAAAGCAGCCACGTGTGCCGCCATGTCGGCCTGTGCCGCATCCCACGCGCGACGTAAAGCGCGGGTGTAGTTCACATCGGCCCGTTCGCAGTGGTCCAGTGCGTCTTCGGAAAGTTGACCCACCACAGCGGCAAATTCGTGGCTGGTAAATCCGGCTGCGGCCAGTTTGTTGGCAATGCCCCATAGCGCACCGGACTTGTCGTCATTGCCTGATCCCATGTGCCGATCAAAGCGGTCATCCTTGGCCCGCATGTCGGCCACACGTGCGATCAGTACCGGGTCCAGCGGTGCTTCGACAAACGCGGCGTCCTGTGTCTGTTCAACCTGACGCTTTGGCGGCACGTATGCGGCCCCCGCAGCTTTGAATGTATCGACCGACAGGATCGCCCCGTTGACGTACACAACACCCGCCTGTGACGCTTCAGGATAACCGTCGTCCAGCTTCTTTTGATTACTGAAGGCAATGGTTCCTGGTAATTTCAGAATGCGATCTGCGTTGAATGTTCCACCAACGCCGTGGCTTGCGTTCCAAGCATTGTTGGCCGTGTCGTACGTGTCCACATCTACCGGTTCGGACAGCCGCCAGAGGGGATAAAAGCCGTTGCCGCTGTCGAATATCAGTGTGGGCGGTGTCGGCCCGTGCAGCAAACCTTCCACGGTCCGCCACGCCTCAGATCGCGCCACGGCGTACGGTTTGCCCTTGGTCGGATCAATGTCGGACTGCACCCAATCACACGCCACAATGTCCGTCTTCTGCGCTTTCTTCGACAACCCCGGCCTGACGGCATTCGGGTGAAAATAGATGTTCCAACGTGCCGCTTGTTTCGCTGTGATCCAATCGTGCGCCTGTTGCCAGCTTGGCGGGTCAGACACGTTCACTTCCAGCCCTACGGCTGTCCCACCCATCTGCGGTATCGCCACCAGCACGTGGTGATCACGGATCAATTTCAGTGCGTCACGTGCGGTTTGTGTGTTCAGTACAGGTGCGGTATTGTCGTGCATGTCTGACGACCCTTTCTAGGCAAGTAGGGTTACAATTCGGCCCGCTGCGTTCCATGCGCTGCGGGTCGTTCCTTTTCGGGTCGATGGGTTTGCGTCAGTTCGGGTCAGCCACGCCCGCCCCCCATCGGTCTTTTGGCTTATTCGGCAATGGTCACCATCCAGTGCCGTTGCGCGTTACGGTTACTTTCCGCACTGTTTGGGTCATCGCCGTTTTGACGTGCGCGTAACCGGAGTTTTTGCTTCAGGCGGTTCGCGCACTTTGGGCAAAAATTTCAGTCATCATAAAAGCGGTGAAAATGCAGACCGCGCCAACTGAAATTCGATACCAGATTTTCGTCGGCCAGCGTATCGACCAACGTTTTTCCTTTTGCATTCCGCAAGCCGCACAAGGCTTTTCCGTTGTTGGTGATATGGGCGATCACGCGGCACCGTTCAGCAGGTCTTGTGATGCGGTCACAACGCGGGGTTTTTTGTCTTTGCGTTTGCTGCGGATCATGTCGGCAATGTCAGCCGTTTCGTAAAACGTGCGTTTGCCTTGGCGATAGAACGGGGGCATTTCACCACGACTGCGACGTGTCTCAATCGTGATCAGTTCGCAGCCTTCAAGTGCGGCCACCTGTTCTTCGGTAATCAGGCCGTGATCGGCCAAAAACTTTTGTAGGATTGGATCATCCATCGGACGGACTCCTAGCGTTCATTTCGTGACGAAATGGGTGCTAACGAGCGACCATCACTATGGTGGTCTACATCACCCGATGTGAATCAGGCAGTCAGACTATCTCGAACCTGCAATTTTCTGCAAGGCATTATGCACGTCAGCCGCGCCAAGCTGGGTGTAGCGTTTCAAATGCTTCCAGTCGCGGTGGCCCGATACGACCGCCACCAGTTCTATGGGCAGACCCAGCCGGAACAGTTCGGTGATCGCCAAGTGCCGCAGATCGTGAAAATGCAGGTCTTCTATTTCACAACGTTCCACGGCCCGTCGCCACGCAGTACCAGCCGACTTGCCGTTATACGGGAACAACCGGCCTTCTGTGCGGCCTTCGGCCATCTGGCGGGCGATCTGGTACGCGTCAGCCACAAGCGGCACGTCCTGATCGTTGCGGGCCTTGCGCTTCGGGTCTTTCCGTTCTCGGATCAACACCGACTTTTCATTCCACCTGATGTCTTCGATCCTGATCCTGCAAATCTCACCAAGGCGCATTCCAGACGCAGCCGCAAATCTGATGATCGTCGGCATAGGAATCTTCTGTCGCGGGTTGGCTTCAAAACACGCGATAATGGCGTCCAATTCGTCCTGTGTCGGTATCCGGGTTCGCTCTTGGCTGCGTGTGTCGATACGGGCCGTTGTCAGGGCCGCACGTGCGTCTTTGGCAAGGTCTGGGTCGATGTCGATCTGGCGGCTGTGTCTGACCCATTTCAGGACGCCGGACAGGGCGGACAGATCACCCGAAAGGGTTGCGCCCGTCACGCCTTCTTTCAATCGCTGGTCAACGTATTCCTGCACTGTAACGGCAGATAGGTTACGCAAGCTGGTACCGCCAATCCGACTTGCGATCCGTTCCAGATTGTACCGGTTCGTGCGGCCCGTATTCACCTGTTCCAGATAGGTCATGATCGCCATCGTCAACGTCATGTCCTTACCGGGTTGGACAGTACCAGCGGTGCGTCCGCCTTCCAGTGCGCGTTCTATGTCCGCAGCCCAGCCGGTCGCGTCGATCTTGTGCGAAAACGTCCGCGCTTTGTAGGTGCCTTTACGCCTTACCTGCGCCCGCCATTTACCGCTGGGTAGCTTGGTGATAGTAGCCATGTGCAATCCGTGTGCTAAGTGTCTGCACACTTCTACCATCACCGTGCAAGCGTGTGCAATATGTGTGCAAATTTGGTCAAATCTTGAGGTTTTACGGGTGTCTAAGCTGTTAAATTATAACGCTAAATTATCAGTCGCGCCCATGATGGATTGGACAGACCGGCATTGCCGATTTGTGCACCGACTGCTCAGCCAGCAGACACTTCTATACACGGAAATGGTAACCGCCCCGGCGTTGGTGCGAGGTGGAGCATTGCATTTGTTGGACTTCAGTTCGCAGGAACACCCCGTCGCGCTGCAATTGGGCGGTTCTGACTCAGAGGAGCTGTCGCAGGCGGCCCAGCTGGGCGCGCAAGCGGGATATGATGAGATCAACCTGAACTGCGGCTGTCCTTCGGATCGGGTGCAATCGGGTACATTCGGGGCCGTCCTGATGAAAGATCCTGCCCGTGTTGCTGATTGCGTTGCCGCGATGCGCGATGCTGTTGATGTCGAGGTGACGGTCAAATGCCGTATTGGGGTCGATGATCAGGATCCGGAACGGGTCTTGCCTGAATTCCTGCAGGCCATTCATGCGGCCGGATGCCGTCGCGTAACAATCCACGCGCGCAAAGCATGGCTGCAAGGGCTTAGCCCAAAGGAAAACAGGGATATACCGCCTTTGGACTACGACCTTGTGCATCGGATGAAAAATGCGTTCCCGGACCTGCACGTCTCGATCAATGGCGGAATCACGTCTCTGGAACAAGCAAAGACGCAACTGGACGCCGGGCTGGACGGTGTCATGATTGGCCGCGCGGCCTATCACCAACCCACGGATATTCTGGCCCAGGCGGATGCCATGATCTTCGGCAGCGGGCAGGTAGCTGATCCGATTGATGTCGTTCACAAAATGGTGCCCTATGTCGAAAACCACCTTGCCGAGGGCGGCCGCCTGCACCAGATCACGCGTCATATGCTGGGCCTGTTTGCCGGACGTCCCGGTGCGCGTGCGTGGAGGCGGGCTTTGTCCGAGGGTGCGGTTCACGATGGGGCAGGCCCCGAGGTGATGCTGCAGGCGCTGGACAGCATCGCGCCTTTGGCAGAGGTTTGACAGCTACAGGATACGGCCAGTTGGCCGGTTTGGGGGGATGATGCCCGAGACGATGTTACTGGCCCAGATGCTGGGCCTTTTGCTTGTAATCGGGGCGCTGGCCGGTGTCTTGGCTGGATTGCTGGGTGTCGGCGGCGGCATCGTTCTGGTGCCCGCGTTTTTCTATGCGTTCCAAACGCTTGGGTACGGCGGCCCGCAATTGATGCAGTTGTGTCTTGCGACCTCGCTGGCAACCATCATCATCACTTCAATGCGATCCGTCTTGGCGCATAACAAGAAGGGCGCGGTGGACTGGGATATCCTGCGCGGCTGGGGGCCAGGAATTGCAGTTGGGGCCATTGTCGGCGTGCTGGTCGCCTCGGCGCTACGAACCGAAGCGTTGCAGGCGTTGTTCGGAGTGTTGGGTATGGTCATCGGCGCTTATCTGGGCTTGGGCAAATCGGAATGGCGGCTTGGTGATGTGATGCCAAAAGGCGTGAAGCGGGCCGTTTTGTCGCCTTCGGTCGGGTTCCTTTCAGTTCTTATGGGCATTGGCGGCGGCAGCTTTGGCGTGCCGCTGATGAGCCTGTTCAACACACCCATCCACAGGGCGGTTGCAACGGCGGCCGGGTTTGGCGTGATCATCGCCGTGCCTTCAGTTCTAGGCTTTCTATTCTTGGACATAGCGCCTGAACACCGCCCGCCGTTCACAATTGGCGCTGTCAATTTGATAGCATTTGCAATTGTCGTGACCATGACCATGATCACCGCGCCGTGGGGTGTGAAACTGGCGCATGCGATGGATCCCAAACCATTGAAGCGCGTGTTCGCGGTGTTTCTGACGCTGGTCGCCTTGAACATGCTTCGCAAGGCGTTGGGGCTATGACCGATTTTTGGGACAAGGGCTGGATCAGGTTTCCACACGATCCGACACTTGCCCAATGGGTTGAACACGCTTTGCCGCAAGCCCGCGCCTCGGTCACAGATCCAACCTTTGCGGAATGGCTGGATTGCGAAGGCACGTGGTTCATCGGCGTGGATGCGCTGGATAACGATCCAGAGGGCAGGGTGGGGCAATCAGACCTTTTGTCAGGTCAGGCGATGGACTTTATCGCCGAACATTACGGGCGGTTGCCACTGCACAAGGGGCAGGTCTCGGTCGTTTATCCCGGTTATCCCCGCCCACGTCGTGGCGAAAACGATGCCGCCAGCAGATACCGGCGGAACCGTGACGCGGCGCATGTAGACGGTTTGCGTCCCATGGGGCCGGATCGCCGACGACGGGTGGATGAGCCACACGCATGGATCCTTGGCATTCCGTTAACGGATGCAAGCGCGGATGCCGCACCGATGGTTCTGTGGCAAGGCAGCCACAAGATTCTGGGGGCAACCTTTCAGCGTGCCATGGAAGGCCAACCCACGGACAGTCTGCACCAGATTGACGTCACCGACATATATCAGACCGCCCGTCGTGAGGTGTTTGAAACCTGCCCCCGTATCGAACTGCCTGCAAAACCGGGTGAAGCCTACCTGCTGCATCGCCACTGCCTGCACGGCGTCGCGCCTTGGGCCGAGGGGGCGACCGCCGGGCCGGATGGACGGATGATCGCCTATTTTCGTCCGGAATGCGCGGGGGGAGTAGCCGAGTGGATCGAATCCCCGTAACCTGTTGCCATTATTCAGGTTTGGAGGTTTTCGATGATTACGGTTCATACGCATTCTGAAGGGGCCCAGATTGAGGTCGAGCTGTCCGGCGAAGTGACAAGCAAAGATTACAGCGAGACATTGGTCCCCGCGATCGAAGCGGCGTTAGAGGCTCATGATGCGGTGCGTTTGTTGGCGATCGTGCAGCCAGAGTTCAAAGGCTATGATCTTGGGGCCGCGTGGTCCGATACCAAGCTGGGTCTCAGCCACTGGCGCGGGTTTGACCGTATCGCAGTTGCGGCTGATCAGGGCTGGGTGCAGACCAGCATCCGTCTGGCCGCACCGATTCTGCCATGCCCCGTTCAGGTGTTTGAACTTTCGGAACTTGAGGTCGCGCGCCGTTGGATGCGCGAGTCGCTGGGTGCCATTCATGTGACCGATCTGGGCGGGCCCTGCGTGCAGATCAGCCTGATGGGCAAATTGGATCCCGAGGAGTACCAGCAGGCAGAGCGTGATCTGGATACCTTGCTAAGCTCAAAGAACGGGTTCCGTCTGTTGATCGACCTGCGCGAGTTTGACGGCTGGCAGGGGCTGACCGCACTGGCCGCGCATTTCCGCCTGGCCCGAGGGCATGTGGGAATGCTGGATCGCGCCGCTATAGTGGGGGACAAAGCGTGGCAACATATGGCGCAGCGTGTCGCCAGTCACGTTCTGGGTGCCCGTACGCAGTTCTTTCCTTCTGAGGATTTCGAAAACGCAAAATCCTGGCTTGCAGCCGGGTAAGGCGGCGGCCGGCAGAGCGAAAGATTTCGCCTGGCTTTACCATTACGCAAGGTTAAATTTTCGGCTGTTTATTTTTTCTTGATCAGCCGGTCAAAAAAAGATTAAACGTGTTTTAGTCTTCCGTATGACCACTTCGGAAGAACTTAAATGCTGAAGAGCGCCGCTGTGGGTTGCCACTCACTTACGCATGTCGTCGAACTTGATCCCCCCTCGGAGTTCAGACCGACCCGCAGCGGCGCGAATTCAGCCAAAAAGCCAGAAGTGGATATCAGGATTTGTTCATTCGCGCAGCCCGCCCACCGCGCCGTTTGGCGAGGCGGGGTTTGCGTGCAGGCAGATCTTCCATGATTTCGGCACGCTCAACGCTGTCCATTTTCGACCAGCGCGTGATCTCATCAATTGTGCGATAACAACCGGTACAGATGCGCTCGGTCGGGTGCACGACGCATATCTGGATGCAAGGGCTCTCGACCTCGTTCCTTTTCCAGACCATGTTTGTCATCGGTATACCCCGTTGCCCTTAAAGAAAGCGCAGCCTATCCAGCGCTCCTTGTAGAATATAGCCTGCCGCGACGTGATCGATAACCTGTCCGCGACGTTTTCGTGACGTATCCGCCTCAAGAAGTGCCTTTTCCGCCGCGACTGTGCTTAGCCGTTCGTCCCAGAAGCTGATTGAAACCTCGGTCAGACGTGACAGATTTCGGGCAAAAGCGCGGGTCGATTGGCACCGGGGGCCTTCGGTGCCGTCCATGTTTTTGGGCAGGCCGAGTACGACACCACCAATCTCGCGGTCCGCGATGATGTCCAGCAATCGGGCCGAATCCAGGGTGAATTTCTTGCGCCGCACGGTCTCAAGCGGGCTGGCCACGCCGCGCATCCGGTCGGACACGGCCACGCCGATGGTCTTTTCGCCCAGATCCAACCCCATCAGGGCAGTCATAGGGGACAATGCGGCGGCGAAGTCTTCGAACTCGTCGTATATCATTGAGCAATACCTGCCTGAAGTGCGGCAGCGTCGATGATCTCCAGCGCATCGGCGTCTCCGGCAAAGACCGCCATGGCTTCGTTCCTTATGTCGATCGCGCGCTGTCCTTCGCCCAGAACGCCCAGTGCAGCGATCAGACGGGCCCAATCCTCGGGCGCGCCTCCTTCGGTGGCCAACCGGTCGGAGAGCTGATTAACCATGCCTCGGATCATCTCTTGTCGTTCTTCCGGGGTCAGCGAAGCGGCAGCCTCGACGTCATCCTGGCTTGGGCCGGGTCCTGCGGGGGCAGAAACCTCGGGCGCGTTGAACACCCCTGCGCGAAAGGCCAGCTCATCCAGTTGGGCCAGAATTGCGTCGACCCATGGCGCGCCGACCGGTGCGTTGCGCAAGGCGTCGGTCCAGATGCGATACCCGATGTCGGGGCGCCCGACCTGCACCATCATCTGGCCAAGGTAATACAGCGCCGGGCCATGTCGCGGATCGCGTTTTAAAGCTTCGCGCAATGCAGCTTCGGCTTCGGGGGATACATATCCACCCGCCGACAAGATCATCATTTCGGCCAGATGCGAATAAGCGTCTGCAGGGACAGCGTCGCCAGACAATTCGATCACGCGCTGCTGGGCCTTGTAAGCGGCCGAAAAGTTGCCTGCGTTCGCCTCGTGTTGCGCCAAAAGAACATGGCCTTGCAGGTCATCGGGACGCGCTTCGACGGTTTCACGTAACTGCTCCAAAAGCGCCGCATAGCTTTCTTCCAGCTGCGGCAGGGGGGCTGGTGTTGTGGTGGCTTCGAATTCAGCTTGGCTGGGGCGTTCCGCGCGCAAGGTTTCCGCTCGATCAATGCGCAGCGACAGAGGTTGATCCGGCAGCCCCGCCGCACCCATCCGGTCGTACATCCAGGTCGCACCGCCGACCAGGATAAGACCCACGGCTGCGATAGCGGTGACCGAAGCCCAAAGTGGCGGTCCCGGTCGAGTCGACTGTGCCTGTATCTGTACGTCTGCGGCCAGAATACGGCGTGAAATCTCGGTGCGTACACGCTCGGCATCTGCTTCCCCGATGACACCTCGGGCGAGATCCTTGTCCACGCCCGCCAATTGTTCGCGATAAACACGCAGGTCATAGGCCGCTGCGGGTTCGCGTGTGTCGCGCGCGCGCAGGATAGAATAGCCCAGGAACACTGCAGTCACGGCAGCTGTTAGGATGATCAGGACCCAGAACGACATGGCTTCTCCGAAGTGGCTGCCCTGACTTAGACCTCTCGGCGGGCCGACAAAAGGGACAAATGGCCGCTGGCAGACTTCGTGTCGCAATAATGGGGCCTATGTCGCAATAGTGCGATATTACGGCGTTGAACGGCAGGGGCGCGCTGGCGTTACGCGGCATATCTTCGCGCAATCACCGAACCGGATGGATTCGCCTATGAAACACTATTCAGCCTTTGCTGTAGCGCGCGAAGCGCTGCGCTATCACACCGGATGGGAACGCGCCTGGCGTTCGCCCGAACCCAAGAAGAAATACGACGTGATCATTGTCGGTGCGGGCGGTCATGGTCTGGCCACAGCTTATTATCTGGGTAAGAACTACGGCATCCAGAATGTCGCCGTGATCGAAAAAGGCTGGCTGGGCGGTGGTAACACCGGTCGGAACACGACTATCATCCGCTCGAACTACCTGCAGGACCCTTCGGCAGCGATCTACGAAAAAGCGCGCAGCCTGTACGAGGATCTGAGCCAGGAACTGAACTATAACATCATGTTCAGCCCCCGTGGCGTTATGATGCTGGCCCAGACCCATCACGAAATTCGCGGATATCAGCGCACGGCGCATGCCAACGCATTGCAAGGTGTTCAGACCGAATGGATCACCCCCGAGCGCGTCAAGGAGCTGGTGCCGATCATCAATATCGACGGTCCGCGCTATCCGGTTCTGGGCGCATTGTGGCAGGAACGCGGGGGCACCGCTCGTCACGATGCCGTGGCTTGGGGATATGCGCGCGCCTGTTCCGCAATGGGCATGGACATCATCCAGCAATGCGAGGTCAAAGGCGTCAGGTCTGAGAATGGCCGCGTTGTTGGCGTCGATACCACCAAGGGTTCTATTGACTGTGACAAGCTGGGTATGGTGGTTGCGGGCCATTCCGGTCAGCTGGCCGAGATGGCGGGCTTCCGTTTGCCGCTTGAAGCCATTGCCCTGCAGGCGTTGGTGTCCGAGCCGATCAAACCCTGCATGGACGTGGTGGTGATGGCCAACACCGTGCATGGCTATATGTCTCAGTCCGACAAGGGCGAGATGGTGATCGGCGGCGGCACTGATGCCTTCAACAACTACACCCAGCGCGGCAGTTTCCATCATATCGAGGAAACCGTTCGCGCACTGGTCGAAACCTTCCCGATGATCTCGCGCCTGAAGATGTTGCGCCAGTGGGGCGGGATTGTGGACATGACTGGTGACCGGTCTCCGATCCTGTCGAAAACGCCACTGGGCGGCTGCTTTATCAACTGTGGCTGGGGCACGGGTGGCTTCAAGTCGATCCCTGGATCGGGATGGGGCATGGCGCAGCTGATGGCCACGGGTCATTCACCGCTGACCGAAGCCTTTACGCTGGATCGCTTCAAAGAGGGCCGCTTCATCGACGAAAGCGTCGCCGCCGGGGTGGCGCACTAACACCCTGGCCTGAAGGTGCCACCTAATAGAATTCTGGTTGGCCACATTGCCAGCCGACCGCCAAAAGGATGACCATATGCTGATCCTGAACTGCCCGTATTGCGGCGTCGACGCCGAAGAATCTGAACTGTCCGCCGGAGGTGAGGCGCACCTGAAACGCTTCGGTCCCGGCTCGTCGGATGGCGAATTCCACGACTACCTGTTCATGCGTGAAAACCCCAAAGGCGTTCATTTCGAACGCTGGCGCCACAGCAACGGCTGCGGTAAGTGGTTCCACGCCGCTCGCTGCACACAAACGCTCGAAGTGTTCGGAACCTATTCCGCCCAGACGACCGAGCCGCCGAAAGAACTCAAGGACGCGATCACTGCAAAGCGCCCTGGCTGGACGTGGAGAGAGTACGAATGATCCGCGCTGCCATCCCTAATTCCGCCTGCGAAAGGTCCGCAACATGAGCACCCGTCTCGCAAAACAAGGCCGGCTGATTGACCGGTCGAAACAGGTCACCTTCACCTTCAACGGCACCTCGATGCAGGGGTACGAGGGCGACACACTTGCCTCGGCCCTGCTAGCCAATGATCAGATGATGATGGGCCGGTCATTCAAATACCACCGGCCGCGCGGTGTTGTCGCCAGCGGTGCAGAAGAGCCGAACGCTTTGGTTGGCCTGGGGCAGGGCACCCGGTTCGAGCCGAACCAGCGCGCCACAACGACCGAGCTGTTCAATGGTCTGACCTCAATTTCACAGAACCACTGGCCGAACCTGGAATTCGACATCGGTGCCGTGAACACAGCGCTGGCGCGGTTCCTGCCGGCGGGCTTCTACTACAAGACGTTCATCCACCCCAAGCCATTCTGGAAACACGTCTACGAGCCGATCATCCGGCGGTCGGCCGGTCTAGGTAAAGCACCCGACAAGGACAACCGCGACGCAGATACTTATGAGCACTTCTACGCCTTCACCGACGTTCTGGTGATCGGTGGCGGTGTCGCCGGGTTGCAGGCGGCCATGGCTGCGGCCGAGACCGGTGCCAAGGTTCTGCTGATCGAGCAAACCGCGCATTGGGGTGGGCGTGCTCCGGTCGATGGCGGGGCCATCAATGATGAGCCTGTGGATAAGTTCGTGGAACAAATGGTTTCCAAACTGGAAACAATGGACAACGTCATCATGCGCAACCGCTGCATGGGCGCGGGCGTCTATGACCATGGTTATGTGCTGGGGTATGAGCGTCTGAACGACCATAAACCGGGCACACAAGGTCCACGCCATCGCCTGTGGCGTATCCGGGCCAAGCAGGTCGTCACTGCAACAGGTGCAATCGAACGTCCGCTGTCATTTGCGGGCAATGATGTGCCGGGCGTCATGCTGGCCGCGGCCATGCGCGACTATGTGGTGAATTGGGGCGTAACCCCGGGCGAACGTGTAATCGTTGCGACCAACAATGACGACGCATATCGCACAGCGATCATCCTCAAACAGGCAGGTGTCGATGTTCTGCGTGTGATCGATGCGCGTGCTGCAGCCGGACCGCTGGCCGAAGAGGCGCGACAGCTTGGCATCCGGGTCGACCCCGGCAAGGCCATTGCCAAAGTCAAAGGCGGCAAGCGCGTCAAAAAGGTCGAGATCTGCAATCAGGAAGGCATCGGTGGCGCTCGCGAAGAAGTTGAGTGCGACGCGGTTGCCATGTCTGGCGGCTGGTCCCCGGTTGTTCATATGTGGTCGCATTGCGGCGGCAAGCTGATTTGGGACGAGGCGCACGCGCATTTCCGCCCTGATCCGGCGCGGCCACCACTTGGGGCGAACGGCGAGGGATTTGTTGTGGCTGCCGGTGCGTCTAATGGCCCTCTGGCATTGGGCGATGTCCTGACGGACGCGCACGCTGCGGGCAAAGCGGCCGCCAAAGCAGCTGGCTTCAAGCCAAAGAACACCAAAGCTCCGGCTGGTGAGGCCACGCAAGAGGCCGCTATGCAAGCGGTCTGGCTGATGCCCGCCAACGCCGAAGTGCAGTTACGCATGAAATCCTGGCTGGACTTCCAGAACGACGTCAAAGTCTCTGACGTGCAACTGGCCGCGCGCGAGGGCTATGAAAGCGTCGAGCATACTAAGCGATACACTACACTGGGTATGGCGACAGATCAGGGTAAGTTAAGCAATATCAACGGGCTGGCGATTCTTGCTGATGCGCTGGAATCGGAAATCCCGAAGGTTGGCACCACCACCTTCCGCCCGCCATATACCCCTATCTCGATGGGTGCGATTGGCGGCGAAGCGCGGGGTGAGGTGTTCCAGCCGATCCGCCAAACACCGATGCATGACTGGCACGATAAGAACGGCGCCGATTGGGAGCCGGTCGGTCACTGGCGCCGGACCTATGCCTATGTGCGACCCGGCGAATCCGTGCACGATGCGGTGAACCGCGAGGTGAAGAACACGCGTGATAATCTCGGTCTGCTGGATGCCTCGACGCTGGGCAAATTGATCGTCAAAGGCCCCGATGCCGGTAAATTCCTGGACATGATGTACACCAACATGATGTCCACGCT
The DNA here is from genome assembly GCF_059612275.1 of Ruegeria sp. CDSA034. Lineage (NCBI taxonomy): Bacteria > Pseudomonadati > Pseudomonadota > Alphaproteobacteria > Rhodobacterales > Roseobacteraceae > Ruegeria > Ruegeria sp. CDSA034. The sequence continues at coordinate 177,572 of NZ_JBXWQH010000003.1, forward strand.
GAAGATCGGCAAATGCCGCTATGGCCTGATGTGCTCGGAAAACGGGTTCCTGATCGACGACGGCGTTGTCGCCCGCATCGACGAGGATACCTGGCTGTGTCACACAACCACCGGCGGAGCCGAACGCATCCATGCCCATATGGAAGAATGGCTGCAGACCGAGTGGTGGGACTGGAAGGTCTACGTCGCCAACGTGACCGAGCAATACGCTCAGGTGGCGGTTGTCGGCCCCAATGCCCGCAAGCTGCTTGAAAAGCTGGGCGGCATGGATGTCAGCGCTGAGGCGCTGCCATTCATGGAGTGGCGCGACGGGCAGATCGGTGGTTTCGATTGCCGGGTCTACCGGATTTCATTCTCAGGTGAACTGAGCTGCGAAATCTCGGTTCCGGCCAGCCAGGGGCAAGCCTTCTGGACCGCTCTGATGGAGGCAGGTAAGGAATTCGGAGTGATGCCGTACGGCACCGAATGTCTACACATCCTGCGGGCCGAGAAGGGCTTTATCATGATCGGGGACGAGACCGACGGCACCGTGATCCCGCAAGATCTGGGGCTGCACTGGGCGCTTTCGAAAAAGAAAGAGGACTACCTTGGCAAACGTGCCCATTCGCGCAGCCACATGGCCGATCCGGACCGCTGGAAACTTGTTGGTCTTGAGACTGTGGATGGTTCTGTCATCCCTGACGGAGCTTACGCAGTCGGCGAGGGCGTCAACGCCAATGGTCAGCGCAACATGATCGGGCGCGTGACCTCGACCTATTACTCGGCCAATCTGGGTAAGGGCATCGCCATGGGTCTGATCAAGCACGGTCCCGACCGCATGGGCGAGATCGTCGAGTTCCCAGGCACCGATGGTAAAACCTACAAAGCTAAGATCGTGGACCCGATCTTCTTCGATAAGGACGGGGAGAAGCAGAATGTCTGAACCTATCAGCGCACTGAACCACGCAAGCTATGATGGCATCGCCAAGGTCCAGGAATGTGGCCTGCAGGGAATGATTACCCTGCGTGGCGACCTGTCCGACAAGGTGTTGGCCAAGGCCGTCAAGGACGCAACGGGTCAAAAAATGCCCGGTCAGCGCGAAGTTCTGGTCAATGGTGAGGCCGGCGTTTGCTGGATGTCCACCGATGAATTACTGGTGCTTGTTCCCTACGCCGAGGTTGAGGCCAAACTGGCGGCCATGACCAACGCGCTGAGCGGTACACACGCGTTGGCCGTCAACGTCTCGGACGCCCGCGCGGTGTTCCGTATCTCGGGCGGCAATGCGCGTGAGGTGCTGGGCAAGCTTGCCCCGGTCGAGCTGTCGGCGGAGGCATTTCAACCAGGTCAGATCCGCCGCTCGCGCTTGGCGCAGGTGGCAGGGGCGTTCTGGATGGACGACGCTGAAACCTTCCGCGTTGTCTGTTTCCGGTCGGCCGCAGACTACGTGTTCAAGTTGCTTAAAGTTGCGGCGCAGCCCGGCAGCGAAGTTGGGGTTTACTGAACCGAAGTGAACAGAAAAGCCTCGGCTAAGCCGGGGCTTTCTTTACCCGGTGAGTACGCTGCAAACTCCGGATCCATAAGGATTGTCGGCAACGTCTGTGAGCGCAAAACTGGCGCGATCCAGCCATGGCCGTCCGACTTCGTGATTTCGCATTTGTATTCGACGGTGCCAGCTAAAACTGATTGCGCGGAAACGATCATCGCAGCAATCGCCGTAAGCGAAGCTTTCATTTTTGTTATCCTTGAAACTATTCCGTGGGTTCACTTCAACAAGCTCACGCTTGGGTTGCAAGTGTGGAAACACCTACTTCGACAGGGCTAATGGCCGCATTACTAGCCAGTAAACAAAACCGTACGGTACCGTGTCATTTCCGTTGGGCTGAGCGCTTTCTGAACATCCAGCTGGCGTCCGGTTTCGTCAGTAATTTCAGAATAAAAGGAGAGACTGCTCAGCAGGTCTGAGGTCCGCTGATGTCTGTCCTCTTCGGGCAAAAGCGGTGAGTGGAGTGAGAGGTACAGAGTAGGTCGCGTCCGTTTCAACCAGGGCAGGATCGTTGGCAGCACAAAAAACTCAGCCCCTTCAATATCCATCTTGACCAGAGAGATACCCGACAGGTCATTCGCGGCCTCGAACTGGTCCCATGCGATCGTCAAGGCGTCGTTGCCATGCGTTCCGTCATGCAAAAGTGAGCTGGTGGAATCCCCCGGCTCGCCGCGCACCGACGCCATACGGGCCACTCCGAACTGGTCCGACAACGCCACGCCAAAGGCCGAAACGTTGCGGATGTCGTTCAGGTCGAGGTTCCAGGCCAGATGCCGAAAGGCCGTTGGGTCCGGTTCGAAACACCAGACGTGCCGCGCCTTGCGGGCACCGTACAGGACCGTGGGGCCAATCCACGCGCCGATGTCCAGATAATCCCGATCTGCCGACAGATACTTGTCGAGTACCGCGAAGGTTTCAGGCTCCCACTTGCCATCAGACGCCTTGCGCCAAAATTTCGAATGATAAGGGTCCAGCCGAAACGGCTCGCCATTCAACTGGCCCGCATAGTATCCGCGGGCGCGGTAAAACATCTTGCGCGCCTGTGTAAGCATCGCCTGCCTCCGGGTTTTCTTGTCTCGGCTCTTGACCTGCGGCGGCTGCCAAAGCATTTAACCTTGGGAACCGCAACTTACATTTTTAACAGGGGGCCGATATGGCTTTTGAACTTCCTGATCTTCCTTATGCACATGACGCGCTGGCAGCCAAGGGTATGTCCGCGGAAACACTGGAATATCACCACGACCTGCACCACAAGGCCTATGTCGACAACGGCAACAAGCTGATCGCTGGCACCGAGTGGGACGGCAAGTCGCTGGAAGAGATCATCGTTGGCACCTACGACGCAAATGCCGTCGCGCAAAACGGCATCTTCAACAACATCAGCCAGCTGTGGAACCACAACCAGTTCTGGGAAATGATGGGCCCCGGCGGCAACGCAATGCCCGGTGACCTGGAAAAAGCCTTGACCGAGAGCTTTGGCTCGGTTGACGAGTTCAAGTCGCAGTTCAGTGCGGCTGGTGCTGGTCAGTTCGGTTCGGGCTGGGCGTGGCTGGTCAAAAACGCAGACGGCTCGCTGGCTGTAACCAAGACTGAAAACGGCGTTAACCCGCTGTGCTTTGGTCAGACAGCACTGCTGGGCTGTGACGTTTGGGAGCACAGCTACTACATCGATTTCCGTAACAAGCGTCCGGCTTACCTGTCGAACTTCCTCGACAATCTGGTGAACTGGGAAAACGTTGCATCGCGGATGTGATTGTTGACCCGATAAGGGTTTATCAAGGGCCTGCTGGCGGTGACGTCGGCAGGTCTTTTTTATTTAGATGGGTGTTTCTGAAGGTGATGCGGCGTTTTGCAATCGGCGTCGAATGGCAGCAGTGAGCCCAAAGTTTCGAATGCTGTGACTGGTATTGGCGTCTGCTGTGTGCGGTAAAGCGGACTTTAAAAAGTTGATCGAACAAACCAAAGTAGAGCTATACCTAAACCAACATGTTTGCGTTCCAGTTGCCGCGTTGCCGCCCCTCGTTTCACGAAAAATATCGGTAAATAGTGAATGCGTACGGCCCCCAGTTATTCACCAAGTGTTAATCTTCTAAAAGTTCCCGAATATTTGCATCTAGCTGCGCAGTGAAACCTTTGTCATTGCCTGGATTGGCAGCGCAATGGCCCCAAGGGGAATTGTAAGGGCGGAAGACGGCGCGAGGTATGTGGTGGGCCTCAATTTCGTTGTCCTCGGGAGGGAAATATAGATCCTGAGTACAAGGCATCAGAATGGCACGAGCCTTGATGGCACCTAGCGCCAGTTCAAAATCTTCATTGTAAAGCGGCCCGGCTGAGATGTCGCCTGCCTGCCAAGTGGCAAGCTTTGCCAGTAAGTTGTTGGCATCCCAGCCCTGCACATGGTCCTGCTCCCAATCCTGCATCAGCTCTTCTATCGATTGGAATCCCAGCTGCCGATATAGCCCCTCGCGATAGAAGGTCTGAGAGAAGGCCCAGCCTGCATAAACCCGGCCAAAGGCGCTAAGCCCGGCCTCGGGTGGGCTGTCATAATTACCGCCGTTCCAATTCTGATCCGCACAAAGGGCGGCCTTGACCCCTTCGAGGAAGACAAAATTATGCGATGAGGTCTTGGCCGAGGCGCAGAAAGGCAGGATCGCTTGGACCATGTCCGGGTATTGCGCCGCCCACTGGTAGGATTGGCAGCCCGCCATTGACCAGCCAGCGACTAGGGCGATTTTCTCGATCCCCAGGTGATCATGGATCAACCGATGCTGGGCAGCGATGTTGTCCCACATCTGCACCAGCGGAAATCGCGGGCCGTCCTGCGGCGCAGGCGTATTCGATGGCGACGATGAGCGACCATTGCCGAACAGGTTCGGGCTGACGATAAAATGGCGGCTTGGATCAATCGCGCGACCTGGGCCAAAGAACCCCTCGTTACGGGAATTAGTGCCAGTATAAAAGGTGGGCAGAACGATGACGTTGTCACGGGCGGCCGACATTGTACCGTAGGTCTGATAGGCAAGCTTGGCATCCTTCAATACCTTGCCCGACAAAAGCGGAAAGTCGCCCAGCTCGTAAATCTCAAAATCTGGCACCACCCGATCCTTTCCTGTCTTAGTAGAGCCGCAGATATTCCTGCACTTCCCAATCGGTGACCGATTGGTGATACCGCTCCCACTCATCGTTTTTATATTCGAGATAAGAACTACGCATCACCGGGCCCATCACATGTTCCGCCATGGCATCGCCACGCAAAGCCTCAATCGCGTTATAGAGCGTTCGCGGCAATCGGTGGATTCCGAGTTCGGCAAGTTCAGCTTCGGTCTTAGAATAAAGATCAAAATCTGTTGGTTCGCCCGGGTCGGTCTTTTCTTTGATGCCCTTAACACTACAGCTCAGATGCATCGCCATTGCCAGATAGACATTCATGGTCATGTCGCAGGCACGGTTTTCGATGCAGTGGCGGCTCTGTGGCAGGCGGAACTGGGCCGAGCGATTGTTGAAGCCATATGTGATATTGGTCGGAGCCCAGGTGACAGTGCCGCCTTCAAAACCGCCAACGCGCGGCACCAACCCGTTATAGGAATTCACTGTCGGACAGGTGATTGCGGTGATCGCTTCGGCGTGCTGCATCAATCCGCCTACTGCCCAGCGGCTCTCGTCGCTCCAGTTGCCATCGGGTGTCTCAAAAATGTTTTCGCCAGGGCGACTTTCATGCTGCATCGACAGGTTGATATGCGCCCCGGACCGCCAGTCCCCCACAGTTGGCTTTGGCATGAAGGTCACAAACAGCCCATGCTGCTTGGCCACCTCTTTCAACGTGATGCGCAGAAAAGCCAACCGGTCGGACATCTCCAGCAGGTTGGTGTAGTGGAAATCAAGCTCAAACTGGGAGTACGCACCCTCGGCCACCACGTCATGCAGGTTCCAGCCTAATCCTTCGATGATGTCGATCAGGGTTTTTAGGAATGGCATCGAGTCGATGGAATACTCAACATCATAGCCAAATGCCTGACGACGCGGACGAAGCCCATCTGCAGGGTCATTGTCAAATGCCTTAACGGGCTGCCCGGCGTCGTCATATTTCATCACGATAAACTCGGGTTCTACCCCGGCGTAACCAGTGTACCCTTCCAGCGCGGCCTCGTGCATGGCGCGTTTCAGGGCCTGACGCGGGCAGACATTATAGGGTGCGTCTTCCCAGTAGAGATCCGAGAAGATGATCGCCATCGATGTGTCCCACGGACAGACGTAGACGGCATCGAGATCCGGAACCACCACCTGATCGCTGTCGGCGGGGCTTAGCTCGGGCACGTACGAAATCGAATGCACCGCGAATTGCGGGCCTTTTCCAAGGCATAGCGGTTCAAAATCACTCATCGGTACGGGTTTTGTTTTTGGAATACCGTGCAGGTCAATCCAGGCGGCCATCACGTATTTGACGCCAGCCTCCTCCAGACGTTGCCGTACCTCTGCGATACGCGGGCGGTTACGCTCGACAGCGTCATGGAAAGTCTCGTAGTAGATGCGGGTGCTGGCATTATCCTTGGGCATTCGGCGTCCTCCCATCGAATGGCAATCAGATTTGGTTCACCGAGGGTGATCCCTCAGTGTTGGTGCTGGTTTCGTTTGTTCTGTCGCTCAGCGGTTAAGATGTTCAGCCGGGGACAAAATCGTCAGGATCGATGCCCGGAACCTGCGTGATCCCGGCAAGCTGTTTCCAGTTGTGAGGGTAGGCGGCATAGAAGATCACGCATTTGCCGTCCGACTCGTAGGAAATGTGGTTGTCCTTCGGGACAAACAGCACATCACCACGATTGCAAACATAGCTTTTGCCATCGCAAACCAGTCGGAATGTACCCTCAAGGCAATAAATGATCTCGTCGCAGGTCAGATCCCACGGCACCTTGATGTTGTTCAGAACGTTGATACCGCCGCACATGGACTTGCTGAATTCGCTGGTCACCATCGGTTTGATGTAAGTGTCGCTGTCCCCCATCGAGTCGTAGCGGTTTTGAACCAGATCGAATTTGAAAAGTTGAGGTGTGTCACCCATTTGGTCAGCCTTCCTGTGCCAGGTGTTTCAGTATGGATTCGTTCAATTCGACCTTGTAACCGTCAGGGTCCTCGCAAAAGGCGATGACCCTTGTGCCGTTTTTCATTGGCCCCGGTGGGCGGGTGATGTTTACCCCGGCCGCAGCCAGCTGTTCGCACGCGGCATAAACATCTGGCGTTTCGATGCAGATGTGGCCCCAGCCGTCGCCTTTGTCATAAGGCGTGCCCTGATCCCAATTGGCGGTCAGCTCCAGCGTTGGAAACTCGGCCTCGGGCCCATAGCCGATAAAGGTATTGGTGAATTTGCCTTCGGGGTAGTCCGTGCGCCGCTGCACTTCCATACCCAGAATTCCGCAATAGAAATCCAGTGACTTCTCCATATCTGTGACCCGCATCATCGTATGGGCCAGACGAAACCCTTTGGATATGGACTTGTTCATCGTTATTGTTCCTTCTTGCTTAGGCACCAGCTACGTCGCGCTCGATCAGATCCTGAAAGGCGCGCACGCTGTCTTCCCAAGCGGGCGACAACAGGCCTCCATCCTCGGCGACCGGGGATTTGCGGCCCTCAAACATGCGTTCAACCATCTCGTGATCTTCCTTGTGGACATCCCACCAAAGGTTTCTGAGGGCTTGTATTTCATCGGCGCTCAGTTCCTGGCCTTCTGTCGTGTAAAGTGCTCGGTACTGGCGCATTTTTCCGGGGCCGATGGGTACGTTCAGATAGACGCCTAGTTGATCAGGGAAATAGCGACCCAGAATGAAGTTGGGGTACAGTGTCAGATATCGAGAGCTGACGCCCAGACTGCCGGATGTGCCTAGTTCTTCGTTCAGGTCCACCGCGCTGCCGATGCAGTTTCCGTCGATGAGGGTATAGTGGTTTTCCAACGGCTGATCGGTGGTTGAGGCATGTACAAACTGGACGTGGTAGGGCTCGATAAAGTTCTCCATGATCAGCTTCCAGTTGGTGCCAATCTCACCAAAATCGAGCAGGCCAATTGGTTCCACTCTGGTGAAATCCATCCCCTCCAGCCGGCTGATCAAAGGCGCGGCATAGTCTTCGAAATCAGGCGCGTTCCCATCCAGATTGACGAAAATCCAATCATGCCAGACATGGGTCCGTACGGGTTTCAGCCGGTGCTCTTTGATGTCAAAACCGTCGAACTCCTGCCTTCCGGTTCCGGCAAAATGCGGTGCAGCCCGCAGGCGTCCATCCAGATCATAGGCCCATGCATGATAGGGGCAGCGGATCAGCTTGCCGACATTCTTGGGTTTGTCGACCAATGTCATGCAGCGGTGCAGGCAAACATTGTGAAACACCTGGATGTCGCCATCACGACCGCGCACTGCCAGCAGTGGCAAGTCGGCGCAAGTGACAGGATGCGCATCGCCTGGGTTGGATATCTGATGGGCAAACCCGATGAACACCCAGTTCTTGGCCAGAACCGTCCGGCATTCCTGCTGCCAGAACTCTTCGCTGCGATACGCCCCGGCGGTCAGCCCGTGCTGAGGCCCTCCAATAGCCTGGGCTCTATCCTCGGCAATTGTCATTTGTCCTCCCTTCGACACTGCCACCTGTACCTGTCGGTCCAACGACAGGCGCATGGTTTTTCCGTTTCTCGCGGTCTTCCTACTTGCCGACTTTGTCCCGCCGCGCCGGGCCTTGAGGTTTCGACTGCGAATATCGCATTTTTCGTCTAGCGATATTTCGATTTCCGCGATTAATTGGAATTTTGGGACAAGAATCGGAAATGATCTGGTCAAAAAACGGCATGATGGTACGAATTTCGAATAACGAGGTCGTGTGGATTGCGAGAGTCGCAATTCCAACGGGATTTTACAGAAAATTTGACAATAGGCCCGCGTCACCGTCCTTGGAATCTGCGGTGTCGAGGGCAAAGGATGTCGTTTTCTGCACTTCCTGCCACAGATTTCTTAGCGGAGAATTGCGGATTTCGATGTCCTCACCTAGTCTCAGCTACGAATGCAGCAATCGAGCATCAGGTATATGGCAGTCAAAAAGCAATCAAACGTGCGCGCCACCGCACAGAGCATTAGGTCCCCAAAGGATGACTTGAACCAACAGATCATCCGGCTGTTGCAGCAAGATGGCCGGATGGCCTTTTCGGAGATTGCGCAGCAGTTGAACGTGTCCGAAGGAACCATCCGCAACAGGGTGAGCGGTCTGCGAGACAATAACATGTTGCGGATCGTCGCGATGTCGGATCCCGTGGCCACAGAGTACACAACCGACGCGATGATTGGGTTGAATGTGGCTGTTGGCGTGACCCCACGCCAAGTGGCGGAGCGGCTTGAAAAGAACCCTCGGGTTGTTTTCATTCTGTGGGTCGCGGGTCGATATGACCTGATCATTGAATTGGTCAGCGACGATGATGACGCATTGAAGGAATTTCTGGAGCATGAAATCCACGCGAATGACGATATCGCCAATGCCGACGTTATGCCGGGGTTGAAGAACTTCAAGAATCAATTCCTGCTAAAGCAGGATGTGAGGGAATGATTGGGGAGAAGCCCATCGCTGAAGCCAATAGGGCGAAAGGATTTTGACAGAGTTTTTGCGGAGATAATATGCGCCGGTCTTAATGTCGCCTCCGACAGCAATCAGTCTTCCCAACTGTGCAAAAGATGTTGTCTGACAAGTCGTCGTGAATGCCGGGTTGCTTCAGCAAAATACCGCTTTGCGTTGGCAGACAACCTTTGTGCTCAGATAAGCGAACAGCGGGTTTGTCCGCAAAACTGACTTTAGTCGAAAAGCCATTCGACAGTGTCGACGTGACCCTGCAACTCTGCCGCAGGAGAAAACCTGCCTATACGTCAACTTTCGAATTGAGACCTATTGTACGCCGTCCCGCAATACCTAGCTAAAGTATGCGGAGGGAGAGAGCCGTAAACCACTAAGAAAACGGTCAGGCAACGCGCCGAATGACTTCGGTGCGTCTCGGGTAAGCTGTGCCTGACGCATGAGGGATGGCCAAAAACGCCATTACAGGAGAACACAATGGTCGAACTTGCACAGGGAACATGGGTTGTCATCGCCGACGGGGAAAAGGCGCTGTTCATGGAGAATATCACCGACGCTGAAGATCCCAATCTGGTTGTCGTATCCGTAGAAGAAAGCAATGGACCAAGGACCAAGCCTTCGGACCGGGCCGGTCGTCGTTTTGACACGGCGCCACACCAGAAATCGGCCGTGGAAGAGAGCAAATGGAAAACCCACGCGAAGTCCCTATTCGTGCAGGATGTCGCCAACTTGTTGAACCGCAAGGGATTAAAAGGGGCCTATAAACGTTTGGTCCTGGTGGCCAGCCCGCATGTTCTGGGGCTGCTGCGTCGGCGGTTGCACAGCGAAGTGCTGGGAAAAGTGGTTGCAGAGGTTGATAAAACCCTGACCAATCACCCGCTGCACAAGGTTGAACAAGTGTTGCGACAGCGCTTTGCCCCTGCGACTTGAATTCGGTGAAATCAAACGGGCGGTTCTGACCGCCCGTTTTACCAGCCGCGTTAGTTCAGAACTTTTCTGAGCACTGACATTGCGGCGTTGGGGCCGTCGACCCATGTGATGAAGTCTGACAGCGACGCATCGGCAAAGCCTTGGCCGATGACCTGTTGCAACAACTCGTGCAGCGTATCCCAATACCCATCCACATTCATGACTAGAATGGGCTTGTCGTGCAGGCCCAACTGACGCCAAGTAAGCGCCTCGAACAACTCGTCCAGCGACCCCGGGCCGCCGGGCAGGACGATGACTGCATCGGCGTTCATGATCATGACCTTCTTACGTTCGTGCATAGTCTCGGTGACCACGAAACGGGTCAGGTCCGTTTTGCCGACTTCGCGTTGCAGAAGATGCACGGGGATGACGCCGAACGTGTCGCCACCAGCGGATTGCGCGGCACGCGCGACCTCACCCATTAGTCCGACATCTCCGGCACCGTAGACCAGTCGCCAGCCTTCTTCGGCCAAAAGGGTTCCAAAGTGCTGCGCCGCTTCGGAATAGGCCGGATTCGCGCCATTTCGTGACCCGCAATACACACAGACAGATTTCTGAGACATGGGATGGCTTCTCCGGGCTTGTATATGGTGTTTTGACCCGTGATAGCGGGATTGATAGATTGGCTCAACCGTCAGGCAGAATGTGTTATACTCAAAGCACTTGCGCTGCGGAGTGAAGGGAAAAGAATGAATTCCAATTCGGGAAGCGAAAGTTCCGGAACTTTCACCTGGGGGGTGATTGCCGGCGTCGTTGCATTGGTGGGAGCCGGTGGGTTGTACCTGTCCGGTATCTTCGGCGCTGGTCCTCAGGACGCTGTGCCGCAACAAGACACCGCAGTCCAGACCACGGAAGCGGCCAGTACGAATTCCACCGCCTCTGAGGATCAGACCACGGCAATTCAGGAACAGGAAGCCATTGATCAGTCTGATGACACTTCTGCACCAGCGACTGATACCGCCGAGGTCGAGCCGGTTGCCGCACCACCGACTCTGGACCAGATTTTCGTAGAACCCGACGGAAATACTGTTCTTTCGGGCAACGCAGAACCGGGTGCGGACATTCGTGTTTTGCTGGATGGTGAGCAGGTACACAGCTTTACCGTCGACGACTCCGGTCAGTTTGCCGAGTTTCTATCGATCCCATTCTCAGATGATGCACGCGGGTTAACACTGGAAACTGCGGGTGAGGATCAAACTGTCCGTTCGGACGATTATTTGATTGCAGCCTTGCCTGAACCGGAACCGGCAATTGAGCAGATAGCTGCCTTGGAAACAGGTGACGCCGCCAGTGATCAAACTGCAGGGGCGCAAGACACGTCGACGCCTGCGACGACCGATGAAACATCGACAACCGGTGATGTCGAAACGGCGGAGGCAGTTGCAGATCAACCAGAGGATCAACCCCAGGAAACTGCACAACAAGTCGCTGAAGAAAGCAACGAAAGTCAACAAGTTGCTATTTTGCGTTCAGGGGAAGACGGGGTTGAACTGGTTCAATCTCCAACAGCCGAACCCGATACTTCGGATGAGGTCTCGTTGGACACGATTGGGTATTCTGACGTTGGCGACGTTGAACTGACTGGCCGGGTGCCGGACGGGTCTGCGGTGCGGCTGTATCTGGACAACCAGCTTGTCGCCGACCTGCCGCTGGTCGATGATGGTAAATGGCGCAGCGAGTTGGAAGGGATTGACCCCGGGATCTACACCCTGCGTGTGGATGAAATCGCCACGGATGGCACCGTGGTCAGTCGCCTTGAAACGCCGTTCAAGCGCGAACCACTGGAAGCTCTGCGCGCGGCAGAGGGTGGTGACCAGCCCGAGGGCGAAACAGATACCCCCCCGATCCGCGCGGTCACTGTGCAGGAAGGCGACACGCTTTGGGCCATATCGCGTGATCGGTTCGGCGATGGTATCCTTTACGTGAAATTGTTCGAGGCTAACCGCGACGCGATCCGCGATCCTGATTTGATATATCCCGGTCAGATATTCACCATCCCGGAATGAACTATTGCTGCTGGCCCTTGGTGGGCCAGCGGTCTATCTCTGACCGCAGATCAGGTACGTGATGAGACGAGCAGCGCCAATGACCTCAGCCGATACGCCCACGCCCGACGACCGCCGCTCTGGTTGGCGCACGATCCGGAAGGTTGCGCCTTATATGTGGCCCGAGGACGAGCCTTGGGTAAAACGTCGCGTCGTTCTAGCCATGGGTATGCTGGTGCTGGCCAAGCTGATCGCCGTCTATACCCCTATCCTTTATAAGGGCGCTGTCGATGGGCTGGCAGGTGAGGGTGTTCCGCCACTGGCCTTGGGCGCTGTTGGCCTGACCGTGGCGTATGGCGTCGCACGTATGATGACCGTTGGTTTCCAGCAGTTACGCGATGCGGCCTTTGCCCCGGTAGGGCAGCGGGCCTTGCGCGCACTGGCATTGGAGACCTTCCAGCACATCCACCAGCTGTCCATGCGTTATCACGTGACGCGCCGCACCGGAGGGCTGAGCCGGATCATCGAGCGTGGTGTGAAAGGCGTGGAATTCCTGCTGCGCTTTTTGCTGTTTTCCATCGGTCCATTGATCCTGGAACTGCTGTTGGTCGCGATCATTCTGATGTGGCTGTTCGACGTCTGGTATCTGGTTGTCGTTGCTGTCACCATCGCGCTGTACATCTGGTTCACCTTTGCGGTGACCGAATGGCGCGTGAAGCTGCGCCGCGAGATGAACGATCAGGATACTGAGGCCAACCAACGCGCCATCGACAGCCTGCTGAATTTCGAAACCGTCAAGTATTTCAATGCTGAGTCACGCGAGGCGGCTCGGTACGACGTGTCGATGAAGGCCTATGCCGGGGCTGCGCTTAAGACGGCGTATTCGCTGGCCTTCCTGAATTTTGGTCAGTCCCTTCTGATCACTTGCGGGCTGATCGGCGTGATGGTTCTGGCGGCCATGGGGGTGCAGCAGGGTACGCTGACCGTCGGCGATTTCGTCATGGTCAACGCCTATATGATCCAGATCACAGTGCCGCTGAACTTTCTGGGCACCGTCTACCGGGAAATCCGCCAATCGCTGGTGGATATGGGGCAGATGTTCGACCTGTTGGAACAACCGACCGAGGTGCAGGACAAGCCCGGCGCGCCAGATCTGGTGGTCAGTGGTGGTGAGGTGACATTGGACAATGTGCGCTTTGGCTATGATGTGGACCGCGAGATACTCAAAGGTGTGTCGCTGACGGTACCTGCTGGCCAGACTGTTGCAATTGTCGGTGCCACAGGTTCGGGTAAGTCAACGATAGGCCGCTTGCTGTTCCGGTTCTACGATGTCACCGGGGGCGCGTTGAAGATCGACGGGCAGGACGTGCGCCACGTGACCCTGAACAGCCTGCACTCAGCCATCGGTGTCGTGCCGCAGGACACGGTGCTGTTTAATGATACGATCCGGTACAACATCGCTTATGGCCGGGACGGGGCCACGCAGGAAGAAGTCGAAGCAGCTGCCAAAGCTGCGCAGATCCATGATTTTATCGTGACCTTGCCAGAAGGCTATGACACCAAGGTTGGAGAGCGGGGCCTGAAGCTGTCGGGTGGTGAGAAACAACGGGTGGGCATTGCGCGTACCCTTCTGAAGAACCCGCCGATCCTGCTGTTGGATGAGGCGACCTCGGCGCTGGACACAGATACCGAGCAGGACATCAAGGATGCCTTGGCGCGGGCAGGCGAAGGACGAACCGTGCTGACGATCGCGCACCGCCTTAGCACGATTGCCGAGGCGGACCGCATTGTCGTTCTGGAACGCGGAGAAATCCTTGAACAAGGCACCCATGACCAGCTTTTGCAGCGCGCGGGCCGTTACGCGCAGCTCTGGAGTCGCCAGCAAGCGGACGCGGCCTGATCCGGTCATGAGGGTAATTCCTGAGGCCGGGCAGAACAGCCCTGCAAAAATGCGTTCATTCCCGCAGGTTTAATTTGACGTTCATTTTCCTTGGTGACAAATCACCTAAAGTCACGGTGCCAGGTTCTTTGGCCGGACCTTAATCAAAGGAATATCTAATGAAAATGCGTGCAGCAGCAGCCTTGGCCGCAACTGTTCTTGTGGCGACTTCGGCATTTGCCGAGGATCTTGAATTTCTGGTTGTGAATGACTCCAGCGCGGATCTGGTCGAGTTCAATGTCTCACCTGCGTCTTCCGACAGCTGGGAGGGGAACCTGCTGCGCGGTGGCTATGTCGCGCCCGATTACGAAATCGATGTTGTCATCGCGGATGGTCTGACCACATGTGTCTACGATATTCGGGGGGCGTTCGACGATGGTTCGTCGGCTGAAGACTTCGGTCTGAACCTGTGTGATTTGGGTGAATATGTATTCACCGACTAGGTCATAGAAAAGAAAAATGGCGAACCGTGGGGTTCGCCATTTATGTTACTCAGCCGCCTTGAGGGGCGATGTTGGTGGGTGATCGGGACGCTCATCCTTGTCTGCATCTGGTGCGGGCGCAGTCGGCGTCTCATCACCCCAGACAACCTCGGTGGCCTGTACCTGACGGGCAGCGTGACCAACCGCCATATCCTGAGCGATTTGGCTGGAACGACCTGCAGTGGCGCGTGCCAGCGCCTTGGCCAGCCATACCGCATAGGTGGTGACCCACACCCGTAGCGCCAGGAACGATGGCGTCACGATCAGCGTCAGAACCGTTGCAATACCCAGCCCAAACACAACTGCCGTAGCCAGCTGTTTCCACCACAGCGCAGTTGGGCTGTCGATAGAATAGCCGCCATTGATGAAGTCCAGCGACAATCCGAACATCATCGGCGTCAGACCGGCCATCGTGGTCAAGGTGGTCAGTAGAACCGGCCGGATACGCGCTTCAGCCGTGCGGATGATCGCCTCGATCCGGGGCATATATCGGCTATATTCCTGATATGTATCGATCAGAACTATGTTGTTGTTCACCACAATCCCTGCCAAGGCCACAATCCCTGTACCGGTCATGATGATCGAGAACGGTTGCTGCATGACCATCATCCCGATCAGAACGCCGGTGGTCGAAAGCACAACGGCCAGCAGAACAAGCACCGAGTTGTAGAACGAGTTGAATTGCGCCAGCAGGATCACAAACATCAGGCCTAAAGCAGCCAAGAAAGCGCTGGACAGGAAAGCCTGGCTTTCTGCCTGATCTTCCTGATCGCCGGTCCATTCCCAACTGACGGTGCTGCCGAAGGGATTGGTTTCAAGCCACTCGGTCAGCACTGCAATGCGTTCGTTGGGATTGATCAGGCTAATCCGGGCGTCGCCGGATTCAATATCAGACCGCATGACGTCGACGTTTTCTGCGCCTGTAAGCGTCACCAGCTCATAGATATTGCCTGTCGGGGCGGTTAGCGTCGCGCCGGTAGGTTCGGATCCGTCGACAACCTCGCGCACGATTGCCAGCCGTTGCTCTGTGCCATCTTCATTGTCTACCACAACTTTGCTCAAGCCTGGCTCAACATCCGCTTTCACATCGTAATAGCGCTGCTGGTTGATCCGGTTGATCTCGGCCAGTTTGGCCACAGGCTTGCGGGTGACAAAGTTCGACAAAGGCACCAGCCCATCCGGCGTACGCACCTTGAGCGTATCCAATGTCGACAAAACCCGGTCTTCATCGGGCAGGCGAACGCGGATTTCGATTTCCTCGTCCACGCTGTCGGGGCGCATTTCGCCCAGCAGCAGCCCGCGCGTGACCAGCTGCACCATCGCGCCCACGGTTGCCACATCCGCGCCAAAACGACCCGCTTTGGCAACATCCACGTCGATTTGCCAGTCGATACCCGGCAAGGGCAGGGTGTCTTCGATCTTGATCAGGCCGGGCGTTTCATCGAACGTTTTACGGGCCGCAGCAGTGGCTGAGTTCAGTTCTTCCCAGCCATCCGCCTTGATGCGCAAATGAACGGGTTTGGCCGAGGCCGGACCCTGTTCCAGCGGTAGGATTTCCACGATGAAGCCCGGAATTTTCGCAAGTTCGGCGTTCAATTGATCGAGCACGAAGTCGCCGTCATATTCCGGGGCAACCGTTTCACGGTCGATCAACCCGCCGAAGATCGGTTCGGACACGTTAGGCCGGTCTTCCCACGGGATGATTTCAAACTGGACGCGACCGACAGTGTCTGCCGGTGCTTGCGCACCTCCATTGTTTTGGTTCAGCCCGCCTTCTCCGGCAAAGGAAAACACGTTCACGACTGCGGGATGTGCGCTGATAATTTCTTCGGCCGCCAGTACCATTTGGTCCTTTTCGACCAGCGATATGTTGCCACGTGCACGAACATAGGCCGTGGCTTGCTCGGGTTCGCTTTCGACGAAGAACTCTACACCCCGATTGTTGTTCCCAAATGCGGTCATGACTGACATCACGGCGAAGCCAATGACGACAATCGAAACAATCGGCATGATTGGGTTGCCGACGAGGAACTTGATGACATAGCCAAAGGGTGTGTGTTCGCGTGCTGTATGCACATGCTGATCGGGTGCGCGTTCTATTTTGGCGGCACTCAACGTAACAGAACCGGCAAATGCTCCAAAAATGAACAGGAAGGCGCCAAGCAGAACTGCTCCGAATGCGCCTTCGGGTAACAGATAGGTCGGATTCAGCAGTTGCATCGCACCA
Organism: Ruegeria sp. CDSA034; assembly: GCF_059612275.1. Taxonomy (NCBI): domain Bacteria; kingdom Pseudomonadati; phylum Pseudomonadota; class Alphaproteobacteria; order Rhodobacterales; family Roseobacteraceae; genus Ruegeria; species Ruegeria sp. CDSA034. The sequence goes on from NZ_JBXWQH010000003.1 coordinate 194,294, forward strand.
AGGAAGATCAGGTACAGCGATGGCGGCACCATAACCGCACGAACCCACCACCGGGTGCGTGCGCGCAGCCAGTCGGATGTGCGGTCAAAAACCCGGCTCAGACGTCCCGAAACACCGCCCATGACAGGCAGATAGATCAGTGCAACGATCAACGAAGCGGACAAAACGAAGATCAGCGTGACAGGCAGCATGCCCATGAATTCACCCGGGACACCCGGCCAAAACAGCATCGGCAGGAAGGCGCACAATGTTGTGGCCGTGGATGACACGATAGGCCAGAACATACGCTGCGCAGCCTCGACATAGGCGTGCATCGGGCCGACGCCCTCTTTGATGCGCCGGTCAGCGTATTCCACGACAACAATGGCCCCGTCGACGAGCATACCCACCGCAAGGATCAGACCGAACATCACGATGTTCGAGATGCTGATGCCCATGACTGCCAGGAACGCAAAACACAGCAGGAATGAGGTCGGGATCGCAAAACCAACCAGCAATGCGGCGCGTGTGCCCAAAGAGGCCAGAACAACGATCATCACCAGTGCGATGGCCGTCAGAACCGAGCCTTCCAACTGGCTGACCATCGAACCGACGATGCGGCTTTGGTCGTTCGAGGTGCCCAGCTGGATTGCGGCCTGCATCTCGGGCGGCCATTTGGCCTGCGCAGCGGCAATGGTTTGTTTCACACCCTCGACTGTGTCGATCAGGTTGTAGCCCTTGCGCTTAACCACCTGCAACGCGACGGTTTGTTCGCCGTTGAAACGGGCGGTGCCTTCGCGGTCCTCAAAGGTATAGTTGATCTGCGCCAATTCCCCCAGGGTGACGACCCGGTCGCCGTTCACTTTGACCGGCAGGCCATAAACATCCTGCGCAGTTTTGAAGGAAGAGGGGATCTTGACCGAGAATGTTCCCTGAGCGGTTTCAACCTCACCGGCAGCGATCAGCTGATTGTTGTTGCGCACAACATCGATAAGCTCGGCGGCGGTGACGTTGTATGCCTCAAGCCGAAGAGGGTCGATTATGACCTCAAGCAATTCGTCACGGTTGCCCGCGATACCGGCTTCGAGCACCGAATCCATCGCCTCAAGGTCGTCCTGTAAAGCCTTGGCGACCCGCGCCATAGTGCGCTCGGGGACTGCACCCGTCAGGTTGACGATAACGATGGGGAATTCTGAGAAATTGATCTCGGTCAGCGAGTATTGCTCGGCTCCGTCGGGGAATTCGGCTTGCGCGCTGTTCATCGCGTCGCGCACATCAGCCATGATCGCGGTTTTGTCCCAGCCGAAATCGAACTCCAGCGCCACGCCGGCATACCCTTCGGCGGCGGTCGAGGTCATCTCTTTCAGCCCATCAAGGTCCGCAAGTTCGGTCTCCATTGGTTTGACCAACAGGTTTTCCGAATCCTCGGCTGAGATGCCCGGAAACTGAACCGAGACAAACAGGGCAGGGATTTCAATGTCTGGCTCGCCTTCTTTCGGCAGGCTGACATAGGCAAAGCCGCCAATCACCAATGAGATGGCGATAAAGGCCAGAACCATTCTGGCCCGGCCGGCGGCCCAACTGACGATTCCGGTCATTTGGAAGCTTCCCGATATGTGGGTTCAACTGTGACGCCGCGGGTCACGAACTCTTGCCCGATGACGATGATGTCCACAGTTTCCGGCAGGCCACCGACCCAAACGCCTTCGGCAGTATCACGAAGAAGAACGACGGGCTGGAAATCGACCACGTTGCTCTGGCCAATGGTGCGGACACCGAGTTGACCGTTATTGCTCAGGGTCAGTGCCGATTGCGGCAGGAAATGCGCCTTGGCCCCGGCGGCCGAAATGCGGATGTCGGCGGTTTGGCCGTCCCGAATGGCCAGTTCCGGGTTCGGAACAGTGATTTCGACCTCAAACGTGCGGGTTGTTTCATCGGCCGAGCGGCTCAGGAATGTCACACGACCAGAAACCTGCAGGCCAGTGACCAACTGCGCCGTGGCTTCGGTTCCGACAATGATGCGGTTCACCTCGGTTTCCGGCACAAAACCCACCAGCTTGATTGGATCTAGTTGGATAACGGTCGCGCATAGCGCACCGGGCTGCATCAGGCTGCCCAATTCTGCGGTATCGCTTTCCAACAATCCCTTGAAGGGTGCTGTGATCGTCTGGCGATCGATTTCGCGTTCCGCGGCTTTGACCTCGGCGGTTGCGGCTTCGATTCCAGCGCGGGTGGCCTCAAGACCGGCTTCGGCGGTTTTGATACCGGCCTCGGCGGTTCTCATCGCCGCCTCGCTTGAGATTCTGCGTGTTTCAGATCCAAACCCCGAGTCAGACAGTTTATTCGCAGCCGTCAGGTTGATCTCGGCTTCGGCGACACGCGCATGTGCTTCTTCCAGGCGGGCTTCGGCTTCTGGAATGCGGCTTTGGGCTTCTAGCTTGGCAGCCTTCGCTTCGGCCAAACTGGCGGGGCGGGTGCCTGGATCAAGCTCGCACAGAAGATCGCCGGCTTCGACGAACGTGCCTTTGCGCTTAGGCTCTGAGATGACGGTCGATGTGGTTTCAGCCAGAACTTCGACCTGACGATTGGCCTTGGTCTGGCCCCGCAACAACACGGCGCTGTCAATTTCACGTGCGGTTGACCTAAGGGCAACAACGCCAATCGTCGCCTGATCCACGTCCACGACTTCGCCAGATTCGCTGGCAACCTCAGGGCTGGCCTCGGCTTCCGCGCGCCCGGCGAAAGAGAACAGGCTATCCCGTTCGAAAACCAAAAAAAACAAAACAACAATAACCAAAGCGGCGTTTACTAATGAAATCAATCGCATGCAGGACAACTCCCAGAATTCTGCGCCACATTTTTTTTGCGGTCATGCTAGAAAGTGGGGACGATTATGTATCGTTTCCACACTAAACTGAATAGTTCGGTTTATTTTTTTCTACAAGAGGGCAGGCCACCGGCGGGATTGTAAAAAATCGGGCTCTTGGCTTGGCGATTGCGCCGGGGTATGACATGGCGCCATACACCAAGGATGCAGCCCCGGAGGGCAGGGATGAGCGACGTCGACAGTTTTATTGATGAGGTGACCGAAGAGGTACGCCGGGACCGCCTGTTCTTGCTATTGCGTAGATGGGGCTGGATCGGTGTGCTTGTGGTTGTCCTGATCGTGGGCGGTGCTGCGTTCAATGAAGTCCGCAAGTCGCGCGCAACCAGTCAGGCGCAGGATTTGGGTGATTCAATCCTGGCGGCGCTGGCACAGAATCAGTCGGATGACCGTGCCGCCAGTCTTGCCGCCGTCGAAACACAATCGCCGGGTGGGGATGCGGTTCTTAACATGCTGTTGTCGGCCTCTCAGTTTGAGGCCGGATCGGAACAGGATGCGGTCGCCAGCCTGAACGCCATTGCGTCCCAAGGGGATCTGCCGGAAATCTACCGCGCGATCGCGGCTTTCAAGGCGCTGCTTTTGCAAAGCGACACTCTGCCCGCAGCCGATCGCCGTCTTCAGTTCGAAGCGCTGGCTGCGCCGGGTGCTCCGCTGCGGTTGCTGGCCAAAGAACAGTTGGCCCTGATTGATGTGTCCGAGGGCAATGTTGACGCGGCCATCACGCGGCTTCAGGCCTTGCGCCAGGACGCAGAAGTTGGCGTGGATCTGCAACAGCGTGCGGCTCAGTTGATTGTAGCGCTGGGTGGCGAACCAGAGCCGCTGATCGCCCAACAGGGCTGATCCGGTGGCGGCAGGAAAACTTACAGGCGAGTTCGGAACATCATGGTAGCAAGTCTATTCTCCCGTATTGGATTGCCGATGGCAGCCCTTTCACTGACCCTGGTCGCCGCCTGCCGGGAACCCGAGGTTATCTTGCCGGGGCCGCGAGAAGATATCCGGCCCACTGCCGATACCGAAACGGTGGAAACTCGCGGCTCAAAACCGATCAGCCTTCCGGCGCAAAGAGCCAACGCGAGTTGGCCGCAAAGCCCGGGTACGGCCGCGTTCCGGACGACCAATGCACAGTTGCGCGCAACGCCGCAGCGCATCTGGTCCGCATCAATCGGTCAAGGTGACTCGCGCAAGCAAAGGATCACGGCTGATCCCGTGGTTGCGGGCGGGTTGATTTATACGCTTGATGCCGGCGCAACGGTGTCTGCAGTGTCGCCGCAAGGGCAGGTTGTTTGGAACACCGATCTTATTCCGCCAAGTGATGGCGACTCGGATGCCACGGGTGGTGGCATGGCCTATGATAACGGTGTGCTTTATGTGTCTTCCGGCTATGGCCGCCTAACAGCGCTGGATGCCAAAACCGGTGCAGTTCGTTGGCAAAAAAGGTTGAATGCGACCGGTAGCGGCGCGCCTTTGGTCAGTAGCGGGCTGCTGTATCTGGTGGCAGGTGACGAAACTGGCTGGGCGGTCAACACCAAGGACGGCCGCATCGCCTGGCAAATTCAGGGCACCCCAAGCGTTGGAAACGTTCTGGGTGCGCCGGCGCCAGTGATTGCATCAGATTTTTCCGTGTTCGCCTTTGGCTCGGGTGATGTCGCAGCGACGTTCCGTCGGGGGGGGATTCGCCGCTGGAACGCGTCAGTAGCCGGGGGACGTCGCGGACGTGCGGCGGCGCAGATCGTCGATGTAACCGGTGGACCAATGGTTGCGGGCGATAAGATCTATATCGGCAACCATTCTGGGCGCACAGTCGCGTTTGACGCCAATTCCGGCGAACGGATATGGACCGCAGACGAGGGGGCCGTCGATACCGTCTGGGCCGCTGGCAACAGTATTTTCCTGATCAGCGACCGCAGCCAACTGGTGCGGCTGGACGCTGCGACCGGAGCGATTGTCTGGGCGCAGGACCTGCCGGGTTTTGTTAAGGATAAGCCGGGACGCCGCGGTCCGGTCTACGCGCATTATGGTCCGATCATGGCGGGTGGGCGCATCGTCATCGCCTCGAATGACGGCTATGTTCGGTTCTTCAGCCCTGTTGACGGAGCACTGGTGAACCGTGTCGAAGTGCCAGGTGGCGCGACCACGGCACCGGTTGTGGCGGGTCAAACACTGTACGTCGTGTCGACCAAAGGTGATTTGCACGCTTTCCGTTGACCACAAGATGCGCTAAAGGGCGCGTCTGAGTCTTGAAAGTTGAGTATCATGTCGCTGACCCTCGCCATCGTGGGGCGCCCGAATGTGGGCAAATCCACCCTGTTCAATCGCCTTGTGGGCAAACGTCTGGCTTTGGTCGACGACCAGCCCGGCGTGACGCGCGATTTGCGCGAAGGCCAAGGGCGTCTGGGGGATCTGCGCTTTACCGTGATCGACACTGCGGGGCTTGAAGACGCAACCGACGACAGCCTTGAGGGTCGCATGCGCCGCCTGACCGAGCGTGCGGTGGACATGGCAGATGTCTGTCTGTTCATGCTTGACGCGCGCGTCGGGGTCACGCCAACCGATGAGATGTTTGCCGAGATTCTGCGCAAACGTTCCAAACACGTGATCCTTGCGGCCAACAAGGCCGAAGGAAACGCGGCGGATGCGGGTGTGCTTGAAGCCTATAACCTTGGTCTGGGTGAGCCGGTGCGCCTGTCGGGCGAGCATGGCGAAGGGATGACCGATCTTTATTCCCAGCTTATGCCATTGGCCGATGCCGCCGAAGAACAGGCGGTCGAGTATGCGCCGGAAACCGATATCGAACTGGATGAGGACGGTGAGGGCGAGACGCCAATGATCACCGCCGAAAAGCCTTTGCAGGTGGCAGTTGTTGGCCGCCCGAACGCGGGCAAATCCACATTGATCAACAAGATCATTGGGGAAGACCGCCTGCTGACCGGGCCAGAGGCTGGTATTACGCGCGATGCCATCAGTCTGCGGATCGATTGGGCCGACCCGGACGGGGACAGCACGCCGATGCGTATCTTTGATACGGCCGGTATGCGTAAAAAAGCCAAAGTTCAGGAAAAACTTGAAAAGCTTTCAGTCTCGGATGGTCTGCGTGCTGTGAAATTTGCCGAAGTGGTGGTGGTTCTGCTGGACGCTGCCATCCCCTTTGAACAGCAGGACCTGCGTATTGCCGATCTTGCCGAGCGTGAGGGTCGCGCCGTTGTTGTCGCCATCAACAAATGGGACATCGAAGAAGATAAACAGGAAAAGCTGCGGGATCTGAAAGAGTCATTCGAACGTTTGCTGCCGCAACTGCGTGGCGCACCGCTGGTGACGGTCTCGGCAAAGACAGGCCGGGGTCTGGAACGGTTGCGTGCCGCGATCCTGCGGGCTCATGACATTTGGAACCGCCGTGTGCCGACGGCCGCGTTGAACCGCTGGCTGACAGCCATGTTGGAGCAGCACCCGCCGCCAGCCCCGCAGGGTCGTCGGATCAAGCTGCGGTATATGACTCAGGTCAAAACCCGCCCGCCGGGCTTTGTCGTCATGTGTTCGCACCCTGACAAGATGCCAGCCAGTTACACCCGGTATCTGGTCAACGGTCTGCGCGAATCTTTTGACATGCCCGGTACTCCGATCCGCCTGACTTTGCGCGGACAGGGGGACAAGAACCCGTACAAGGGACGCCGTAAGAAAAACGCGGGCGCCTTGGCCAAACATCTCAAAGGTCGCGCGTAACTGCGCCAATTTTCAGCATTTTCGGCTGAAGGGCGTGACAGCCCCATTTCCCCGCGCTAGCATTCACTGGCGTGCATCTGTTTTTGTGTGCGCGTAATTTCACGCGGAGCTTCCGCACCAGTTTTTGACAACCATTGGACCTGACCAACGTGAGGAGCGGCTGGATGGATCTGAGGGAATACACTCGGCAATACGCGGTTCAGGACAACAGATTGGCCGCGCTGAGCTATTTTGGAACCTTCGCGATGTACTTCACATCGCTGGCGCTGGCGATCATCTTTGTGGATCGCTGGTATGTCATGATCCCGGCCGGGGTCGTCTTTGCCTTTTCGGCGGTGCGCCTGTACGTGCTTCAGCACGATTGCGGCCATCACTCGCTGTTTGAGACACGTCGCCAAAACGAGTGGGCGGGCCACGGGCTTTCGCCGTTCACCTTTGCGCCCTTCGAGGTGATGAAACAGAATCACAACTTGCACCACGCCGGAATCGGCAATCTCGAGCACCGTGAGACGGGCGAAATCCACACAATGACCGTGCGGGAATGGAACAAGGCGGATTGGAAAGCGCGCCTATATTACAGGCTCTACCGAAATCCCTTCATCCTGGTTCCGGCTGGGGCGCTGTTCACGTATTTCATCCGCTATCGGTGGCCCAAGAACACAGTTAGATTTGGCGTGAAGGGTGTATTGCTGCACAACTTGTCGATCATCGTCTTTCTTGGCCTTCTTTACCTGATAGCTGGCACCATGGGTATTCTGGTCTGGTTGGTGTTTTCGCTTTTGGGTGGGATGCTGGGTGTTTTTTTGGTCTATCTGCAGCACAATTTCGAAGACACATACTGGGACCGTCGTCCGGATCTGGACCCGCAACTAGCGGCGCTGCAGGGATCATCGGCGCTGGATTTTGGTTGGTGGTTCGACAATGCGGTTGCCTGCATCACGCTGCACGACATCCATCATTTCAATGCGCGCATTCCGTCTTATCGGCTGCGTGCATGCCACTATAACCTACCGCCCGAATTCACGCCCCGCCGGATCAAATTCCCCGAGGCTGTTGCCGCTTTGAACCTGAAACTGTGGGACGAAGACGCCAAGCGGCTAGTGCCGTTTCCCGGAAAGGACCAATCCGGTAACCTTGCACACAGTAGTTGACATAAATGACCTGCATCTCTGGGCACTGGCTTGTGAGAACGTGTATCTGGTATACATAAGATAATGCAGGGAAAATCGGAAAGGACAAAGAATGACCGCAGTGACCGCAATAAAAGGCGTTGGAGAGGGGCTAGGAAAGTCACTCACCGCCAACGGTTTCAAAACCGCTGAAGCTGTTGCCAAGGCAACCCCCGCTGCACTGGTCAAAGCTCCTCGTATCGGCAAAGCCCGCGCAGCCGTCCTGATTGCCGCCGCGAAAGAGGCGATTGCGGCGAAACCAGCAGCCGCAAAACCCGCCGCGACTAAGCCAGCCGCCAAACGCCCTGCTGCGAAAACAAGTACGCGCCGCGCGCCTGCCAAAAAGCCCGCAGCGCGCCGAACAGCGCCCCGCAAGACCATCGCCGCCGCCGCTGCCGACAAGCGGGCGGAAGAGGCTGCGCGCAAAGCGGCTGAGGAAAAGGCCGCAGCCGAACTGGCAGAAGCCAAGGCAAAAAAGAAGGCTAAGGCCAAAGCCAAGGCTGAAAAGGCCGCTAAAAAGCTTGAGGAAATGGAAGCCGTCTTTTCAAAAGCCAAGGACAAGGTGAAGGCCAAGGCGAAGAAAGATAAGAAGAAAGATAAAAAGAAAAAGGCCGACAAGACGGACAAGAAGAAAGATAAGAAAAAAGATAAAAAGAAGGATAAGAAAAAGGCGAAGAAGTAAGCCTTCTCCGCCCTTAAGCCTCTTGAACCGGCGCCCTGTTGGCCGCCGGTTTTCTTATGCCAGCGTGCCGTCCAGTTGCAGCGTCAGCTTACCACCCAGATAGGGGGCCAGAACCTCGGGCAGGGTGACGGTGCCGTCTGCGTTCTGGCCGTTTTCCAGCACGGCGATCAGGCAGCGCCCAACAGCCAGACCGGATCCGTTCAGCGTGTGAACGTATTCCGGTTTGCCCCCAGCCTCGGGACGGAAGCGCGCGTTCATCCGGCGCGCCTGAAAATCACCACAAGTCGAGACTGAGCTAATCTCACGGTACGTATCCTGACCCGGTAGCCATGCTTCGATGTCAAAGGTTCGGCGCGCGCCAAAGCCCATGTCACCTGTGCACAAGATCACTGTGCGATAGGGGATGCCCAGCTTTTCCAGAATACCCTCGGCACAACGCAGCATGCGTTTTTGCTCTTCATCCGACTTGTCGGGATGGGTGACCGAGACCATTTCGACCTTTTCGAACTGGTGCTGGCGCAACATGCCGCGCGTGTCCCGGCCAGCCGATCCGGCCTCAGACCGGAAGCACAAGGAATGCGCGGTGTAACGGCGGGGCAGATAGCTTTCTTCAATCATCGTGTCGTTGACGATATTGGTCAGCGACACCTCGGACGTCGGGATCAGCCACCAGCCTTCGCGGGTCTGATAGCTGTCTTCGCCAAACTTCGGCAATTGGCCTGTGCCCTGCATCATCTCGGACAGAACCAAAACCGGGCCGTTCACTTCGGTCAGTTCGTTTTCGTTGATGTGCGTGTCCAGCATGAACTGCGCCAGTGCGCGGTGAACGCGGGCGACGCCGCCGGACAACAGGACAAAGCGCGAGCCGGACAGCTTTGCCGCCGTTTCAAAATCCATGCCGTTCTGAACGGCCTCAATTTCAAAATGCTCTTTCGGTGCAAAATCCAACTCACGCGGGGTGCCCCAGCGGTTGACTTCGACATTGTCGTTCTCGTCCGCACCTTCTGGTGCGTCCTCGGCTGGCAGGTTCGGGATGCGGATCAGCTGATCAGTCAGCAGCGCATCCAGATCCTTGGCCTCGGTCTGCATCCGGGCGATTTCGGCCTTTTTCTCGGCGACCAGTGCGCGCAGGCGTTGGAATTCATCCTCGTCGCCGCGTGCCTTGGCGGCACCAACCTCTTTGCTGGCCTTGTTCTGTTCGGCTTGTGCCGTTTCTGCGGACTGAATCTTGGCCCGGCGGCTTTCGTCCAGCCTTAGCAAATCTGACGACACCGGCGCGTCCCCACGGCGCGCAAGTGCGGCGTCGAAGGCGGCGGGGTTTTCGCGAATGGCGCGGATGTCGTGCATGGTTCAGATCCTTAAATGCGTGAATCACTGAAACCGCTTATGCACCATCTGAAAGGCAGGGTGTAGCGCCGGTTACGACTTATCGGCATCCTCGTGTTTTTCATGCGCCAGATGGCCATCCCAATGTTCGGTTGGGATCTTGGGATCAGGCGGATCAGCCATGTAAGAGGGCGTCATGATCTGCACACTGTTTTCATTGAACACGGCCACGATGTTGCGATGCAGGTCCGATTTTATCTTTGGAATAATACTGCCGCGTGTCGAATACCCGTTGATCTGATAATTGATCGCGTAATCGGCCAATGCTGTCCACAAAACAAACGGTTCCGGTTTGGACTTGATCCCCTTGGTGCGGTTGGCGGCCTCGATCAGCATCGCCTCGACCTTCTCGGGCGGCTCTTCATAGCCGATGCCAACCGTGGTGTGCAGCAGCAGTCCGCTGCCGTCTGTTTTCTTCGAGAAGTTCACCACATCCGAATTCATCAGTTGCGCATTAGGGATCGAGATCAGTTCGTTCTTAATGGATTTCAGATGCGTCTCCATCAGTTTGATCTGAACTACATCGCCGATGTGGTCGCCGATCTGAATGCGGTCCCCGATCGAGGTCGAGCGACGATAGATCACGAACAGTCCGGCCAGCATGTTTGAGACGACAGAATTTGCGCCCAGCGACAGCATGGCACCCACCAGGATCGTCAACCCCTGGAACGCCGCCGAATCCGATCCGGGGATGTAGGGAACGGCAAAGACCAATGCGATCATGATCACCACAACACGGGCAATGTTGAAGGTTGGGCTGACCCAGTGCTTTTCGAAATCGCCCATGTCGAAGGAACCCGCTTCGACCGCGTCGAAGAACACCCGCATCCCCTTGATGATGTACAGCGCCACCCAAGAAATCAGGCCCAGCATGATCAAATTGGGGATGTAACTGATAATGCCTTTGAAGATCAGCAGTACCGGCTCGGTCAGATAGGTCAGCAATAGCTGCGCAAAATAGCGGGTTTCGGCGAAAGCCAGCAGAACAAACGAGAGGTAGTAATAAAAGCCGAGAAAGAAGATGATAAGCAGAACGAAGTTCAGCCCATATCGTACCAGCGCAGCGATCGCTTCGGCCTGAACGCTTTTGGCTGTGGCAGTTTCCACGTCCTTGAGGTGGAGTGAGACAAATTTTAATGTCTTCCGTCGAATCCGACGGTGCACCCACAGGATTGCCACCACAAACGCCACAAAACCAATGGTCCACGCCACTGCCTCAATTGCACCGGACACGCGCGCCCGATCGGTGCGGTTGGCGCGGTAGTCTTCGATGGATTTTTTGATCGCGTTCCCGTGCAAAACGCTTAGAACGCTAAGCTCCATCTGATCCAACTCGGCATCGGCTTCGGTGACGATCGAGACTCTCTCGCCATCGGCCAGGGTCCAAATGCCGAACTCGGTCTCTTCGTATGTCACCTCAACCGTCAGTGCATCCGAGGCTTCGGCGATTTCGATGATCTTGTCCTGAACGTCTTCCGCCCTCTCTGGCGCGGGCAGGGCACTGGATCCCCTGACCTGGAACAATACGTCCCCGTCCACGATGACCGGAGCCACGAAACTGTCCGAGTCCGCCCCGTCAGAAGCAGGGGGCTCTGTCGGTGTTTCCTGTGCCAGTACGACGTCCGAAAACCACAGGCTGGACGCCAGGGCCGTCAGAAAATAAACCAGCAAAAGGAAGGGCTTGAATTGCCTTGCCATATGTCCCCCTTAACCCGAACTATACCCGGTTTCAGCGAGGTGCCTAGGACATATCTGCAACGCCTGGCTTGTTCTTTGTGCACTGTGGCCGGGTCAGGGCGGTGTACAGCGTTGCCTTCGCTTGCAAAGGCGCAATTCAGAGCATAGGTTCCCGCCAAATTTGCGGAGCATTTCCGCAGCACCAAAACAAAGGAATATCCCATGGAAGGTGGCGCAATCGCCCAGTTTCTCCCGCTGATCCTGATCTTCGCGATCATGTATTTTCTGCTGATCCGTCCGCAGCAAAAAAAGATGAAGCAACATCAGGCCATGGTCGAAGCCGTGCGTCGCGGCGATCAGGTCGTCACCCAGGGTGGAATGATCGGCAAAGTGTCCAAGGTCAAGGAAGGCGACAACGAGATCGAAGTTGAAATCGCCGAGGGTGTGAAGGTTCGTGTGGTCAAGTCGACCATTGCGCAGGTTCTGAACAAGACTGAGCCCGCGAAGTAACTTCGCGCCACAATTCCTTGAAAAGGCAGGGTAATGCTGCAAATTGATACCTGGAAGCGGGTTCTGATCTGGCTGGTCTGCGTGATCGGTCTGATCCTTGCCCTGCCGAATGCGTTTTATACGCGCGTCGAGCAATCCAACGATGCCAAGGCCGCAATTGAGCTTGGCATCGACACTCCCGAAATGCAGGCCGAGGCGGCGCAATGGCCGAACTGGCTGCCGTCGTCGCTGGTCAATCTGGGCCTCGATCTGCGCGGTGGTGCGCATCTGTTGGCCGAAGTTCAGGTCGGCGATGTGTACGAATCCCGGATGGAGGCCATGTGGCCCGAAATTCGCGATGCGCTGCGGGATGAGCGCGCCACTGTAGGCACCATCCGCAAGCAAGAGTCGGCCCCGGACGAGATTCGGGTGCGCATCAGCCAGCCCGAGGGTATGTCCCGAGCGCTTGAAGTTGTGCGCGGCCTGGCCCGTCAGGTGCAAACCCTGACCGGTGTAGGGGCAACCGATATCGAGGCGCGGGCTGAAGGCGACACAATCGTTGTTCAACTGTCCGAGGCGGAAAAACTTGCCACAGACGACCGCACTGTGCGCCAGTCGCTTGAGATTGTGCGCCGTCGTATTGACGAGGTCGGAACGCGTGAACCCACGATTCAACGGCAGGGTGCGGATCGTATCCTTATTCAGGTGCCGGGTATCGGCAGTGCTGGTGAACTGAAAGAGATCATTGGCACCACCGCTCAGCTGACATTCAATCCCGTTGTGGGGCGGGGCACCAACCCGGACGCAGTGCCGGGGATTGGCGAACAGGTCCTCCCCTCCATCGACGAAACCGGTTTGTTTTACACAGTCGAGGCGGCCCCAGTCGTCACCGGTGAAGAGCTGGTGGACGCGCAGCCAGCCTTCGACCAGAACGGTCGCCCAGCGGTCAGCTTCCGGTTCAACACTTCGGGAGCGCGCAAGTTCGGCGACTATACGCTGGAAAATATCGGCCAGCCGTTCGCAATCATTCTTGATGATGAGGTCATCTCAGCCCCTGTCATTCAAAGCCACATTCCCGGCGGTTCGGGCATCATCACCGGCAACTTCACCGTCGAAGAAAGCACCAATCTGGCTGTTCTGTTGCGCGCAGGCGCGTTGCCAGCCGGGCTGGAATTCCTCGAAGAGCGTACCATCGGCCCCGAACTGGGGCAGGACAGCATCGACGCGGGTAAGGTCGCAACCATCGTAGCCTTCGTCGCGGTGCTTGCCTTTATGGCGCTCAGCTATGGTTTGTTTGGTCTCTTTGCCAACGTCGCCCTGATCATCAACGTCGGCCTGCTGTTTGGTCTGTTGTCCCTGATCGGAGCCACCCTGACGCTGCCCGGTATCGCCGGTATCGTGCTGACGGTTGGTATGGCGGTGGATGCCAACGTGCTGATTTTTGAGCGTATCCGCGAAGAACTGAAATCCGCCAGAGGCCCGGCGCGCGCGATCGAACTGGGTTATGAAAAGGCGTTGTCGGCCATTCTGGACGCAAACGTGACCACATTCATCACCGCTGTTATCCTGTTTGCCATGGGCAGCGGTCCGGTACGCGGTTTTGCCATCACGCTGGGTCTGGGCATTCTGACCTCGGTCTTCACCGCGATCTTCGTGACGCGCCTGATGATCGTGATCTGGTTTGAACGCCGCCGCCCGAAAACGATCGAGGTTTGACATGAGACTGAAACTCGTACCCCAGAATACCTCGTTCGATTTCTTCAGCCGATGGAAAATCTGGCTGGGTATCTCGGCCTTGATGATGATCGTGGCGTTCACGTCCTTCATGCTTCAGGGGCTGAACTTCGGCATCGACTTCCGCGGTGGCACAACGATCCGGACGCAAAGCACCCAAGAGATTGATGTCGGAGTCTATCGTGACGCCCTTGCCCCGTTGGAATTGGGGGATGTGACAATCACAGAGATTTTCGATCCAAACTTTGGACCGGATGAGAATGTTGCGATGATCCGTATCCAGGCTCAAGAAGACGCCGAGGCGGTTACATCGGACGTGATCACTCAGGTCGGCGAGGTGCTTGCTGCTGCTGATCCGGGCCTCAAATTGCCGTTTGAAAGCGTTGAATCCGTCGGTCCTAAAGTCTCGGGTGAGCTGATCCAAACTGCGGTTATCGCGGTGGTGTTGGCGATCGGAGCGGTGCTGGTATATATCTGGCTGCGTTTCGAATGGCAGTTCGCCTTGGGCGCGGTGGCCGCATTGGTTCACGACGTAATCCTCACGATCGGCATATTTTCGGAACTGCAAATCCGGTTCGATCTGGCCATCATCGCCGCATTGCTGACCATCGTGGGGTATTCGCTGAACGACACCGTGGTCGTCTTTGACCGCGTCCGCGAGAACCTGCGGAAGTACAAGAAGAAGGACCTGAAAGAGGTCCTGAACATCTCGATCAACGAAACGCTTAGCCGGACGGTGATGACCTCGGTCACCACGCTGCTGGCGCTGATCTCGCTTTACGTACTGGGCGGGGACGTGATCCGCGGCTTTGTTTTCGCGATGATCTGGGGCGTGATCGTAGGGACGTATTCCTCGGTCTTTGTGGCCTCGACCATCCTGCTGTGGCTGGGCGTCAAGCGCGACTGGTCGAAGCCGTCCAACAACGCGGGCAACCAGTTCGCAAATGTGGATGCCTGATATTCTCGGCCAGTCCCCCACGGGGCTGGCCGTTATCTTTTTTGCAGCGACGCTAGGCGGCATCGTACGCGGGTTTTCCGGCTTTGGCACCGCGCTGATTTTTCTGCCTCTGGCCACTCCGTTCCTCGGCCCGTTTGGGGCGCTGATCGGACTGACGATCATGGATATCTTCGGGCCACTCCCCAACCTGCGGCGGGCGTGGCGCGCCGTAGACCGCGGAGACCTGGCACGGTTGCTGCTTGGCTGCGCTTTGATCCTGCCTGTTGGCTTGTGGGTCCTCACGCAGGTCGAGCCCGAGGTGTTCCGATACGCGGTCAGCTTCCTGGCCTTGTTCATGCTTGCAATCCTGATCCTTGGATTACGCTACCAAGGCCGCGTGCGACGAGCGATGGTGACAGCCATCGGTGGCGCTGCGGGTTTTCTCGGCGGCGTCGCTGGGTTGCCTGGACCGGCGGTGATCCTGTTCTACATGTCCCGTCCGCTGCCGGTAGAAGTCATTCGGGCTACGATCCTGCTGTTCCTTTTCGGCTTCGACTTTCTTATTTTTGGCTTTCTGTCTGCTATGGGGCGCGTGACTTTCGACAGTGTTGTTCTGGGGCTGGCTTTGTCGGTTCCGAACCTTTTGGGCAATTGGCTGGGCGGCTGGCTGTTCAACCCGGAAAAGGAAAAGCTCTACCGCACCGCCGCCTACGTTGTCATCGCGCTGGCCGCCTTGTCGGGCCTGCCGCTTTGGGGCATAGAAGATATCCATGCGGTTGAATGAGATCACATATAGCAACGCAACACCGGTCGATGGCTACGGGCCCGGCTTTTTCCGTATTGGTGGCCAGGTCCACGAAGGGGCGGTTCTGACCGGTCCATCGGGCACCACCGGTTGGGGCGGATACGACGATCAATCCTCTTTGCTTACACTGGCTGGGCATGTGGATGTCCTGTTGATCGGAACGGGCGCTGATCTGGCCCATATCCCCTCAGACCTTCGAGCGGCGCTTGAGCAGGCCAGCATAGGCGTTGAGATCATGAACTCTCCTGCAGCCTGCCGTACCTACAATGTTCTGCTCTCCGAAGGCCGCCGCATCGCGCTGGCTTTGCTTCCCACCTGACGGGATCCGTTTCATCTGACCAAAAATATCCCGGGGAGCGGGAGGGGGTAGCCCCTCATTTTCATGTTTATCCGAAAGCGGCTCGGGCATTGCCCTGCGGCAAATCCCGCCTTTTGCCCCTATGCGCAATAAGATAAGCGGGAAGGTATGACACTGACCGTAACCGATCTTGCCATCACCCGCGGGGGTATCCCCGTGCTCGAGGGGCTCAACTTCTCGCTTCAATCCGGGCAAGCACTGATCCTGCGTGGGCCAAACGGGATCGGCAAAACAACTTTGCTGCGTACACTTGCGGGGTTGCAGCCGGCGTTGAGCGGAACCATTGACGGGGCCGAGGATCAAATTGCCTACGCCTCGCATTCCGACGGGTTGAAGCCAACGTTGACGGTTGTGGAAAACCTGACCTTCTGGGCCTCGGTCTTTGGGACAGATGACATCCAACCGGCATTGGATGCCTTTGCCTTGAACGAGCTGTCGGACCGCCATGCGGGAAACCTGTCCGCCGGGCAGAAACGTCGCCTTGGACTGGCCCGGATGCTGATCACCGGGCGGCCGATCTGGATGCTGGACGAACCGACGGTGTCACTGGACAAAAGCGCCGTCCAGATGTTCGCCGATACCGTTCGTGCCCATCTGGGGCAGGGCGGTTCCGCCCTGATCGCAACCCATATCGACCTTGGTCTGGACGGCGCGGTTCTGGATGTGGGTCCCAACAAAGCCAAACCAAAACCCATCGACGACTTTGACGGAGGCTTCCTGTGATCGCCCTGCTGCTGCGCGACCTGAAACTGGCCTTCCGCGCGGGCGGGGGGTTTGGCCTTGGTCTGGCGTTCTTTTTGATTGTGACCGTTCTGGTGCCGTTCTCAGTCGGCCCGCAATCTTCGCTGCTGTCGACCATTGCCCCGGGTGTGCTTTGGCTGGGCGCGCTTTTGGCCTGCCTGTTATCGCTTGATCGTCTGCTTGCGTTGGATTGGGAAGACGGGTCGCTTGACCTGTTGGCCACCGCGCCCTTGCCGCTTGAGGCGGTTGTGTCGATCAAGGCGCTGGCCCACTGGATAACAACGGGTTTGCCACTGGTTCTAGCCGCGCCGTTTCTGGGTGTGCTACTGAACTTGCCGGTGCCAGGCTTTTTCTGGCTGGTGATCTCACTTTTGGTCGGCACCCCGGCCATGAGTGTGATCGGGACCTTTGGCGCAGCTCTGACTGTCGGCCTGAAACGGGGGGGGCTATTGTTGTCATTGCTTGTCCTGCCGTTGTATGTTCCCACGCTGATCTTCGGGGCCGAAGTCGCACGCCGCGGCGCCACGGGGATGGAAACGCAGACACCGCTGTTGATGCTGGCAGGGATCACGGCGGCCACGATTGCTCTGTTGCCTTTTGCCAGTGCGGCCGTGCTGCGGATCAACCTTCGGTGACACGGTCGCAGTTTGACTGATGTCAATTGAGAACAAACACGAGTCGGACTAAGTAGAGCCCATGTCTATCGCAGCCAAAGCCAATACCCTCTGGGAATACGCCAACCCGCGCAAATTCCTCGCGACCAGCGAGCGGGTCCTGCCGTTCTTCTGGATGACTTCTTTTGTGTGTCTGGTCGTCGGGCTGATCTGGGGCTTTTTCTTCACGCCGGATGACTACAAGCAGGGCTCGACCGTCAAGATCATTTACCTGCATGTGCCTGCGGCGCTGATGGCGATCAATTGCTGGCTGATGATGCTGGCCACATCTTTGGTCTGGCTGGTGCGCCGCCACCATGTCAGTGCACTCGCTGCGCGAGCGGCAGCTCCCATCGGTATCGTGATGACCCTGATCGCGTTGGCAACCGGCGCGATCTGGGGGCAACCGATGTGGGGTACGTGGTGGGCCTGGGATCCACGCCTGACGGCTTTCCTGATCCTGTTTCTGTTTTACCTTGGCTACGTAGCCCTGTGGGAAGCGATCGAGGATTCCGATACAGCCGCTGATCTGACCTCGGTCCTGTGTCTGGTGGGGTCGGTTTTTGCCTTGCTCAGCCGCTATGCGGTGAACTTCTGGAACCAAGGCCTGCATCAGGGGGCATCCGTGATGCGCGCCGCAGCCGTCACCGGCGCGGATACCGAAGAAAAAGTCAGCAACATTTATTTCTATCCGCTGCTGGTATGTATCATCGGATTTGTGCTGCTGTTCATTGCGTTGGTTCTGTATCGCACAGGAACGGAAATCCGGGCGCGACGGATTAAGGCGCTGCTGGCGCGAGAAAGGCTAAACGGATGATCCCTGATCTTGGAAAATATGCCGACGCGGTCCTGTGGTCCTATGCGGCCTCGCTGGGGTTGCTGATTGCACTGGTCGCTCTCAGCGTAATGCGTGGGCGCAAAGTCCGGGCGGAAATGGAAAAGCTCGAACACAGGATGTCACGCAATGGCTAAAATCTCACCCCTGATGGTTGCGCCGCCGTTGATCTTCGGCGCTTTTGCCGTTTTGGCCGGCATTGGCATGTTCCGGGATGACCCCGATGCCTTGCCATCTGCACGCGAAGGGCAGCCCGCGCCACCTGTCGCTCTGACCGAGTTTCCGGGCAAAACGTTGTTCGACGATGACACCCTGCGTGATGGTGAGGTCAAGCTGGTCAACTATTGGGCCAGCTGGTGTGCGCCCTGCCGGGCTGAGCACCCCAACCTTGAGGCGCTGTCCGAAGAGGGCATCCCGGTCTATGGCATCAACTACAAGGATCAGTTGGCCAATGCCGAAGGTTTTCTGACCGAACTGGGCGACCCATATGAGGCCATCGGACGGGATGAACAAGGGCGCATGGCGCTGGACTGGGGTCTTTACGGTGTTCCGGAAACTTATGTAATCGACGGAGAGGGCACAATCATCCTGCGCTTTGCCGGTCCGATTACGCAGCGCGTCATCGAAAGCAGGATCCGCCCGGCACTGGAAAAAGCCGGCCAGTGATCTGATCCGTTGCCATCCGGAGCGTGCCTGCTGCACGCGCTCTATTTCTTATTTCTGCTAGTTGCGCTGGCACCCAAGAAAAAGCCCCGGCGCATTGGCCGGGGCTTTGTTGCTTTAATCTTCCTTGGCAAGGTTCCGCAGCACATATTGCAGCACGCCGCCGTTTTCGATGTATTCGATCTCGGGCGCGGTATCGATCCGGCATTTCAGCGTGATTGTTTTCTCGGTTCCGTCGCCGAAAATGATGGTGCAGGGCACCTCTTGCAGCGGCTCGACCGAATCCAAGCCGTGGATTGATACGGTTTCATCGCCTGTCAGGCCCAATGTCTTGCGGGTGTCGCCGCCGGTGAACTCGAACGGGATCACGCCCATGCCAACCAAGTTGGACCTGTGGATACGCTCAAAGCTTTCGGCGATCACGGCTTTGACGCCCAGCAAGGCCGTGCCCTTGGCAGCCCAGTCCCGGGATGAGCCGGCGCCGTATTGCTCGCCACCAAAGACGACCAGCGGAAGGCCTAGTTCCTGGTAGGCCATTGATGCGTCGTAGATCGAAGCCTGTTCGCCGTCAGGACCTTTGGTATAGCCGCCTTCGACGCCGTCCAGCATCTCATTCTTGATGCGGATGTTGGCGAATGTGCCACGCATCATGACCTCGTGGTTGCCGCGGCGGGAACCGTAGGAGTTGAACTCGCGTGGCTGCACCTGACGTTCGATCAGGTACTGACCGGCAGGTGAAGTGCTTGCAAAAGACCCTGCGGGTGAGATGTGGTCGGTCGTGACCATGTCCCCAAGAACCGCCAACACCATGGCCCCTTCGATATTTGAGATCGTGCCCGGCTCGGTACCCATTCCCTGAAAATAGGGAGGGTTCTGGATATAGGTCGAAGTCGGCGGCCAGTCATAGGTTTCCTGTTGCGGAACCTCGACGCTTTGCCATTTCTCATCGCCTTTGAAGACATCCGCATATTTCGACTGGAACGCTTCGCGGGTGACAGTTTCCTGCACCAGCTCGGCAATTTCGCTTTGGGTTGGCCAGATGTCCTTCATGAAGACGTCATTGCCGTCCTTGTCCTGCCCAATCGGCTCGGATGTCAGGTCGATATCCATGGTGCCAGCCAACGCATAGACTACAACCAGCGGTGGCGAGGCGAGGTAGTTGGCCCGCACGTCCGGCGAAATCCGGCCTTCAAAGTTGCGGTTGCCGGACAGGACGGACGTGGCGACCAGATCACCCTCGGCAATTGCTTCACTGATCTCCCTCTGAATCGGGCCAGAGTTGCCGATACATGTGGTGCAGCCATAACCAACCAGGTTGAACCCGATGGCATCCAGATGTTGCTGCAGGCCAGCCGCCTCAAGGTATTCAGATACAACCTGCGAGCCGGGGGCCAGCGAAGTTTTGACCCAGGGCTGTCGGTTCAGGCCCAGCTCATGCGCCTTTTTTGCAACCAGACCGGCCCCGATCATCACGTAAGGGTTCGAAGTGTTGGTGCAGGATGTGATCGAGGCGATCACGACCTTGCCCGATTCCATGCCGTAGTTTTCGCCCTTGACCACGACCTGCTTGCCCATCGGGCGCTTAAAGGTTTCGGCCATTTCCTTGGTAAATGCCGCCTTGGCGTCGGTCAGCGCAACATAGTCCTGCGGTCGTTTCGGGCCGGAGATAGCGGGAACGATCGTGCCCATGTCCAGCGTCAGAGTGTCGGTGTAGATGGGCGCGTAGTTCTCATCACGCCAAAGGCCGTTTTCCTTGGCATAAGCTTCGACCAGTGCCAGGCGATCCTCATCCCGACCGGTGTTACGCATATAGCGCAGGGTCTCACCATCAATCGGGAAGAAGCCGCAGGTCGCGCCATACTCGGGGGCCATATTGGCAATCGTTGCGCGGTCAGCCAACGGCAAACGGTCCAGACCGCTCCCGTAGAACTCGACAAATTTGCCCACCACGCCGTTCGCGCGCAGCATCTCGACGACTTTCAGAACAAGGTCAGTGCCAGTGGTGCCTTCCACCATCGCGCCGGTCAGCTCAAAGCCTACTACCTCAGGGATGAGCATCGAGATCGGCTGGCCCAGCATCGCGGCCTCGGCCTCGATCCCGCCGACGCCCCAGCCCAGAACGGCCATGCCGTTGACCATGGTTGTGTGGCTGTCGGTGCCAACCAGCGTGTCAGGGTAGGCGACTTCGTCGCCGTTCTGATCGGTGTCGGTCCAGACTGTTTGCGCCAGGTATTCCAGGTTCACCTGATGGCAGATGCCGGTTCCGGGGGGAACAACGCGGAAGTTGTTGAAGGCTGACTGCCCCCATTTCAGGAACTGGTAACGCTCCATGTTGCGTTCATATTCGCGATCCACGTTCATCTGGAACGCGCGCGGGTTGCCGAATTCATCAATCATGACCGAGTGGTCGATGACCAGATCAACCGGGTTCAGCGGGTTGATCTTCTGCGCATCGCCGCCCAGCCCTTTGATGCCATCGCGCATCGCGGCCAGATCAACAACAGCCGGAACGCCGGTAAAGTCCTGCATCAACACGCGGGCAGGGCGATACGCAATCTCGCGCGGGTTCTTGCCGCCATTGCGTGCCCATTCGCCAAAGGCTTTGATATCGTCGACCGCGACGGAAAAACCATCGTCCTCGAACCGCAGCATGTTCTCGAGCACCACTTTGAGCGCGGCGGGAAGCTTGGAAAAATCACCCAGACCGGCCTCTTGCGCGGCGGGGATAGAATAATATGAAATGGATTTGCCATTCACGCTAAGGTTGCGGCGTGTTTTGGCGGTATCTTGTCCGACTTTGATGGGCATCTGTGGCCTCCCTCTGAAATGACTTAGATCCCGGGATTCGCTAATCTTTATCTGCATCACCAACGCCTTTGGTTCAAGGACCAAGGTGGTGAGCTCATTGAGTTATGTATACCATTGCACACAAAATTTAAGGGTAACGATGGTCGCATGTCTCAAGAAACGTTGATTGGAGGTTGAACGGGCTTGCGTTTAAACCGGGCAGTACACCCAGCCAAAGGCCCGAGACCCGTAATGTTCAGATCCATTCGCGCGACAGCGCTAGTTTCCTTGTTTCTCTCTACAGCAGCCCTGGCCGGGGGCGACCCGGTTGTGGTTGAGTTGTTCACATCTCAGGGCTGTTCGTCCTGTCCGCCTGCCGACCGGATCATGCATGATTTGGCCAAACGCGACGATGTGATCGGCCTGGCACTGCATGTGGATTACTGGGACTACATCGGCTGGAAGGACGAATATGCCGACCCGGATCACACTCTGCGCCAGCGCACTTATGCGCGAGAAGGTGGGCGGTCGATGATCTATACGCCTCAGATGGTGGTGAATGGGCAGCAGGATGTGGTCGGGGCGCAATCGCGGGAACTGGATCGCCTGATCAATGCACATCTCAAGGCCACCCCGCAAGCATCCGTGACGGCCGTGCGCTCGGGTGATGATGTATCGGTGGATGTGACGCCGGTCGAACTGCCGGCCGGAGAAACCTATGACATTAGGGTCATTCAGTATTCACCGATGCGCCATGCCTCGATCCGACGCGGAGAGCTGGCTGGCCACGATCTGGACTATGCCAATGTTGTCGAGGCCTGGCATATGGCAGGTCAATGGGACGGCGTCGCGCCTCAGGCGTATTCGGTAACCGTCGACACAGATTATCCGGTAGTTGTGCTGGTGCAAAGGGCAGGGCACGGCCCGATCGTGGCAGCCGCGCGGGTCAAATAATCAGGGCATGTCCTCGGGCTGCACGCCCAAACCGTTCCAGGCTTTCCAGCGCCGGTGGATCCAAAACCACTGACCCATATGCTGTCTTACCATGGCCTCAAGATCGTCATTGGTGAACTGGGTCATGGTCTTCGGATCTGTATGCGGCACCGGATCGTGTAGCACGATTTCAAAGTCCACGCCGTTTGGTTGCCGCACCGCATAGCATGGGATCAGGACGGCGTTGTATTTCATTGCCAGTTCTGCATTCAGGACTGAGGTCACGGCGGGTTTGCCAAAGAATGTCAGCTCTTCACCGCCATGGGCGTGCAGATCGGATACGATCGCGATGATCCCATTTTTTTTGAGCGAACGAACCATCTCCACCATTCCGCGACGGCCCTGTTCAAACATCGGCGAGCCGGTCTTATGGAACGCCTCGACATACATGTCGTTGAAATAAGGGTTCGCCATGCGGCGATAGAGGCACCCAATCGGTTGACCGCTGCGTTCCTGCAGGGCGATGCGTGCCGCAAGATAGTGACCAAAATGCGCGGTGATCATCATGATCGGTCGCCCTTCGGCGACGGCAGTGTCAAATGCGGCAACACCCGAGCCGCTTACCTTTGCCGTGCGCTGACGTTCGGTGAACCCTTCCGGCGAAAAATGCTCCATAATCGCGCGACCGGCATTGTCCGGAACGGCGCTGCAAATTCTGTTGACCTCGGCTTCTGACAGGTCAGGGCGGGTCAATTTCAAGTTGCTGCGCACGCGTTTGGTAAAGCCGATCAACGGTGAAAGCCCACGTGCGATTGCGCCCATGGTGGCCAGACGTGTTTCATAGGGCAACAACCTCAAGGTCCCGATGACGCCCTTCATGAACAATCCAGTGATGTAGTATTTTCTAAGCTCTGTGCGGCTTAGTTCCGACTTTTCGACGGGCATGAATAGGTCTCACCGGCTGTTGCGATTTGCCGGGCAAGACATACAAGGCGGAAACCGCAACCACAAGCGTTGCAAAACAAAGCCATGTTTTGACTTGCCGGATCGGACTTGCCCGTCACTCTTCGCTATCCTCTTCGATCAACGCTATTGCGCCTTCGTCGACCAGTGTTCGAATTGAGCCGATGACAAGTGTCATCGCTTCTTCGGCTTCTGCCAGCTTCACCTTGCCGCGTTCGGTGATTTCCTCGCGCAGGTTATCCGCCATACGTGTCGACATGTTGGATAGCAGGAACTCGACCGCGGCTTTGTCATTCTCGGCCGTGGCGCCAGCCAAGGCGGTGACGAGATCAGCCTGATCCAATCCACGCAGAATCGCAGGCACGTCCCTGGGCAGGATGCGGGCCGGGATATGGGCGAAGGTGAATATTGATTGGCGCACCAAAGCTGCAAAGTCGGTGTCTTCTTCATCCAGGGCCGTCAAAAGCCCGTCGCGCGTCGCTGCGGCTGATTGGTTCAGAATCGCACCGACCCGCGCTCCGGGGCCATCCGAAAAGGCCGTGGCCGGGCGTCGATCAAGTTGCGCCGCCAGCGACCAGCCAATCCGTTCAACCGCCTCGGGTGTGATGTTGGCCGTTTTGGACACGGCATAGGTGATGCGCCGCGCGACCGGGCCGGGCAGGTGACCCAGAAGTTGCGCGGCATTTGCAGTTTCCAGCTTGGACAACATGACCGCTGCAATTTCAGTGCTTTCGGCCAGAGCGATGGTGGCCAAATCTTCTGTCGGGATTTCGCGCAGCCGTTGCCACGGATCGCCGATCTGGCGCACCCCGGCTTCCTTCCGCAACCTAGCCGCTGTTGCCGGCGTAATCTTGTCGCTGACTGCGTCCAGAGCACCGGCCAACCCATGTGGAAAAGACAGGCCGACACTGTCCAGCGCTTCGGCAAATTCATGTGCGACGGATGCCAGCGTGATGCGATCCACTAGGCCCATCTGACCCAGCTGGTGCGTCAGCTTTTCCTGCAAATCGTCGGGAAGTTCTTCCAGGGGGATATCTGCGCCCTCATTCAACAAAAGACGCACCACGACGGCGGCTTTTTGTCGGTTGCTCAACGCCTTGGGCACGACGCGGGGCGCGTCGTTCTGGGCGTCGGCTGCGGGTGTTGATGTCCCCGGTGCCAGTTGAACCAAAGAGTTTGTGTCCTGCATCTGCCCGTGGTGCCAAGTTTCTGTTCCACAGGCAGATTACGGAGAGTCGGGTAAAGAAAGGCTGAAGTTTAGTAGTTGTAAGTCAGCCCGGTGCGGATCGCCTCGCGCAGGGATGCCTCGGCCCAGGTGCCTTCACCGCCGCGCGCCTTGATCTCGCGCCACTGTGCGATGGCAAGATCGGTTTTGCCTTCGGTGACAAAGCCCTGACCCATATAGCTGCGCGCCAGTATGTTGTCGGGATTCGCCTCAATGGCGTTCGAATAGAAGGCATTCGCCAGATCAAGCTCACCCATTTTGCGGTAGGTGAAACCCCAGTAAGTCAACACGCGATCATCATCCTGATCCATGATGCGCAGGATGTCCTGTGCATTTTCGATCTGTCCATCATAGGCCAGTTCGCGCACGGCGTCATACAGCTCTTCTTCAGTAAAGTTGGTCTTGTCCGGCTTCACGCACCGTCCGGCGTCTTTGTCATAGACGCGACCGAAGAAACACTTCTTGGTCGTGTTGGTCGGTTTTGGCGGGCTGCTGTCACCGCCAGCGGCGATCGCGACCGGCGCGAATGCAAAGGCCTGAAGGGCGATGGCTGAAGCGAGTACTAGGCGCATTTTCCTACTCCGTTGTCTGGGCTACTTACAGAAAGCATAGTGCGTTTCTCTCAAAAGCTAACAACCGAAGGCTCGCGTTTATTCACAAATGGGAAAAAATTTTCTCAGCTGTTCGTAATTTTGGCGCAGGTTTGAGTTTCAGCATCCCAAACCGAACCTGGTGCGCAGGACTGGGTTTGCTTGGAATGACCACTACAGGCCAATGCAACGGAGGCTGAGCAACCAATGGCCAAAGCACAAATCAGAATACGGATCATCGTGTTTCTCCTGTCCGGATTTACACCCACATCATAGCTTGTTTTGACCCGTCTGGCAAAACACCAAGGCCCAGAACGCGTCCTGCGATCCGGGCCCTGCGAACCAACTGATCAGATTGGGTTATTCGCCAAACACACGGGCGAAGATCGTGTCGACGTGTTTGGTGTGATAGCCCAGATCGAATTTCTCTTCGATTTCTTCCGGGCTCAGCGCGGCGGTGACGTCGGAATCCGCCAGCAGTTCCTCTTTGAAATCGGTGCGGTGTTCCCAGACTTTCAGCGCGTTGCGCTGCACCATGGCATAGGCATCTTCGCGACTGACACCTGCTTGGGTCAACGCCAGCAGAACCCGCTGGCTCATCACAAGACCTGGGAACTTGTTCATGTTTTCGATCATGTTCTCGGGGAAGATTAACATCTTGTCGATCACGCCTGTCAGTCGCGCCAGTGCAAAATCCAGTGTGATCGTGGCATCCGGCCCGATCATGCGTTCGACCGAGGAATGCGAGATATCGCGCTCGTGCCAGAGTGCCACGTTTTCCATCGCCGGGATCACTGCCGCGCGCACCATGCGGGCCAACCCGGTCAGGTTCTCGGTCAGCACCGGGTTTTTCTTGTGTGGCATGGCCGAGGAGCCTTTCTGACCCATCGAGAAAAACTCGGCCCCCTCCAGCACCTCGGTGCGCTGCATGTGGCGGATTTCGATGGCGACGTTCTCGATGCTGCTGGCAATAACCCCCAGCGTGGCAAAGAACGCTGCATGACGGTCGCGCGGGATGACCTGAGTGCTAATCGGCTCGGGCACCAGACCCAGCTGGTCGCAGACATGCTCTTCCACACGCGGGTCAACATTGGCGAAGGTGCCAACCGCGCCGCTGATCGCGCCAGTGGCGATTTCAGCGCGGGCGTCGCGCATGCGGGAAAGGTTGCGGTCCATCTCGGCGTAGAAACGCGCGAAGGTCAGGCCCATGGTGGTTGGCTCTGCGTGGATACCGTGGCTGCGGCCGATGCGGACCGTGTCCTTGTGTTCGATTGCGCGGCGTTTCAGGGCAGCCAGCAGACCTTCGAGATCTGCGATCAGCAGGTCGGCGGCGCGGGTCAGTTGCACGTTGAAACAAGTGTCGAGTACGTCCGAGCTGGTCATGCCCTGATGGACAAAACGCGCCTCTTCGCTGCCGACATGTTCGGACAAATGGGTCAGGAAGGCGATGACGTCGTGCTTGGTAACCGCTTCGATTTCGTCGATGCGCGCCACGTCAAATTCCACATCCTTGGCCTTCCAGACGGCCTCAGCATTCTCGCGTGGGATCACACCCAGATCCGCCATGGCGTCGCAGGCATGGGCCTCGATCTCGTACCAGATGCGGAACTTGGATTCGGGCGACCAGATGGCGACCATATCGGGGCGGGAATAGCGTGGAATCATTGGCAGCGGCACCTTATTGTGATTTGGCAGGAGGCGTTGCGGCGGGGTTTAAACCCGCGCAGACAAAGGAACAAGGCGCGAGTGCGAATATGAGACGGTTTGCCCTGATTTTGGCCCTATGGCCCGGTTTTCTGGCGGCTGAGGAGTTCAGAACGCTGACGGGGGATGAAATTCTGTCTGCATTGACTGGACAGAAGCTCGATTACGGGGAAGGGATCTGGCAGACCTTCGAGGATACGATGCTGACGCAGTACTTTTCGGGCGGACCCAGCGCCGGGCGGTGGGCGGCGCGCGAGGATCGTTATTGCTCGCTCTGGCCGCCTTCGGATTTTTGGGCCTGCTATGAGGTCCAACAAAGCGGCAAAGTGATCCGGTTCGTGGATGATAACGGTGCCACGACCGACGGGACACTCGCCGAATGAGCCTGCCGCGCAGACTGTCGGATTTCGAAGGCCATTGGAGCCTGACCCGGACCATTCTGGATATGCAGGCGGGGCAGGTGGTGCAGGCCCATGGTCACACGGTCCTGAGCCCGACCGAGGACGGCTTGATATACGACGAAGAAGTCACGCTGCGTGTGCCGGGGCAAGCCGAGATGAAAGGCACGCGCAGGTACCTGTGGCACGCGGCGGGTGAGGCGATTGCCATACATTTTGACGACGGCCGCTATTTTCACCGGCTGGCCATGGGCCAGGCACATGCGTCTGACCACCATGATTGCCCGCCCGACAGCTACGATGCTGTCTACGATTTTTCGGCCTGGCCAGTCTGGTCAGTGCGGTGGATCGTCTCGGGACCCAGAAAATCTTATGAAATGAGCACCGAATATCGGTTAAGATAGCGTAATCATGTTGCAGTCAAAGCTCTAAGCGGGCATTTCTGCAGTTGAAAATAGGTGGAGACATAAGAATGAATGCGAATGTACTGGCCAATGCGATTGGCCCGCGCGAAGGCACCGCGCTGCGCGTCAAGCAAGTTGCGCTGGTGGCACTAGGTATTCTTGCGCTGGCAATTGCTGCCAAGATCAAGGTTCCGATGTGGCCTGTCCCGATCACAATGGGCACCTTTGCCGTGCTGACAATCGGCACCGCCTATGGCACGCGTCTGGGTCTGGTCACCATGCTGGGTTACCTGCTGATCGGCGCGCTGGGCTTCGACGTGTTCGCGGGCTCTTCGGCCGAAAAATTCGGTCTGACCTACATGATGGGCGGCACCGGCGGCTATCTGGTTGGCTACCTTCTGGCAACCGTTCTGCTGGGCGCACTGGCTGCGCGGGGCTGGGACCGTTCGTTCAGCAAGATGGCGCTGGCGCTGGTTCTGGCCAATGTCGTGATCTACGTTCCCGGTCTTGTGTGGCTGGGTCAGCTTTATGGCTGGGACCAGCCGATCCTGCAGTGGGGCCTGACACCATTCCTGGTGGGTGACGTGATCAAGCTGGCGCTGGCTGCGATGCTGATCCCTGCGCTGTGGAAAATGGTGGGCGACGCACGTTCGTAATTTCCAACCAATCCAAATCTGACGAAGCCGCGCCCGGAGATATCCCGGCGCGGTTTTTTTGTACCCGCAGATCGGGATGCTGGACAAAAGGGGCCACTACGGGCCAATCTGCACTCAATGAAATCATCAGGTTATTGAGATATGCGTATTCAATTAGCTTCGGCACTCGCGGTTTGCGCCTCGCTTTTGCTGAGCGGTGGGACGGCATCCGCAGACACTCCGGTCACTTATCTGGATAACGGGCGCGCGCTGTTCGGCTTTTCTGTACCCGACTTCTGGGCGCTGCGCACCGGTGGCCCGCGCGAAATTGAAGATACCGAGCTGGGCGATGCACGTGCCGTGGCCCGGGTCATGGGGATGCGGCCAGTCACGGACGACAATGTCTGGATGGGCTTTGTGTCGCCTGCGGGTGTGGCCTCGATCGAGGGCGGTCTTCGGTATCTTGAGGATATCGACAGGTTTCTAGTCAAGGATCCAACAGTGTCCGAGACCACCACGACGCGCATTGGCGGGTTGCCCGCGCGTGTCATTCGCGGGACCGGCAGTCGCAAAGGGCGCGGTGTGAACTTCACAGTTTCCGTGATTGACTTGCCGAAGGGGCGCGTGGCCATTGCAGTTGCGATCCTGCGGGACGGCGCCGATCCGGCTTATGTGGACGATCTGAACGCCGTGTTCGCGTCGTTCCGGTCCCTGCAGTGAGGAGGCGCACATGACCCGCAAACTGATCAAACGCGCAGCCCTCGCCCTTGGATTGGGTGCAGCAAGTCTGACGCTTTCGGCCTGTGACGGCGTAACCGTTGGCGTAGGATACGGGTATGACCCATTCTACGACTCGATGCTGTGGAATGACTATTATCATGACGTAGACGTGGATATTGACATCGACCGGCCGGATCGCCCCCGGCCGCCTGATGGTCGCCCACCTGCGCGCCCCGTTCCACCTATCGCCAAGCCACCGAATAGACCACCGGTGTCGCGACCGCCGAACAGGCCACGGCCTCCGGTTGCACGACCCCCGGCGGCACGGCCGCCTATTCACCGCCCCGCAGGCCGGCGCTGAACCGACAGGTCAGTCCAGTAATTCAGTTGTGATCTGGGCTGACCCTTCCAAGGTTCTGTGGACCGGGCATTTGTCCGCGATTTCCAGCAATCGCGCGCGTTGCTCGGCCGTCAGCGGACCTTCAAGGCGGATCTTGCGGCGGAACTGATCGACTTTTCCTTCGTTAGCCAGCCCCGCGTCCTGCGCATGCACCTTGTTGTGGCACACATCGACTGAAACGGTTTTCAGCGGCCACCGCTTGCGCCGCGCGTACATGCGGATAGTCATTGATGTGCAAGCCCCCAGACCAGATGACACAAACCCGTAGGGCGACATGCCACGGTCGGTGCCACCGTATGAGGCGGGCTCGTCCGCGACGGCATGGTGCCGGGGACCGGATTGAATGTCTTGAAGGAACCCTTCCGGATCAGCTTCGGTCACGCGAACAACACCTTCGGGTGCGCCAGGTGGTGGGGCCGGCGGGCAGAGCTTGACGTAGCGCGTAACCCATGCGGTGATCACGTCCGCCGCGTATTCTGCGTCAGATGCGCGGGTAATCAGGTGATCGGCGTCGTCGAGGGTCACAAAGCTCTTGGGATGTTTGGCGGCTAGGAAGATTGTGCTGGCATTGTCGATACTTACGGTCTCGTCCCGAGGCGCATGCAAGATCAGCAAAGCGGCCTTCAGGTCTGCGATTGCCGGTATCAGGGCCGCTTCGGAAATATCATCCACAAAGGCCTTGCCAATGCGGAAAGGACGTCCGCCCAACATCACGTCCGCTGATCCAGCCTGCGTGATCTCAGGCAGCGCATCTTCGAAGTGATGCGCCACATGGCCGGGATCTGCGGGTGCACCCAGAGTGACCACAGCTTTGACACTAGGAATCCCGGCACGGGCGCGCAACACAGCCGCACCACCCAGCGAATGGCCGATGAGCAATGCCGGAGCCATGTTGCGGCCAGCCAGATAATGCGAGGCCGCGATCAGGTCTTCGACATTGGAGGTGAAGGTTGTGTTGGCAAACTCCCCGCCGGAATGACCCAGCCCGGTGAAGTCAAATCGCAGAACGGCGATGCCCATCGCCGCCAGTCGGGCCGCAATCCTGCGCGCAGCAGGGATGTCTTTGGAACAGGTGAAACAATGCGCAAATAGCGCCGTGGCCAGGACCGGCCCGTCCGGCAAATCCAGGCGCGCGGCCAATTGGTTGCCGTCGTGACCGGCAAAGGTAATGCGTTCGGTGGGCATGACAGTTCCTTGTTCGTCGGGATGACCAATAGTGTGTGCTTCCTACTGGCCGCTCAACCCCATTGTAAGAAGCGTCACGGGAAGGTGAGTGAAGCGAACAGATTGAGCGCAATCCTTTGTCCGCCCTGTGAACCTAAAGCATCAAATTTCGTGAAGTATATTCTAAAATATATTCGTTTTACTAATTTACGTCACCACCCCATCTTACGACCATCGCAAACGTGCAGCCCAGGAGGTTCAAATGGCACATACTGCAATGGATCCACGGGGCGTGGTTCTACGCCCGGATATACTGGCCGTGATTGCTCTGACTGGGGTGATCGGATTTGCGCTTGGTCAAACCCTGCCGCCGGTGGCATCTACTGAGGCGCAGGTTGCTGATCCCGTGTCCGAAGACTGGCACGGAAATGTCAGGCGGTCACATTGGTCGAACTGAAACGTTAGCTCAGGCCCATGAGCTGTGAATCAAAGGGATAGGTGGTCAGGTTCTCATATCCGTCTTCGGTGATCAGAACCTGATCCTCCAGCTTGATCGAGAAATCTCCGCCAACCTCTCCAACGGCAGCCTCGACACACAGGACCATGCCGGGTTCGAGCGCGTAGTCGTAAGAGCCCGCCACTGCCTTGTCCGGATAAGCAACCAGAGGCCACTCATCGCACAAGCCGACGCCGTGCATCAGGCAGCCGTATTTCTGCGCCAGAAACTTGTCGTCCAACTTGTGAGCATTGGCCGTCAGTTCCGGAATCATCACGCCGGGCTTCAGCATCTCCATATTGGTCATGATATGCTCATGCGCGTGCTGCATGGCGTACACCATGTCGGGCCGCGGTTTTTCGTCGCCGATCCACCATGTGCGCGAGATGTCGATGCAGATGCCGTAGGATCCGATCAGGTCGGTATCAAAGGCGATGATCTCATTCTGTTGGGTGATCCGGGGACCGCATTCCTGAAACCAAGGATTGGTGCGCTGACCCGAAGCCAGCAGACGGGTTTCGATCCATTCGCCGCCGCGCCTGATGTTTTCGGCGTGCAGAACCGCCCAAATGTCGTCTTCCGAGGTTTTGCCGTCTCCCACATTGGCGCGCGCGAATTTTTCCATTTCCGCCACAGCGGTTTCGCAGGCGTGATTGGCGCAGCGCATGGCTAGGATTTCGTCCGGGCCTTTTATGGCGCGGGTCTTTTCCGTAGCCTCTTCGCCTTCCATGATTTCGAACCCTTGCGCCTCAAGCGCGCGCAGGCCGTGCAGCATGATCTTGTCCACACCGAGGCGCTTGTTGCCGCCACCATGTTCGTCGATCAGGACGCGCACCTCGTTTGAAAACACGTCCGCTGCCACATCTACCTTGTCGCCCCGGTCAAAGTAGAACAGGTCGGCGCCGGATCGTTGCTCGCGCACCAGTGGGTTGAACGTGGAAAGGAACGGAGAATTCTTATAGTCCCAAATCACCATGTAGCCGTCGGCGCACAGCAACACCGCGCGAAACGGATTGTGCGTGTTCCACAACTGCATGTTGGTGCTGTCGGTGGCATAACGAATGTTCAGCGGGTCGAACATCAGCAGCCCGCCATAGCCACGGTCGACAATGGCTTGCGTCAGTCGTTTCCAACGGTGTTCGCGCATCCGGGCCAGATCGGGCATGGCAAGGCCGGCCTTTTCCCATTCTGAAAACGCAAGCTGCGTAGGGCCAATTTCGATCCGGTCGTTTTCATTCGGGGTACCATCACCAAGAGTCGCACCTTTGGTCGGGTCGATCTTGCGGCTGTCGCGGTAGTGTCGGTTCATGGTGGGTCTCCCTGCCTGTTCTTTGAGCGTGAAGAATCAATCTCCCGACGTCTTGAAGGTTTGCGACGGTGCGTTCGTCGCTTTTTGACCGACAAGTGGAAATTCTGATGATACGTCAAATTCATGACGACCATTCTTCAGACTTCAATTCCGTATGACCCGCTGAACAAGCGCTCTTTGCCAGGCATTCAGCCAGCAAGCATGGACAACTGGTTGCACCGCGATGATGCGTTCGCCGCCCAGATGCAAAGACGCGAGGACCTGTTGGTCGGTCATCGTTCGGATGTTCTGGCGATGGATGCAGGTGCTAAACCCGCTGCGCAGGAGTTGTTGGATCTTGTCCTGAACCAAGTCTATCCCGAGTGCACAGATCACGTCGCTCGCCCGGACGGGACAGATGTTACGATCGATCCGGATCAGCCATTGGACACACTGTGCCGATTGGTGCAGGAAGATTTCTGCATCCTGCAAAAGCAGGGGGATGAACATGTTCTGACCGGTGCCATCCTGTGTTTTCCTGCCAGTTGGCGCTTGTCCGAGAAATTCATGCGGCCTCTGATCGACATCCATCTGCCTGTTGACAGCTACAACGCCGACATCGCCCGGCGGGTTCAGCGGTTGTTTGACGGGATACAACCGGGACGCCCTCTGTGGCGATTCAATGCGCTGTGGTATGAGGACGCCGAGCTGCATCAACCCCGCAGTGCATACGACCGGCGGGCCGCACAGGAGCCAGGGCACGCCCGGTTCCTGCGGAGTGAGCGGCAGACGCTGTTGCGACTGCCTGAGACGCAGGCCGTGGTTTTCTCGATCCATACATATGTTCTGGCGGCAGAGCAGGTGCCAAAAATGGAAAACCCCGCCTGATGGCGGGGCCTCCAAGGAGGGTCATTTCATACCAGGCTACATGCCCAGCGCGCTGGCAGCGCCCGCAAGTGCCCCGCTTGTGCTGAGAGCGGAGATCGCGATCGAATACACCAGCACCTGAGTGTTCAGGCGGAAGTCTTCGCCCCTTATCAGGTTCACAGCGGCCAAAGAGGCCGCAATCGGGACGGACACGCTTGCCACGGCACCCGTCAATCCCCAACTGGTCAGTCGGAGGATATCGCTGGGTTGCTCATGGACGAGGGGGGGCGTGTCGTCCCGATCGGTAGGCTGCTCGATAGGTTCTGTCCGAAAAGCGATGCTGAGCAACTGCTCATCTGACAGCTGGATTGGCCGGGCTACTGGGGTCAGCGCCTTTTTTTCTGGCTCATCCAGGTCTTCTGCGTCAGTAACATTCAGTCCGGCAAACGGGCCTGTCACTGCCTCGAAAATCTGTTTTCTGTCACGCGGCCTGCTTGGGGCCAGCGTGTCAAATGCGCTCATGAATTGTTCGATGGTCAGAACGGTGTTGGGCGACAGCCATTCGACCCGCTGGGTCGCGCAGACGTCAACCATTCTGTAAAGGATCACGACCAGCATCAGCTCGGAAACTTCGCTGTCATCCAATAGGGGGGAAACCGGGGTCACAGTGATCGTCAGCCGGTTATTCGGCAGGGTGACGATGGGTCTCTGGATTGTCTTCAGACCTGCGGCGCGGTTGAGGCGCTCGAATCGGTCTTCGGTTTCGGCAACCTTAGTATCCAGCGTCAGGCGCACCAGATACTGACTGGACACAATGCTGGCTTCGGTGCTGTTCTGCAGAGACTTGCGCTCGACCAGGTGACCATAGTCCGCAAGGGTCTTGGCAACGATGTCGCTGAACCGCTCGATCGCGTCCTCGGTCTTACCGTCGAATTGCAGACCACCGTGATAGCTGTGCTTCGGAGTCACTGCGCTGTCCTTTGTCGCATCCTTTGTTTGGAAACAATCTAGCAAGCGATCTGGGGCAGATTTGGGCAAAAATGGAAAAAAATGAGAAATCGGGCTGATTGATTACGCTATGGAAACCTAGGCATTTTAAGGGCCTTTTGGCGTCTGTGGCGACAATGTGGCCGAAATCGGGTGTAACTGCCGGAATCCCAAGCCAGCTTCAACCGTCGATTCGGGCAGCCATTATTGCAATGGATTGTTGGTAAACCGAGGCGGCATTCCACTGTTGAATGACTGCAAAGTTTGGCTGACCCTGTTGATAGCCCCGACCGGGTTTCCAGCCCTTCTTACGCAGAAAATTGGCAGTTGAGGCCAATGCATCGGTCATATTGTAAAAGTCGACCTGACCGTCGCCGGTGGCATCAACCCCGTATTGCATGGCATTGCCCGGTAGGAACTGGGTGTGCCCAAGTTCGCCATGTTTTGCCCCTTTTGTCGCTGTCGTAATGCTGCCTTGATCGACCAGCTTCAGCGCCCCGATCGCGTGAGGAATGAAAAATTCGGACCTGCGGCAGTCATAGGCCAGTGTTGTGATTGCGGAAACAACCTGACTGTCCCCCATGAAGTTTCCGAACCCGGTTTCCATGCCGTGAATGGCGATCAGCACCCCGGCCGGTACGCCGTATTGACGTTCGAGTGCCGCATAGAATTGTGGGTTGCGCGCTTTGCGTTTGCGCCCTTGCGCCACGATGGTGTCTGCCCCTCGGACGCGCATGAACTTGTCTAACGAGTATTTAAAGCTCTTTTGATTGCGGTCCGCGGCTATGGTTCGCGTGGCGTATTGGGATTGGGCCAGTGCCTGCAATCCTTTCTTTTTGACGCCCGCGCGTTTCGCCTGTTTGGCAAAGTCCTTCTTCCATGTCTCAAAGCCGCTGCTGGTGTTGCCGCAAGGTGCCGCGGAAGCAAGGGCGGGAAGGGATAGGGCGAACAAGAGAGCGAAGCGAAGCATCAGGGAAACCCGGAAAATTGCATTGTCAGGAAAAGAGTACGCTGCATTTCTCTGTGCGAAAAGACGTTAGTACAGGTCCAGCTCTCCGGTACCTTTCAGACTTTCAAACCACTCATCGGGTGTTTTGTCGATTTTGGCGTGTTTGACCATCATCGCGTTCATATTGGGTAGGTCCGAGGAATCCGGCCATTCCTCCGGTCGCCACAGGTTCGCGCGGATCACACATTTGGGGCAGTGTGCGAACACTGTTTCGACGTGAATGACCAAGGCCAGTTTCGGCGAGCGGTTGTTTATTGCCATGCTATCCAGCAAGTCGCGGTCTTTGCATAAACGGGAAGTTCCACGAAGGCGCAGAGTTTCCATCTTGCCCGGCACGAAGAATATCAGGCTGACACGTGGGTCCAGCAAAATATTGTGGAACGTATCTACGCGCTTGTTGCCGGGTCGATCAGGGATTGCGATCAGTGTGTCGGATAACACATTTACGAACCCTTCTGGATCACCTCGGGGCGAGATGTCCATATGACCACCTGGATTGGCTGATGCGATCAGGCAGAATGTGGATTTAGCAATAAAGTCGCGGCACATCTGGTCCAGCCCGGACAGCTCTTTGGCGATGATCTGGGGCAGGGGCGCTCCGGTTATGCGCTCCAGTTCATCGCTCGAAGTCACGAAGTCTGTGAATTGAAAAAAGGGGGCGTCTGATGACATGCGATCTCTCCTAACCGGGTGGGTCGAGTGTGAGAGATCGTACCAAACGAAACAAGGGCGCCCGAGTGGACGCCCTTGAATTTTAAACCGCAAATCGGATCAGCAGCTGTAGTACATTCCGTATTCAACCGGGTGCGGGGTGTGCTCGTAGGTTTCGACTTCTTCCATCTTCAGTGCGATGTAGCCGTCGATCTGGTCCTTGGTGAACACGTCACCCTGCAGCAGGAAGTCGTGATCCGATGCCAGAGCTTCCAGAGCTTCGCGCAAGCTGCCGCAGACGGTCGGGATATCGGCCAGTTCTTCGGCAGGCAGATCGTACAGGTTCTTGTCCATGGCTTCGCCCGGATCGATCTTGTTCTTGATGCCGTCCAGACCGGCCATCAGCAGAGCGGCAAATGCCAGGTAGGGGTTCGCCGCTGGATCGGGGAAACGAGCCTCGACGCGCTTGGCTTTCGGGCTTTCAGTCCACGGAATACGGACGCAACCCGAACGGTTACGGGCCGAATAGGCGCGCAGAACGGGGGCCTCAAAGCCCGGGATCAGACGCTTGTAGCTGTTGGTCGCCGGGTTGGTGAAGGCGTTCAGCGTTTTGGCGTGCTTCAGGATGCCACCGATGAAGTACAGTGCTTCATCCGACAGATCGGCGTATTTGTCGCCTGCGAACAGTGGCTTGCCGTCTTTCCAGATCGACATGTTCACGTGCATGCCGGTGCCGTTGTCACCTGCGATCGGTTTCGGCATGAACGTGGCCGATTTACCGTAGGCGTGCGCAACATTGTGGATGATGTACTTGTACTTCTGCAACTCGTCGGCCTGTTTGGTCAGGCTGTCAAAGATCAGACCCAACTCGTGCTGGCACGACGCCACTTCGTGGTGGTGCTTGTCGACCTTCATGCCCAGACGCTTCATGGTCGACAGCATTTCCGAACGCAGGTCCTGCGCTTCGTCGATCGGGTTCACCGGGAAGTAGCCGCCCTTGACGCCCGGACGATGGCCCATGTTGCCCATCTCGTATTCGGTGTCAGTGTTCCACGACGCGTCGGTCGCATCAACTTCGTAAGATACCTTGTTGATGCTGTTGGAGAAACGGACGTCGTCGAACAAGAAGAATTCCGCTTCAGGGCCCATATAGGCCACATCACCGATACCTGATGCTTTCAGATAGGCTTCGGCTTTCTGAGCGGTGCCGCGCGGATCACGCTCATAAGCTTCGCCGGTGTCGGGCTCAACAACCGAACAGTGTACGCAGATGGTTTTTTCCGCGTAGAACGGATCGACATATGCGCTGTTGGTGTCGACCATCAATTTCATGTCGGATGCTTCGATCGACTTCCAGCCCGCGATGGACGAACCGTCGAACATGAAGCCTTCTTCCAGGAAGTCCTCGTCAACTTGGTCGGCCATCAGCGTGACGTGCTGAAGCTTGCCGCGGGGATCAGTGAAGCGAACGTCGACGTACTCGGCGTCCTCGTCTTTGATCAGCTGAAGAACTGCGTCCTTGCTCATAACTTAATATTCCTCTGCTTTGAGTTTGTTCTGTTACAGCGCTTCCGGGCCGGTTTCCCCGGTCCGGATGCGAATGGCTTGTTCAACGGGCGAGACAAAGATCTTGCCGTCGCCGATCTTGTCGGTCTTTGCTGCCGCGACGATAGCGTCGATGGCTGCGTCAACCTGATCATCGTCCAGCACGACTTCGACCTTCACCTTGGGCAGGAAATCGACGACGTATTCCGCGCCGCGATACAATTCAGTGTGGCCCTTCTGACGGCCAAAGCCCTTAACCTCGATCACGCTGAGACCCTGGACGCCGACATCCTGCAGCGCCTCTTTAACCTCATCGAGTTTGAACGGCTTGATGATCGCTTCGATCTTCTTCATTCCGGGCTCCTGTTAACTCTTGTCAGTTTGGCACTGACCACGTCTAAATTCGGGCGGCAATGTGATTGCGATACCGGCCCGAGCCGGGCGCTGAGAAAATGGGCGTCGGGTCAATTTTTGATCAACTTGCACAAAAAGTAAGCGAAACTGAATCGCCAGAGGATTTGAGATGACGGAATTGCTGACAGCGGCGCAGATGCGAGCAATTGAAACAGCGGCGATTGAGTCCGGTCAGGTGACCGGTCTGGAACTGATGGAGCGCGCCGGTCGCGGGGTTGTCGAGGCGATTTTTGAGGAATGGCCGGAGTTGGCGAAAACTTCGGGGTGTGCTGTGGTTTTGTGTGGCCCCGGCAACAATGGCGGTGATGGGTTCGTCGTTGCGCGCCTGTTGAAAGAGTGGGGCTGGGAAGTCGAGGTTTTTCTGTATGGGGACGCCGACAAGCTGCCAGCAGATGCGCAAATGAACTATGATCGGTGGCAGGAGTTGGGGGAGGTTGTTCCGCTGACTGAAAAGGACATGCGCAAGGGTGGTTTTGCCGATCTTTACGTTGACGCTCTGTTTGGGACGGGACTGAAACGCGGCTTGGACGGTGAACTGTTCAAGGTCGTTCGGCATCTTTCTGGTATGGATGGGGACGATTACACCGACCGCCTAGTCAGCATAGATGCCCCATCCGGCTTGTGTTTGGACAGCGGGCGGGTGTTGCATCAAGAGCCATTGAACCTATGGCCTCGCGAATTTCTGGACGGTGTGCCCGCAGAGATGCGAAACAAGGTTGCTACTGCGGGCGGCGCGCGCGCTTTGCATGACCGTTTTGCTTGGTTGACAGTGTGTTTCGACAGCCCAAAGCCTGGGCATTTTCTGGCGCAAGGGCCGGATTTGTGTGGCAAGCTTGCTGTGAAAGACATCGGTATTTCCAAGCAGCGTTGCCGCTTTAACGGTGAACCATATGACGATGCGTTCACGTTAGGACCAAAGCCTTTTCGCGGCGCGAACCGACCTGCTTTTCTAACCCTTGCCGAGGCACCTGGCCGCGTGAAGGACGAGCGAACATGGGGTGGTTTGCCGCTCTATCGCTTGCCCAAATTCAAACAGCAACACAAGTATTCCCATGGCCACGCCTTCATCTTGTCAGGTAGTTCGGGCAGGACCGGCGCGACGCGATTGGCAGCGCGCGGTGCTTTGCGGATTGGGGCCGGGTTGGTGACATTGGGGGTTCCGCCGGCGGCGCAGACAGAGGTTGCGGCACAGGTTACGGCCATCATGTTGCAACGGGTTGAGGGTGGCGACGGCTTGTCCGATGCTCTCAGCGATGAGCGGTTGAATGCGCTTTGTCTTGGACCTGGTCTGGGATTGGAGCGTGCGCGGGATCTGGTGCCGGTTGCTTTGGCGGCAAATCGGGCGACGGTTTTGGATGCCGACGCTTTGACCGCGTTTGCAGACGACCCTGCGGCTCTGTTTGACCAATTGCACGATAATTGCGTTCTCACACCGCATGGTGGAGAGTTCGCAAGGCTGTTCCCTGACATATCTGAAAAGCTCAAGGCGGTTCCAACCAAAGGCCCGGCTTATTCCAAGGTCGACGCAACGCGTGAGGCGGCCAAGCGGGCAGGGTGCGTCGTTCTGTTCAAGGGGTCGGACACGGTGATTGCCGCGCCGGATGGGCGCTGCGCGATCAATTCGGCCCATTATGAGCGTTCGGCACCGTGGTTGGCGACGGCTGGCTCTGGCGATGTGCTTGCCGGGTTTATCACCGGGTTGCTGGCGCGTGGGTTCGCTCCGATGCAGGCTGCGGAAACGGCGGCCTGGCTGCATGTGGAATGTGCGCGCCATTTCGGCCCCGGGTTGATTGCCGAGGACTTACCCGAGCAACTACCAGCGGTTTTTCAGAGTTTGGCTAAATGACGCATGGGCGGAAATTAGCCGCTTTTTTCAGCGTTCGGCAAGAAATAGCCGCACGTATACGCATCAGTGCATGTCATTCCTTTTGAAAGACATCAGGCAGAGTGGCAGACTTGTACCCAGATTTTCCTGCCTACGAAGCCTTGGTAGCCAAATCTT
The DNA here is from genome assembly GCF_059612275.1 of Ruegeria sp. CDSA034. NCBI lineage: Bacteria > Pseudomonadati > Pseudomonadota > Alphaproteobacteria > Rhodobacterales > Roseobacteraceae > Ruegeria > Ruegeria sp. CDSA034. The sequence goes on from NZ_JBXWQH010000003.1 coordinate 234,185, forward strand.
TGATATGATTAAAATTTACTTTCTGCCGATTTGAGCCGTAAGGCAGAAATCCTAAACGCGACTAACTCGGTTCCTTGCGGAGTGGTCCGTCACATCGGTTTTTCTTTTGGCGGTTCCCACAAACGAAACGTTCAAGGTGAATAAAATGACAGTGAATTTGAAACTTCCCTCGGTTGCCGCTGTTCTGGCGATGACCACGGCGATCCCTGCCGCTGCTGAACTAAAGTACGAAAATAACAGCGGCGGTTATGTGGTGCTGTACGGTCAGCTCGATCCAGTGATCGTATCGGTCGATGACGGTCAGGAGACCGAGACCCGGTTGCTGGACAATGACCTGTCCAACAGCCGCGTGGGTTTGCGCGTCATGCAACCTTATGGCAGCAATGAGTTCATGTTCCGGTTCGAAACCGGTCTGGGTCTGCCAAGTACCGGGACAGCCAACCAAGATGGTACCAACACCAACGGTTGGAGCCGTGAAGATATCCGTCACGTCGATTTCTCGCTCAAAGGTGGATACGGCAAGTTCTCTGCCGGTCAGGGTAGTATGGCCTCGGACGGGGCCGCCGAGACTGATTTGTCCTACGTCGGGACGGCTTTGTATTCTTTTACGAACGATGAAAACGGCGCGTTTTTCTACCGGGGAGCAGACGGTGTCTTGAGTGGCACCACCGTTGGCGACTCGGCCAGCAACTTTGATGGCGCGCGTCGGGGCAGGGTCCGGTATGACACGCCCGATTTCAACGGCTTCTCAGCGGCGATTGCTTATGGTCAGAACATCCTTTCCAGCAGCGACGACGACGATTATTACGATCTCGCGGTCAAGTACCGGAACACCTTCACGAACGGTGTCGAGTTCGCAGCGAGCATTGCCTATGCAGTAAGGGATTTCGACGGCCAACCCGGCGAACGCAAGGATACCATTGGGTCCGCGTCGGTCCTGTTGCCCAGCGGGTTCAGCTTTACTGCAGCCCTCGGCACGCGGGACGATACCTCTACCGGCGCCAGCGATCCGGATTACTGGTACACTAAACTTGCTTATGAAGGGGATTGGGTGTCCTGGGGTAAAACCGGCGTTGGTATCGACTATTTCGACGGTTCCGATTTCGAAAATCAGGGGTCCAGCACCAAGTCCTGGGGTATTGCCGTTGTTCAGCGGATCGACGCGATTAACACAGACGCCTACCTGAAATACCGCAACCACGATTTCGACGACACGGTCGACTTTGACAAGAACGAAGCCTGGGTACTGGGTGCGCTCTGGAAGTTCTGACGACGTTTCCCCGTAAACTAACGGCGCCCCAGTTTGGCTGGGGCGTTTTTTTGTTCAAATCGGCGGCAAAACAAGGCTGATCTGGCCATTGCCTCTTGCACGTAACCGGCTGGGCAAATAGAAGGCGTCAAATTTGCCCGGCGCGCCGTTTTGCGCGCCCCGAATCCTATGGGGACTACCATAATGCAGGTTACCGAGACGCTGAACGAAGGTCTGAAACGCGGCTACAATATCATCGTATCCGCAGCCGAGCTGGACGACAAAGTTAACGAGAAACTGGTCGAAGCGCAGCCGGAAGTCGAAATGAAGGGTTTCCGCAAAGGCAAGGTGCCGATGGCATTGCTGAAAAAGCAGTTCGGTCAGCGCCTGTTGGGCGAAGCGATGCAGGAAAGCATCGATGGTGCGATGAACCAGCATTTTGAAGACAGCGGCGAGCGTCCTGCGCTTCAGCCCGAGGTCAAAATGACCAACGAAGACTGGAAAGAAGGCGACGACGTCGAGGTCGCAATGTCCTATGAGGCACTGCCCGCGATCCCCGAAGTTGACCTGAAATCGGTCGAGTTGGAAAAGCTGGTTGTCAAAGCGGACGACGCAGCCATCGAAGAAGCGCTGAACAGCCTGGCCGAAACCGCGCAGGACTTCAAAGCGCGCCGCAAGGGTTCGAAAGCCAAGGACGGCGATCAGGTTGTGATCGACTTTGTTGGCAAAGTTGACGGCGAAGAGTTCGAAGGCGGTTCGGCTGAAGACTATCCGCTGGTTCTGGGTTCCAACAGCTTCATCCCCGGCTTCGAAGAGCAGCTGGTTGGAGTGAAGGCCGAAGAAGTCAAAGACGTCAACGTTTCCTTCCCCGAGGAATACGGCGCAGAGCATCTGGCCGGCAAAGACGCCGTATTCACTTGCACCATCAAAGAGGTGAAGGAACCCGTTGCTGCGGAAGTAAACGATGAGCTGGCAACCAAGTTTGGCGCAGAAGATCTGGCCGCGCTGAAAGGTCAAATCGCCGAGCGTTTGGAAGCGGAATACTCCGGTGCATCGCGCGCGGTCATGAAGCGTGGCCTGCTGGACGCGCTGGACGAGAAGGTATCCTTCGACCTGCCGCCGTCGCTGGTTGAAGCCGAAGCCAAGCAGATCGCACATCAGTTATGGCACGAGGAAAACCCGGAAGTGGAAGGTCACGACCACGCTGAGATCGAGCCCACAGACGAGCACAACAAGCTGGCCGAACGCCGCGTGCGTCTGGGCCTGCTGTTGGCTGAACTGGGCCAGAAGGCCGAGGTTGAGGTCACCGACTCTGAGATGACCCAGGCGATCATGAACCAGGCACGTCAGTACCCGGGTCAGGAACGTCAGTTCTTTGAGTTCGTGCAGCAGAACGCTCAGATGCAGCAACAGCTGCGCGCGCCGATCTTCGAAGACAAAGTCATCGACTACGTCTTTGAACTAGCTCAGGTCGCGGACAAAGAAGTCAGCAAAGACGATCTTCAGAAAGCCGTTGAGGCACTGGACGAGGAGTAATCCTCGTTCAACCATCCCCATGGGCATAAAAAATACGGAGCCGTCTGAAAAATGACGGCTCCGCTTGGGTGGCTTTAACCTATGAGGTGAGGGGGTCAGGCCTCATGAGCAAAAGCACGGGGGGTTCTTAACAGAGCGGTCTTCTGCTCTGGCGTAAAGCGGTCTGAAAGCGCCTCGATCAGCTTCAGTACAGACTCGACTTCGGTTTTCGATGTTGCCGAACTCATCTGTTCGACAAAGTACTTTTCCAACTGAGTCAGCGGCTGGTGGTCGTAGTTTGCGGAACTTGGCTTGGCCTTTGCGCCCTCAAACAACTCCAGCGCCTGTTCTTCGGTCAGGAAGACATCGTGTTCAATGTCGGCGTAATCCCGAATTCCGGCGATCCGTTCATCCGAACAGTCCATAAGAGCGGCCATGGCCACAACCTTGCCCATTGGCTTGGCAGTTCCAAGATAGTCGTAAGGCGCGTTGCCGGATCGTTGCAGGACGCGGTTCATCACAGGGTCAATCACGGCAATCGAGTCCAATACGCCGGCCATCTTGGCATATTCGAACGAGCCAATCATGATCTCGCTGGTGACATAGGATACCGAGTTTTCCCCACGTCCTCGCCCAAGCTTTTTGGTGTCGACGCAAAACCGGGTTGCTTCCCAGACCTGCGCGCTGCGGATCGGCGGTTCGCCGTCTAGGATTGAATGAAAAACGTCGGACAGCATGTGCGGCCCGGTCGTTTGCAGTAGTCTCATGCACCCAACAACGTCCCCCTCGTCGTCGATGCTAACTACATGTGCTGGATGAAGGTCGTCAAAATGGTCGCGTTCGCGCCCATCAACGATATTTACATCCCAACCAAGGCGGTCGCCAAAAACGCGCGCGCGCAGTTTGTACATCTCGTCCAAGACATGCTTAAACTTATTCTGGTTGATACCATCAATTACGATGATCATTTCCATCCCCCTACAGTCTGGTTACCGTAAGGATGACGTTAACTAAGATTTGAGCTAAGACTATTGGGGGTTTCCCGTATTTTTTGATCTTTTTTGATTATCCTGGGGCAATTAGGCCCAATCCAATAGCTCTTCCAATGGCTTGCGGTGTTGTCAACGCGCCCATTTTTTCACGCCCGGATCGCATATGAACTTCGACGGTTCGGTGGGAAATCGACAGGATATCACCGATGTCTTGCTGTGATTTTCCGTCCGCAACCCACTGCAGGATCTCTTTCTCTCGCGTCGAAAGGGCTGGTAAATACAGTGCTTTGGCCAGCAGGCCAGACTGCATCACGGTATCATGCGCTGTAACTGCGGCCATCTGCAGGTCCCCCATCACATGTTTCTTCAGCTTTGCCCACTCGGAATCCGAGCAATTTCGGGTCACATTCAGCAGGCCACATTCCCCGTATGGGCCACGTACCGGAACGGTTAAGCCACGGGAAGTAATGCCAAAATCATGCGCGTCCCGAAAAACCGAATGGAACTTTTCGTCGTGATTAAATCTGCCCCAGTCTACCGGAGCGATGCTGAGCGCAGATTGATACAAGGTCGGATCGAAATGGTGGAAGCCTTGGCTGCCATAGTGAATCTTCCATTCGTCCGGGTAGTTGGCATACCCCTGAACGTCACCCTTTACAGGGTTAAAAGTGGCATAAGACGCGTAATCGAAACCCAATTCATCGCAGACAGCATTAATTATGTCGGCTGCCGACTTTTCCTCGTGGTCGATCGCGGCCAAGTCTATAAGTTTCACCTGTCCAACCCTTGCGGCGGCAAATCTTTCCCCAAAGACATGCCAAATCTGTCCATTTCACCGAATACGTTGCGTCAACTGTGGTGCCTGACGCAAGCTAATTATGTATATCGCTTAGGCATAATGCGTGGTTATGGCAACAGAATACCTTAGCGATTACATAAGTCATTATTGCAACCTTTACGCTAATGACAAGCTATATCCTTACCCAGCGTCACTCTGACCTTAGGCCAGTTTCAACCAGCATCCCGGCGGCCTTCGCCTCGGGGTAGTAACCTTTGGCATAAAGGAAGATAGCCCGCTTCTGGTCGCCATCTGACAAGAGCCACGCCCCACGCAGGTATTTTCCGGCAAACTCCAGATTGGTGTCTGCATCCAACAAACCCTGAGCGTTGCCTTTGTACCCCATGGATCGCGCTGTCGCGGGCAGGATCTGCAGCAACCCGTAATATGGCCTGTTGACGGCCCATGGCCGGTGCGTGCTTTCCCTTATGGCGAGCTTGTGCAACAGCTCGCGCGGCAGTTCATAATGGTCAGCCCACGTGTTGATTGATGCACGCAATTCAGGGGTCTCATTGGGGTATAGCGGCGGATCAAAAGGGGCATTGCGAGAGCTCCGCTTGCCATCCAGGCCGCCGCAGGCAGCCAGGGCAGGTGCGCCGAGTAATGCAACAAGTAAAGCGCGGCGCGTGTAGTGGGGCATGTGTAGTCTCCGGATGGGGTTTGGCCGCATGATAGTCCCGTCGAATGCAACCGCAAGCAGACACACAGTCCGCGCGCTGATTTATGCCGGGTCTCGTTGCGTCATAACCTGGTGCCAGAGTGTTCCGTAATTGTCAGGTCGGATAGGCGGGTCGTTAAATTTCGACCTGGAACCACAGAATGATATCGGCAAACCAGATCTTGTTCTCTGTCGCGCGAAACTGAACAGTGTTGTTGATCCCCGGATTCAGGACGGTTCCGGGAAAGGCCTCCCATAATCCGCGAATGTCGCCGCCCGATATGGACGGGCCATAAATGAAGGTGTCGTTAATTTCGATCTGAAAAGCCCCTCCGGACGGCGTTGCCCAGGCTTTGAAGGCAAGGATCGGCTTCGCGCGGTTGGTTCCGATGATCAGGTTGGAAGGGATCGGGTCGCTGAAGGTCTGGCTTTCACCGGGGTTTAAAGAAAAAGAGCCGTCATTCACGACGATGTAGTTGCACAAGGATGCCATAGTGATTTCTCCTGTCGGATCGCGATCCGCCCAGATGTGCGATCACGCAAATTGCTAATAAAATGAACTTCAAAAAAAATGCGGCTGGGGCGGCAGGGGCCGCGTGACCGTAGGATAGCATAATTTCAATCCAAATTCCTGGTCGTGCCTGACGTCACTCTTTGTCACGGCCTGGGGTTCGAACACAAAAAAAGGCCGCGCCCTTCGGCGCGGCCAATCAATCTTTCAAAGGCAGCCGGATCAGGCTTTGGCTTCGTCTTCCTCAGCCGGGGCCTCTTCCGTAACCAGATCGTCGTCGTCGGAAGCTGCGGAACCGATATCGTCGAACAGTTCGGCGATTTCGAATTCTGCGGCGGCCTCTTCTTCGGCAGCCAGTTCCTGGATCGACTTGCCCGAAGCCTGCAGTTCGGCTTCTTCTTGCGAACGGGCAACGTTCATTTGGATCTTGACTTCGACCTCGGGGTGCAGCTTGACCGCCAGCGAGTGCAGGCCCAGCTCTTTGATCGGAGCGATCAGAGCAATCTGCTTTTTGTCGACGGTGAAACCAGCCTCGGTTGCGGCATCTGCGGCGTCACGCGGGGTGACCGAACCGTACAGAGCACCAGCATCCGATGCCGAGCGGATCACGATGAACTGCTGACCGTCCAGCTTTTCAGCCAGAGATTCAGCTTCTTTCTTGGTTTCCAGGTTGCGCGCCTCAAGCTGCGCTTTTTGGGATTCGAACGACGCAATGTTGGCGTTCGAAGCGCTCAGTGCTTTGCCTTGGGGCAGCAGAAAGTTGCGGGCGTAGCCAGACTTGACGTCAACGACGTCGCCCATTTGGCCCAGTTTCGCAACGCGTTCCAGAAGAATAACTTGCATATCAGTCTCTCCTTACTTCACAGCGTAGGGCAGCAGGGCGAGGAAGCGGGCGCGCTTGATAGCACGGGCCAATTCACGCTGCTTTTTTGCCGAAACGGCGGTGATGCGCGAGGGAACGATCTTGCCACGCTCAGAGATGTAGCGCTGCAGCAGACGTGTGTCTTTGTAATCGATCTTCGGCGCGTTGTCGCCCGAGAACGGGCAGACCTTGCGGCGGCGGAAAAATGGTTTTGCGGCCATGGTATATGTCCTTTCGTCAGGCGTTGATCAGCGGCGCTCGCGGCGGCCTTCGCGCTCGTCGCGCTTCTGCATCTGGACCGAAGGGCCCTCGTTGTGCTCGTCGACCTTGATGGTCAGAACGCGCATAACGTCGTCATGCAGGCGCATCAGGCGCTCCATTTCCTGAACGGCGCCAGCTGGGGCGTCGGTCTTCAGGAAGGAATAGTGACCCTTGCGGTTCTTGTTGATCTTGTAGGCCATCGTCTTGACGCCCCAGTACTCGCTTTCGACGACGTTGCCGCCGTTGTCAGCCAGAACGGTGCCGAAATGTTCGACGAGGCTTTCTGCCTGCGCGTTGGACAGGTCCTGACGCGCGATCATTACATGCTCATACAGTGGCATGTGCACTCCTGTTTCTATCAAGGCGCATTTCAAAGGCGGGGCCGGTTCGTCCTTCGCGACCCTGCCACGAGAGGCTGCGCGATTCATAACTCTTGCGAAGGATGGCCCCATATACACCATTCGCGTCGGGGGGCAAGGGCTGTCACACATGCCTTGGTGAAGTCGCGCTATTTCCTTTGCGCTGCCCAATTCCTGACGCTTTTCGGCTCAAAGTTGTTTTGCATACCGGGAACTAACCGGACAGACCGAACCAAAGACGGCAACGTGAACTAGGGTACAGAGAAATGACCGCGATGAACACGAATACCTTCGAGAAGTCTGCGACCAGCACGACTTATGATCAATCGGTTCCAGTTCTTATCGCATTTGCGCCGAACTGGAGGGCACGCACCGTTCTGGCACGCATCGCGGGGGCGTTGTTGATCGTTGTCGCGTTTTCCATGTGGCTGATGTCTGGCGCGGTGATGGCAACCGAAGTTTGGCCGATCAAACTGGCTGCGTCGCTGACATTCTTACTGATCGGCGTCAGCCTGCTGACCATTCAGGTGCTTGATGCGCGCCCCGATGCCTATTTTGATCCGATCCGCCGCGAAGTACGCGTGCTGCAAAAGAATGAAAACGGGCGTCCTCAGACAGTACTGCGCCGCAGCTATGACACCTTGGGTGGTGCACGGTTCGATGATGATCAGGTCGAACTCTATGATGTGGACGGCAGCCTGCTGATGAAGTTGCCGCTACAATCGGCGGATGTTGGCCGAGCGCTGAAGGGCCAATTGAGCGGAAGTGTAACGATCTTCGCCTGATTTTCATTTCTGTTCATTTAGGAACAGAAATTGTTAGAGAATAAGTCTTGTGTGCCGCCCAAGGGCGGCACATTTTTGTTGTTGAGCATTCCAACTGGTTTGCACTCACAACATTTTTGGAGATAGTCATGAAATCCACCCTTCTTGCTGCTGCACTGGCCGTATCGGCGACCTCGGCGTTTGCAAGCGCCGAGAAATACGTTTTGGACCCCAGCCACAGCCAGGTTGTCTTCAACTATAACCACCTTGGTTTTTCCACCACGACTGGCATGTTCTCGGGCTTTGAAGGCGAGATCATGTTCGATCAGGAAAACCCGGCCGATTCCAGCGTGAGCGTGTCGATGCCAGTGGTCGAAATGATCACCGGCTGGAAGCCGCGCGAAGATCACTTCATGACCGAAGACTTCTTTGGCGTCGCCGAGGGTGACCTGATTTCGTTCACCTCGACCGGTATCGAAGTCACCGGTGAAAACACCGCGAACATCACAGGCGATCTGACCATGAACGGCGTGACCAAGTCGGTTGTTCTGGACGCGAAGCTGAACCAGGTTGGCGAGCATCCGATGGCGGGCAAGCCCTGGGCCGGATTTGATGCCACCACCACACTGGTCCGCAGCGAGTTCGATCTGGGCCAGTTCGCACCGTTTGTTAGCGACGAGGTTGAGATTCGTATTTCAGTAGAGGCGCAAAAGGCCGAGTAAACCCGCCTTATATGCAAAAAGAAACCGCCGGGACCCTTCAGGTCTCGGCGGTTTTTTCTTTATTCGGCTTGGGTGGCTGTCAGTTCAAGGGCGACTTTGACGGCAAAGGCCAGCGAGTCCTCGGTTGGTTGTGTCGTACCGACGTCGTAGTCCATTCGGTTCAGATCCAACTCTCCCTGCATCTTGGCGGTGCCGTCCTGCAAGTCCAGTTCGAACGGCAGGACGACGTCCATGGTTTTATCGCGAATGGTCAAAGTGCCGCGTGCCTCATAGGCCAGATTGGTTTTGAACAGATCTGCAGTGAAATTCGCGGTCGGGAATTGAGCGCTGTCAAAAAAGTCCGCACCAAGGGCCTGTTGTGTCACGGTGCCGATGGTCAATGAGCCTATGGCAATTGTCACATCAACAGCCCCGGCCGGTCCCGGTTCTGTTGGTTCGTCGAATGTGATTGCGGCGGTCCAGTCGGAAAACGCGCCGCTGACGGGGCTGCCCAACTGGGTGATCGTGATTGCCAAAGTGCCTTCCTGCACCTGCCAGTCGGATTGGACGGCCTCCAGTTCGGCAGATGCATTATCACCGGTCGGATGTGCCGAGTAGGCTCCGTCGAACCACCCGATGCTAAGAGCAACAGCCCAGATCACGACTGCTGCTACGACGGGGGCAGGTGAGTGCCATTGCGTTGGTGGTTCCGGCAATTCCACCTGTCCGGGCAGCATGCGGCGCAATGTGCTGTCTTTGTCGATTACATGGTGCTTGAGCGCGCCAACGATATGCAAAACCAGCGCACCCACCAGCACAAGCATCAGGACGAAGTGTAACCCGCCGCTTGCTTCGGCCAATGCGGGGGATTTGGGCACAAACGGCAGGTTCTGCCCGAACGGCCAGAGGATCGGTGCAAACCCTTCGGTGGCCGCATGGTGAATCCAGCCTGTCAGAGGAACCAGAACCAGCGAGCCATACAACAGCCAGTGGACGGTTTCCGCAGCAAATGCCTCGGGCTTGTTTTCAGCATTGAGCAACCCAGGCTTGGGTTGGCTGATCGCCCACAAGATACGGGCAAGCGCCACGAAAAAGACCGTGACACCGATAGTTTTGTGCAGCGAGAACAGCCGGGCCGCCTGTTGCAGGTCTTCCGGTGTCGTTGGAATGGCCGGGTCTTCAATTGCGTGGGCCAGTTCGTTCGCAAACCATCCAATCGGAAGCGCCGTCAGAATGAGCAAGGCCGTCAGCCAGTGGAAGGTTTTTGAAACGCCCCCGTAGCTTTGGGTGGTGTTGGCAATGGGCATTGGTTCACGACTCCGATCTGTTTGCTGCGACCACCCTAAATGCAGCGGAGGCCGACACAATAGCCTCTGACGCACAGAATGCGTGTCAGGATGCAGAGCTTGTGCCGCTCGTTCACTCGGTTTACACCCCATCGCAACCTAACGTCATCCAAGAGGTTGCAATGACACGCGCGTTCGTTTTTCCGGGGCAGGGCGCCCAAACCATCGGTATGGGCAAAGCACTGGCCGAGGCCTATCCGGCTGCAAAGGCAGTTTTCGACGAGGTCGATGAAGCGCTTGGTGAAAAGCTGAGCAACCTGATCTGGGAAGGTGATATTGCCGACCTGACGCTGACGCAGAACGCACAGCCGGCGCTGATGGCAACCTCGATGGCCGCGATGCGCGCGTTGGAGGCCGAAGGTGTTGCGGTCACGGACGCTGCATTTGTAGCTGGGCATTCGCTGGGGGAATACTCAGCGCTTGCGGCAGCTGGTGCGCTGTCGATTGCGGATACGGCGCGTTTGTTGCGGACACGTGGTCAGGCGATGCAAAGCACCGTTCCGGTTGGTGAAGGCGCAATGGCCGCAATTCTGGGACTGGACCTTGAGGCCGTGCGTGCAGTCGCAGAAGAGGCCGCACAAGGCGCGGTCTGTCAGGCCGCGAACGACAACGACCCTACACAGGTTGTTGTTTCGGGAGCGAAGGCGGCCGTGGAACGTGCTGCCGAGATTGCCAAGGAAAAAGGTGCCAAGCGTGCTGTGATGTTGCCTGTGAGCGCCCCGTTCCATTGTGCGTTGATGCAACCCGCTGCAGATGTGATGGCAGAGGCGCTGGCTGCAGTTGAAATCAAGGCCCCGGCAGTTCCGCTAGTTGCGAACGTGCGCGCCGAGGCTGTCAGCGACCCGGACCTGATCCGTCAGTTGCTGGTCGAGCAGATAACCGGTTCTGTGCGCTGGCGTGAAAGCGTGCTGTATATGGCGGCACAAGGCGTGACCGAGACGTGGGAGATCGGTGCAGGCAAAGCGCTTTCGGGGATGATCCGCAAGATCGACCGCGCGATTGCTGGCAAGGCTGTAGGCACGCCGGATGACGTGCAGAATATGGTTAAGAGCGAATCATAAGAACAACGTGCGACGCAAGTTGCGCTGCAAAGGGAAGATCGAATGTTTGATTTGACAGGTAAGAATGCGTTGATCACCGGTGCGTCCGGCGGGATTGGTGGCGAGATTGCGCGCGTGCTGCACGGTGCGGGGGCCACGGTTGCGCTGTCCGGCACACGTGTCGAACCGCTGGAGGCATTGGCCGCCGAACTGGGCGAGCGGGCGCATGTTCTGCCATGCAACCTGAGCGACGGCGAGGCTGTTTCCGCACTGCCAAAGCAAGCGGCTGAGGCGATGGGGTCGGTTGATATCTTGGTCAACAACGCTGGGATTACCCGGGACAACCTGTTCATGCGTATGTCGGATGACGAATGGCAGAGCGTGATCGACGTGAACATGACCTCGACCGCCAAGCTGTGCAAAGGAGTGCTGCGGGGTATGATGAAAGCGCGCTGGGGTCGGATCATCAACATTTCATCCGTCGTCGGTGCCACTGGGAACCCCGGTCAGGCAAACTATGCAGCGTCCAAGGCAGGTATGGTCGGTATGACGAAGTCGTTGGCCTATGAAGTTGCCAGTCGTGGGATCACGGCTAACGCGGTTGCGCCCGGCTTCATCACCACAGCCATGACCGACAAGCTGACCGACGATCAGAAATCGGGCATTTTGGGGCAGGTTCCCGCCGGTCGTATGGGCGATGCGTCGGAAATTGCGGCGGCTGTTCTGTATCTTGCCAGCCCCGAAGCTGGATATGTTACCGGAACCACCTTGCATGTTAACGGCGGTATGGCCATGTTGTGAGCGCGGACAGGGGCAGGTGCGAAAGCGTTTGCCTCGCGCGTTGTCTATGCTATAGGCGGCGCATAAATGCTGGGGTCGACCAAATGGTCGGCCTTCTACTTTCCCGGTCATCCGGGACCCAACCGCCCGCACCGGGCAAATCAAAGCCAGCCTGAGCGGGCAAGGGCAGAACCGGGCACTAGGCCCTGAAAACGGAATGAGGAATAGACATGAGCGACGTCGCAGATCGCGTTAAAAAGATCGTTGTTGAGCACCTGGGTGTTGAAGAAGACAAAGTGACCGAAAACGCGTCCTTCATCGACGATCTGGGCGCAGACAGCCTGGACACTGTTGAGTTGGTTATGGCCTTCGAAGAAGAGTTCGGCATCGAAATCCCCGATGACGCAGCCGAGACCATCCAGACATTTGGCGACGCCGTCAAATTCATCTCGGAAGCTTCCTAAAGCTTCGAAATAACTAAAAAGCGGCGCTTCCGGGCAACGGAGGCGCCGTTTTTTTGTGCCTTGTTCAATTCTGCCTTGCAAGGTGCCGTATTCGTTCGCAACCTTTTGCCCGAGGCACATAATTCAAAGCGGGCAGGGCATGATACGATCCACCCCTATGATCAATACGGCCCGTTTGACGCTGTGCGCCATGCGGCCAGAAGATTTCAACCGGTTCGCCGAGATTTGGCGCAACCCGTGCATCGTGCGACATATCGGCGGCAAGCCGCGGTCGCGCGGAGAGGCGTGGGATTCATTCCTTCGAAATGCCGGGCACTGGCAAATGGCCGGTTTTGGGCAATGGGCCGTGGTCCAGCAGTCGAATCGCCAGATGGTCGGTCAGGCGGGGTTCTTTTACGGTAACCGTTCGATTGGCGAGGATTTCGACAGTTTTCCCGAGGCCGGATGGATTCTGGTCCCCGAGGCGCAGGGACAGGGATTGGGGCTGGAGGCGGCACAAGCCGCACATGATTGGTTTGACCGGATCATGCCCGGTCCGTTGGTCGCGATGGTGAATTCGGCGAACTTGGCCTCGCGCAATCTGGCGGGCAAGCTGGGCTATACCCCGATGCGCGAATGCGCGTTCAACGGCAGCGACGTCACGCTTATGCGCCGCAACGGACCGCCGCCGCGCCACTGACAATTTGAGACTTCGCGAATGCCGCAAACCGGCCGTAGTTTGCCGATCCTGGTAATAACGGACCGATCTTCCGCGTGTATGGTACTCTGGAATTGCAGAGCGATTGAGCGGAGGAGAATGCTCATGAGGATTTACCCCACGATGGAATTGCAGAACGGCCGGTGTGTCACACTGGACAAAGGCCGTCTGGACGACGCGATGATCTGGCATGTGAATCCGGCGGACACGGCACGCAGCTGGTCTGCAGCCGGTGCCATGTGGATGCACCTGACGGATTTCGATGCGATCGAAGGCCGCGATACCAACGCCGAATTGGTCGAGGAAATTATCCGCACGTCCGAGATGTCTGTGCAACTGGCCGGCGGTATGCGGACGCGGGAACAGGTCGAATACTGGATCGACAAAGGCGCGGGACGGGTGGTGATTGGTACGCTTGCCGCCTGGGATCCGAATCTGGTCAAGGAACTGGCCAAGCTTTATCCGGACCAGATCGTTCTGGCTGTGGATGTCTGGCAAGGTCAGGTCATGACTGAAGGCTGGCGCAGTCAGAGTGCGTTTACGCCCGAAGCGTTTATTCAAGCGTTCGAGGGCACGCCCTTTGCGGCGATTCTGGTGACCGATATCGACAGCGACATCGAAGACGTCGATGCGCAGCTGGGTCTGATCTCGGGTCTTGCACAGCTGTCACGCACGCCGGTTATTGCCAGCGGTGTCGTTCGGACATCAGATGACATCTCGCGTCTGGCCTATGTGCACAACATCTCGGGCGCATTGGTTGGGCGGGCTTTGTTCCGCAAAACGATTGACTTGGCAGACGCGCTTAACGTGGCCGAGCAAGCCCACGAGCCGGTCGCTGAATTCCAGTAATCCTGTCTTGCACGTCATTGCCCCGGCCTTTCAATTCCGTGAAAGGGCCGGGGCAATTTGTTTTGGTACAAGCCGCACAGACGGACCGTCCGGCGAAATGGTGCCGGGTGGGAATGTGCCGTTGCTCTTGCCCCCGGACCCCGGGCCGGGGTATGAGCGGTTCTCAAATAGGAAGCAGGCAAGAGGCATTTCATGCGCAGAGTCGTTGTAACCGGTCTGGGATTGGTCACTCCTTTGGCCAGCGGGGTCGAGAAATCTTGGTCACGGCTGCTGGATGGGGAATCCGGCGCGGGCCCGATCACGAAATTTGATGCCGAAGCAAGCGGTGTCACCACGACCTATGCCTGCGAAGTTCCGCGCGGCGATGGAACTGATGGGACATTCAATCCCAACGATTGGTTGCCGCCAAAAGAGCAACGCAAGATCGAAGACTTTATCCTGTATTCGATCGCTGCCGCTGACATGGCTTGTCAGGATGCAAACTGGCTGCCCGAGGATGAAGAAGACCGCCTGCGAACAGGTGTCCTGATCGGATCGGGTATCGGCGGTTTGGGCTCTATCGCTGAAACAGCGAACCTGATCCGCGACAAAGGTCCGCGCCGTGTATCGCCGTTCTTTATCCCAGGCGCACTGATTAATCTGGCGTCCGGTCAGGTTTCGATCCGCCATGGGTTCAAGGGGCCCAACCACTCGGTCGTGACGGCCTGTTCGACTGGCGCGCATGCAATCGGTGATGCCAGCCGCATCATTCGTGCGGGTGACGCAGATGTCATGGTTGCTGGCGGCGGCGAAGGCTGTATCTGCGAGATCGGTATCGCTGGCTTTAATGCGTGCAAGGCGCTGTCGACCAAATATGCCGACGATCCGAAGAAAGCCAGCCGACCATATGATGTGGACCGTGACGGCTTTGTCATGGGCGAGGGCGCAGGCATTGTGGTTCTGGAAGAATACGAGCACGCCAAGGCGCGCGGTGCGAAGATCTATGCCGAAGTGCTAGGTTACGGCATGTCCGGCGACGCTTATCACATAACTGCACCGTCCGAGGATGGTGATGGCGCTGAGCGTTCCATGAAGGCCGCATTACGCAGCGCCGGTTTGGAGCCTTCGGATCTGGACTATATCAACGCGCACGGCACATCGACCATGGCGGATACGATCGAACTGGGCGCGGTAGAGCGCCTGTTAGGTGATCACGCCAGCAAGGCCACCATGACTTCGACCAAATCGGCCACCGGTCACCTTTTGGGTGCGGCTGGCGCGATTGAGGCGATCTTTTCGATCCTGGCGATCCGGGATCAAGTGGCCCCGCCGACGATCAATTTGGATAACCCCGCCGTTGAAACTCCGATTGATCTGGCACCCAACGCCAAGCGTGAGCGTGAGATCAACGTGGCGCTGTCGAATTCGTTCGGCTTTGGCGGCACCAATGCCAGCGTGATCTTCGGAAAGGTCAGCTAAATGTTGCGGGCTCTTGCTTCGAACGCGCTGACTCTGCTGATTGTAGGCTTGTTCCTGATGGGCGGGCTGGTTGTGTGGGGGCAGTCGCAATACAAGGCCGAGGGTCCGCTGGAATCCGCCATGTGCCTGCAAGTCAGAAGCGGGTCGAATATGACCCGTGTCAGCCAAGAGCTTGAAGATGACGGAGCCATCAGCAGCGCCATGATCTTTCGCATGGCTGCGGACTACACAGATAAATCGCAGCAGCTGAAAGCCGGTAGCTTTCTGGTGCGCGAAGGTGCGTCGATGGAGCAGATCATCGATGAGATCACCAGCAGCGGTGCCAGCACCTGCGGGTCTGAGATTGAATACCGTATCGGTGTCACGCGCATCCAGACCCGGGTTCGCGAGTTAGACCCGGCAACGCTGGAGTTTGTCGAAATCGCTTCGTTTGATGTGACCGACGAAAAAATCCCTGCCGAATATGGTCAAAAGCGTGAAGAAGCCGACACCCGGTACCGTGTGTCTGTTGCCGAAGGCGTGACCTCTTGGCAGGTGGCGCAAGGCTTGCAGGCGATTGAACCGCTGACAGGTGAGATTGCCGAGATCCCGGCCGAAGGGATGTTGGCGCCTGACAGCTATGACTTGGCACCGGGCGATGACCGGACGACTGTTCTGCAGGCGATGCAAGACAAGCAACAATTGCGCATCAATGCAGTGTGGGAGAGCCGCAAAGGCGACCTTCCCATCAGCAGCCCAGAGGAAATGCTGATCCTCGCGTCGATCATCGAAAAGGAAACCGGTGTTCCCAATGAACGCGGGCAGGTTGCAAGCGTCTTTGTGAACCGGCTTGAGCAGGGCATGAAGCTGCAGACAGACCCGACGGTCATCTATGGCGTCACCAAGGGTCAAGGCACGCTGGGGCGCGGGCTGCGTCGCAGTGAACTGCGCCGTGCAACACCCTGGAATACTTATGTGATAGACGGTTTGCCGCCGACACCCATTGCCAACCCAGGGTTGGCCAGCCTTGAGGCTGCTGTCGCACCGGAAGAGACCAACTTTGTCTTCTTTGTTGCGGATGGCACCGGGGGGCACGCGTTTGCGGAAACCTTGCAGGAGCACAATCGGAACGTCGCTAAGTGGCGAGAGATTGAGGCTGAAAGAAACAGCTCAAGCAACTAAGAAAAAAGGCCGCGTCGAAAACGCGGCCTTTTCTTTTTTTCACGCAGCGGGACGTCCGCGTGGACGACGACGCTTCGAGGACGTGGGCTTCGATGTCGAATTTGCCCCCTGCGGTTTACGCCCCCGGAAGCCTCCGCGATTGCGGGTTTTCTTAGGCTCGGAAAATTCTGGCATGGTGCCGCTGGCGACCGGAATTTCGATCTTCATCAGCTTCTGAATCTGGCGCAGCTGGTCCACCTCGTCCGGTGAGCAGAAGGCGATAGCTTCACCTTCGCGACCAGCACGGGCTGTGCGCCCGATGCGGTGGACATAGTTGTCGGGCACTTCGGGCAGGTCATAGTTGATCACATAGGCAACACCGGGAATGTCGATGCCACGCGCGGCCACGTCGGTCGCGACCAATACGTTGATCTCTCCGGCCCGGAACGCCTTGATCGCGCGGTCGCGCTGTCCCTGGCTTTTGTTACCGTGAATCGAAGCCGCGTTGAAACCATCGGCCACAAGGCCTTTCATCAGTTTCTCGGCACCGTGTTTGGTACGAGAAAATACCAAGGTCAGAGCTTCCATGTCACCGGACAGAATTTCGCGCAGTTTCCGCGGTTTGCCGGCCCTGTCGACGAAATGCACAGACTGCGTGATCTTGTCAGCCGCTTTACCTGGAGGCGAGACCTGCACCCGCTGCGGGTTGGTCAGATAGGATTGGCTGAGTTCCTCCATCTGCTTCGGCATCGTGGCCGAAAACAGCATGGTTTGACGCGGCGTGCCCAGCTTGGGTGCGATTTTGCGCAGCGCGTGGATAAAGCCCATGTCCAGCATCTGGTCGGCCTCGTCCAATACAAGATGTCGCACTGAGCCGAGGTCAACGGCACCGCGTTCCATCAGGTCAATCAAACGCCCGGGCGTGGCGACCAGAATGTCGGTGCCGCGCGACAGGAACGAGATCTGTCTGCCGATCGACTGGCCACCGACCACGGTGGCTACGCGCAGCTTGGTCTTGTCGGTCAGGTTGCGCAGGCTATCCGCGATCTGGTTGACCAGCTCGCGGGTGGGGGCAAGGATCAGCGCCTTGGCGGTTTTGGGCGCGGGTTTGCCGGACTGCGCCAGCAAATGGTCGATCAGCGGCAGACCGAATGCCAGCGTCTTACCGGTGCCGGTCTGCGCCAGGCCCAGGATGTCGTGACCGTTCAGCGCCAGCGGGATGGCCTGGTTCTGAATAGGGGTCGGTTGTGAGAAATTGGCACGTTTCAGTGCATCGTTGAGGGCTGGTGCAAGACCCAGCATGTCGAAGTCGAACAAATAACTATCCTTCGTAATCCGCAAGGCGATAGCCGTACGGACAAGACGTGTCTGGCCACGCAGCGCGTGACCGGCAGGGTTTCCGCTAAACCTCGGGACGTGCAGGCGAACCCTGCGCCATCTGGCGTCGCGTCAAGAACCCTGCGTGAATGGGAACTAGGAGATGTAGTGATGCGCTGTGGGGTCTGCTACGACCGTCAATGCTCACGCGTCAGCGCTGTCTTAAGGTGGCACATGCTAGTTTTTCTAACAATTGTCAAGGCATGAACTGTGAAGTGGGAACATGTACCTGCCGCGGCCGTCAGGGATCGGATTGTTCAAATAGAAGAACCTTGTCCGGCTGGGCTTTGAAAATCCCGAAGTGCTTCTTGGCTTTCATAACATCGGTAAATACCCGATCCTTAGGGGAGATGACTTTTTGTGTATGACCAAAAAAGGATTCCAGAAATGTGCGCTAAAATACTTGTAGCTACCACTCTGACCGTGGTTCTAGCCGCGTCTTCAGCAATCGCATGCTCTCGGATCGTCTATGAAACGGCAGACGGATCCTTCCTCACGGGGAGGACGCTTGACTGGTTCGAAGATACTTCAACAGATATTTGGGCCTTCCCGCGGGGCATGTACCGAGACGGTGGTGCCGGAGAGAATTCGGTCGAATGGACGTCCAAATACGGCTCTGTCGTGGCAACGATCTATGACGGAGCAACTGTTGACGGCATGAATGATGGCGGGCTGGTCGGCAATGCTCTCTATCTTGCCGAAGCGGATTAC
This sequence comes from Ruegeria sp. CDSA034, assembly GCF_059612275.1. NCBI lineage: Bacteria > Pseudomonadati > Pseudomonadota > Alphaproteobacteria > Rhodobacterales > Roseobacteraceae > Ruegeria > Ruegeria sp. CDSA034. The sequence continues at coordinate 252,757 of NZ_JBXWQH010000003.1, forward strand.
GGGACGGAAAATGCCGGAGACAAACCTCTCATTTCTGTCGGAGGGTGGTTGCAGTATTTTCTAGACAACTTTGCAACAGTTGAAGAAGCCGTTGCAGCTATGGAGCAAGAGCCATTCGTGATTGTAGCGCCGATGTTGCCTAGCGGACATGAGGCAGGGGGGCATATTGCGCTATCCGATGCGTCTGGTGACAGTGCAATATTCGAGTATCTCGATGGCGAGTTGGTTATCCACCATGGCCGCGAATTTACTGTCATGACAAACTCTCCTACTTTTGACGAACAACTCGCTATCACTACTTATTGGGGTGAAGTTAATGGTCTTTCATTTTTGCCCGGCACCCATCGGTCCTCCGACCGGTTTGCGCGGTTGAGCTGGAATCTGAATGCCGTTCCCTCGTTCGAAGACAAAAACGATGCGACGGCAGCGGTGTTCTCTCTTGTGCGATCAATTTCCGTACCATTTGGTGTGACGGACCCGGAGCGCCCAAACATCGCATCGACAACCTGGCGTACGGTCGCTGATCATGAGCTGGGTCGGTACTATTATGAGAGCGTGTTCAGCCCTACATTGTTTTGGGTGGATATCGAAAACCTTGATCTCTCCGATGGGGCTTCTACCCTGAAACTGGAACTTGGCGAAAAGCCCATCCTTGCGGGCGAGGTTTCGGCCAGCTTTGAACCTTCCGAGCCATTTCTTTTTCTCGGCGATACGTAACGTTGTAGTCACGGAGCTCAACCACTGACGACCGTCTGCCACATGGTCCTATCAGTAAAGGCCTCTTAACTATCAGCGCACGTTACCCGTTGCGCCGTTGTTGCGCAAAGCATTGACTTTGCGGGCTTTATCGCGTATAAGTTGTGTCATGCTAGAAGAGGTGGGCGACGGCCCCGGGGCGACCCGGTGGCCGTTTTTCGTTTCTCTCGTGCGGAGATCACTCACGCATGAGGTCACAGGCACACATGACTTTGATTACCCCGGAAGAGCGGATGTCCCAGACGGCTGATTTGTTGCAGTCGCTTGAGAGATCCATTCGCGATCTGCGCCAAGCAGCGGAAGAACTGCGCAGGCAGATCGGTGCCGGGGAGGATGCAGATCTTGCTGGTTCAGCCAAGCAACTCGGGCAGTTAGAGGGGCTGATCCGAAGTTGTCAGAAAGTGGAGACAAGCTTTGTCGAACAACATCACAGACAAGCCGGAATTGCCCAAGGGGGGTATGCGCTCGACCTTGAGCGCGCTCGATTTGAGGTTGGGTGCAGGCTGGATCGCCTCCGCGCCTGCTGCGGTTCGGGACAGATTTCTGAGTGAGATCGGGGAGGGGGGGCTGTGCGCCCTCCCTTTTCTGTTCGAGTTCTGGGCACTGCCGCATCAGTTGCCGCCCGAAGGCGACTGGCGGTCTTGGGTCATCATGGGGGGGCGTGGGGCTGGTAAGACGCGAGCCGGAGCCGAATGGGTGCGACAGGTGGTCGAGGGGTCTTTGCCGCTGGATCGCGGCGGGGCGCGTCGTGTGGCATTGGTGGGTGAGACATTCGATCAGGTACGCGATGTGATGATCTTTGGCGATAGCGGGATATTGCAATGCTCGCCGCCGGATCGGCGACCCGTCTGGAAGGCGTCCGAACGGAAACTGATCTGGCCAAACGGAGCAGAGGCGCAAGCGTTTTCAGCGCATGATCCCGAAGGGTTGCGCGGGCCTCAGTTCGATGCAGCCTGGGTGGATGAGTTGGCTAAGTGGAAGAAGGCGGGCGAGACCTGGGATATGCTGCAATTTGCGCTGCGCTTGGGGGAGCGGCCTCGGGTCTGTGTGACGACCACGCCGCGCAATGTGAAGGTTTTGAAGGAATTGCTGGCATCTCCGTCCACCGTGCAGACCCATGCGCCGACCGAGGCGAACAGGGCCAATCTGGCGGATTCGTTTCTGGCCGAGGTGCGGGCGCGCTATGCGGGGACGCGGCTGGGGCGGCAAGAGTTGGACGGCGTGCTGCTGTCGGATGCCGAGGGGGCGTTGTGGACCGGGTCCATGCTGGATGCGGCGCGAGTTGAAAATGTACCAGAGTTGGACCGTATAGTGGTGGCGCTGGACCCGGCGGTGACGGCTGGGTCGAATGCGGATGCTTGTGGGATCGTGGTGGTCGGCGCACAAGTGCAAGGGCCGCCCGAGGAGTGGCGCGCCTATGTGCTGGCCGATCGGACGGTGCAGGGCGTTGGCCCGGCGGGCTGGGCGCAGGCGGCAATTGACGCGATGGATGAGTTCGGGGGTGAACGTCTGGTGGCCGAAGTCAATCAGGGCGGGCAACTGGTGGAAGAGGTGGTGCGGCAGGTGGACCCTCTGGTCCCGTTCCGCGCTGTGCGGGCGTCGCGCGGGAAGGTCGCGCGAGCTGAGCCTGTGGCGGCATTGTATGAACAAGAGCGGGTGGTGCATGTGGCCGGGTTGGACGCGCTGGAGGAGCAGATGTGCCAGATGACCGCGCACGGGTTCGAGGGGCAGGGCTCGCCCGACCGGGTAGATGCGCTGGTCTGGGCGCTGCATGAGTTGGTTGTGAGGCCTGCGGGGGCGTATCGGCGGCCGAGGGTGCGGAGTTTGTAGATGCAGTCAATGAATTAGTTTTTCCTTTGTATTGCGATACATTACAGCTTGACGTTCTCATATGGATAGCCCAGCTTTTGCGTGACTATTATCTAAGGTTGCGCACTCGATGGGCGATGTAACTCACCTAGATCACTCTAGTTCGGTGTTTCGAATAATGCCGCCCACGACTAATGTATTGGGCCGAACCTTCCTTTTTCGATCATCGCAGTTAGGAACCGCTGTTTCAGTCCAGTACAGAGGCAATCATTATTTTATCACGGCCAACCATTTAGTTGATGACAGCTTAGAAAAACCGATTGCAATAAAGAGTCGACATGGCTGGGAGTACCTCAGTTCTGCTGTTTTGCTAACTAAGTCAGTCGATCTTGATATTGCTGTATTCAGTAACCCTCTATACCCTGTTGATTTTCTTGATAAGCTGTCGCTTCCGCTAGATATTGACGGCCTTGTTTGTGGGCAGCACGTACACTTCCTAGGATTCCCCCTGTCGCTTGAGGAATATGTTGACTTCTCGGGTTTGGAGGGGCGTCCTTTCCCATTTCAGAGAGGGGCTATTGTATCAGCTATTACCGGAAACCGTATGATATTGGACGGGTTCAATACGATAGGTTTCTCTGGTGGACCGGTTGTTCATTATAGAGATGGCTTACATAGAGTTTGCGGTGTCGTTACTGGCTACAAGGAAGAAATCAGACCAGTCGAAATGCCAGATTCCGATTGGCAGTCAGAACTAGATGCCGTTTACAAGCAAAACACTGGAATCACCTACGCAACATGCGCCAGCTCGATTAGAAATCTGATAGACGAAATCGGTTAAGAGCCTGTAAGTGTTTCTCTTTCCATGAATGGTAAGCGCGATTTTCCGTTGCTCAACCTCCGCACGCTCCATTCCCGAGGCTTAAACCTCTTTCCGTCATAACTCCTTTCAACAAGCCGGGCAGAGCGGCGGCAGAAAGGAGCACAGATGGTATTCGATTTCTTGCGTCGTGGATCGGCTGGGGAAGCGCCTGAGGCAAAGGCGAGCGCGGCGGGGCCTGTAGTGGCCTGGCAGACGGGCGGACGCGTGGCGTGGAGCCCCAGGGACGCGGTTTCGCTGACGCGGACGGGGTTTTCGGGGAACCCGGTGGGGTTCCGCTCGGTCAAGCTGATTGCCGAGGCAGCGGCGGCGTTGCCTTTGGTGCTGCAGGATCAGGCGCAGCGTTATGACGTGCATCCAATCATATCCCTAATGCGCCGTCCGAATGCGGCGCAGGGGCGGGCGGAGTTGATGGAGGCTCTGTTCGGACAGTTGCTGTTGTCGGGCAATGCCTATGTCGAGGCGGTGCAGGCCGAAGAAGGGCTGCCGGTTGAGCTGCATGTGGTGCGCTCGGACCGGATGAGCGTGGTGCCCGGGGCGGATGGGTGGCCCAAGACTTATGACTATGCCGTCGGGGGCAAGAAACATCGGTTTGCAGCGGAAAATATCTGTCATATCAAGTCATTCCATCCGCAAGATGATCACTACGGGTTCTCGCCAATGCAGGCGGCGGCGATGGCGATTGATGTGCATAACAGCGCGTCTCGGTGGTCGAAATCGCTGCTCGACAATGCGGCACGGCCTTCGGGGGCGCTGGTGTGGAAGGGTGGCGATGGCCATGGGGTGATGGCTGAGGATCAATTCCGCCGCTTGTCCGATGAGATTGAGCAGAACTATCGCGGGGCGCGCAATGCAGGCCGTCCGATGGTTCTGGAAGGGGGGCTCGATTGGAAGCCGATGGGTTTCTCACCCTCTGACATGGAGTTTCAAAAGACCAAGGAAGCCGCCGCCCGCGAGATCGCGCTGGCCTTTGGGGTCCCGCCGATGTTGCTGGGAATTCAGGGCGACGCGACCTATTCGAACTATCAGGAGGCCAACCGGGCGTTTTACCGCCTGACCGTTCTGCCCCTGGTGACGCGGGTGGCGGCGGCGGTGTCGGAATGGCTGGCGGGCTTTACTGGCGAAGAACTGGTGTTGAAACCCGACCTAGATCAGGTGCCGGCGCTGTCGGCGGAGCGGGATGCGCAGTGGGCGCGAGTCAACGGTGCCGAGTTCCTGACAGACGCTGAAAAACGCTTGATGCTGGGGCTGCCGGAGCGTGCAGATGGCTGAGGGGTATCCGCCGTTTGACTGTGCGCCGGGCCTGCGTCTGGCTGCGCATGAACGGGTGGCCGAGATTCAGCACGCGCATCTATGCAGGCGGCTGGATCAGATCGAAGAGATGATGGAACGGCTGGAGAAACGGCTGTGGTTGACGGTCTATGGAGTCGTTGCGGTGATCCTGGCGCAAGCGTTTCAGTCAATTCTGGTGGTGTCGCCATGAATTCAGAGACTTATGAGGAGGTATTCATGGACTTAGAGCACAAGTTCGCGCGGTTTAGCGATGGATTGTCGGTGACCGAGGACGCGGTGATCGAGGGCTATGCCAGCCTGTTTGGGCAGGTCGATCAAGGGAGCGATGTGGTGCAGAAAGGCGCATATCGCAGGTCGTTGGCCGGACTGAAGGCGGCAGGTCAGCTGGTCAAGATGCTGTGGCAGCACGACCCGGCGCAGCCCATCGGTGTTTGGGACGACGTGCGCGAGGATGAGCGCGGGCTTTGGGTCAAGGGACGTATGTTGGAAAGCACGCAGAAAGGTCGTGAAGCCGCGGAATTGATCCGGGCCGGGGCCATTGACGGGCTGTCGATCGGCTATCGCACCAGACGAGCCAAAAAAAATGAAGAGGGCCATCGGGTCCTGACCGAACTGGAGCTGTGGGAGGTGTCGCTTGTGACTTTTCCGATGCTGCCCAGTGCGCGGGTAGCGGCAAAGGGGGCGACCCCGGACGCCGAGGACACTCTGCGCTGTATTGCCGAGGTGTTTGATCACGCCCGGCAGGAGTTGGCGCGAACCTAGCGCGCCTCAATCCCACCCAAATAAGGAAGTTCTGATGAGCAAGACCGAGACCCCGGCCTTGACCGGAGAGGGTGTGCCCCTGGTTCAAGAGGTGAAGCAGGCGATGACTGGCTTCGTAAACGAATTCAAGGGCCTGAAGGCTGAAGTTAAAACCAAACTGCAACAGACAGAAGAGCGACTGACCATGCTGGATCGTAAATCAATCATCGCGGCGCGCCCGCATCTTGCAGCATCAATCGAGGACGGTGCGCCGCATCAGAAGGCTTTCGACGCCTATGTAAGATGCGGTGACGATGACGGCCTGCGCGGCCTGGATATCGAAGCCAAATCGCTGTCCAGCGCCGTTAACAGCGATGGCGGATATCTGGTCGATCCGCAAACCGCCGAGATGATCAAGTCGGTGCTGAAATCCACGGCCTCGATCCGTTCGATCGCTTCGGTAGTGAATGTCGAGGCAAATTCGTTCGACGTGTTGATCGACCACACTGACGTGGGCGCCGGCTGGGCGGATGAAAGCTCAGCGGCCACCGAGACAGCGACCCCGTCAATTGATCGAATCTCGATTGCCCTGCACGAGCTGAGCGCGCTACCCAAGGCGTCGCAACGTTTGCTGGATGACAGCGCGTTTGATGTCGAAGGATGGCTGGCCGGTCGTATTGCTGACAAGTTTGCCCGTGCCGAAGCGGCGGCGTTCATCTCGGGCGATGGCGCGGACAAACCCAACGGCATTCTGAACCATGCCAAGGTCGACAATGATGTCTGGACCTGGGGCAATCTGGGCTATGTCCCGACCGGCATTGACGGTGGTGTCGATGCGGATGCGATTGTCGATGTGGTCTATGCGCTGGGCGCGCAGTATCGCGTCAATGGCTCCTTCGTGATGAATTCAAAAACAGCCGGTGTGATCCGCAAGCTGAAAGACAGCGATGGTCGCTTCCTCTGGTCTGACGGTCTGGCTGCCGGTGAGCCTGCGCGCCTGATGGGATATCCGGTTCTGATTGCCGAGGATATGCCGGACGCGGGCACCGATAGCTTCTCGATCGCATTCGGTGACTTCCAAGCCGGTTACACAATTGCCGAGCGCCCTGATCTGCGCGTCTTGCGTGATCCGTTCAGTGCCAAGCCACACGTTCTGTTCTACGCGACCAAGCGCGTCGGCGGTGACGTGAGTGACTTTGCCGCGATCAAGCTGGTGAAATTCGGCACCGCCTAATTGGTGACGGATCCGGGGGGCATTTGCCCCTCGGGCGCGGGCGCGGGCCGGGGTGAGATCCCCTGCGTTGTCTAGCTGCTCCCCTCCGTCCGAGCAACGTGGGGCGGCGCGTGCCCGTCATTTTCTTGAGTGAGGCCCCCGGAGGGGTCCGAGATTGCGGAGTGAATGGATGATGTTGATCGAAGGAACCGCCATCGCGGATGCGGCGCTGCCGGTGGATCAGTTTAAGGCGCATCTGCGGCTGGGCACGGGCTTTGCCGAAGACAGCGTACAGGATGATGTACTGAAAGGATTTCTGCGCGCAGCCGTTGCGGCAATCGAAGCGCGCACTGGCAAGGTTCTGATCGAGCGCGATTTTTCCTGGAGCCTGACCGTATGGCGAGACCAGTCGGGAGAGGTGCTGCCGGTGGCTCCGGTCACCGAGGTCAAGAGTGTGACGCTGGCTGAGGCAGAAGGCGCAGAGACTGTCTTAGCCCCGGATAGATACCGGTTGGAAAAAGATGCTCAGCGTCCCCGTCTTAGGCCAATGGGGCCACTGATGCCGAAGATGCCAAAGGGTGGTTCTGTCAGGATCGTCTTTGCCGCTGGGATGGCAGCGGATTGGGGCGGGTTGCCCGCCGATCTGGGGCAGGCGGTGCTGTTGCTGGCCGCGCATTATTACGAATACCGCGACGAGACAGCGCTGGGTGCCGGGTGCATGCCATTTGGCGTTACCAGTCTGATCCAACGCTATCGCACAGTTCGGTTTGGCGCTGGGGTGATGCAATGAAAGCGCCGCGGTTGAACAGAAAGCTGGAGTTGGAGGCGCCGGTGCGCGTGGCCGATGGGTCAGGCGGATACACCGAAACCTGGGTGCCGCTGGGCACGGTATGGGCCGAGGTGACCGCCCGCAGCGGGTCCGAGCGGCAGGTGGCTGGTGTCCCTATTTCGCGAGTCGGCTATCGCATCGTGATCCGGGGCGCGCCCACCGGTTCGACCACGCGGCCATCGCCGGATCAGCGCTTTGCTGAGGGCGCACGTCGCTTTGTCATCCGCGCTGTCGCTGAGCGTGATCCGCGCGGCCAGTACCTGATCTGTTTCGCGGATGAGGAGGTGGCAGCATGAGCTATGGCGTTTCAGCCGCCCTCCAGGCGGCGGTGTTCAAGCAGATTTCAGAGGACGCGCAAGTTAACGATTTGTCGGGTGGCGCAATATATGACGCGCTGCCAGCCGGAGCAGTACCACAGACTTATGTGACGCTGGGACCAGAAGAGGTTCGTGATGTCTCTGACCGATCGGGCGGGGGTGCGGTTCATCGGTTCACGGTTTCGGTCGTGTCCGAAGCCGCAGGGTTCGGGGCCGCCAAGACCCTGGCAGGAGCTGTGTGTGACGCGCTGAAGGGTGCCATGCCCAGCCTTGATCGCGGGCGTGTGGTGGGCCTGTGGTTCGAGCGCGCATCAGCCCGGCGCACCGGGACCGGTGGAGCGATCCGCCAGATCGACCTGAAATTCCGCGCCCGCGTGGAAGACGACTAACCAATCAACGGAGAGAGCATATGGGTGCCCAGAACGGCAAGGACCTGTTGGTCAAAGTGGATATGAACGGCAGCGGTCTGTTCGAAACGATCGCGGGATTGCGCGCCACGCGCGTCAGCTTCAACGCGGAAAGTGTGGATGTCACCAGCTTGGAAAGTCAGGGTGGCTGGCGCGAACTTCTATCGGGTGCCGGGGTCAAATCAGCGTCGATATCCGGCTCGGGGGTGTTCAAGGACGCCGGGACTGATGAACGCGCGCGGCAATTGTTCTTTGACGGCGAAACACCGGATTTTCAGGTCATCATCCCGGATTTCGGTATTGTCGCCGGGCCGTTTCAGGTCACAGGTGTCGAATATGCGGGCTCACACAACGGCGAGGCGACCTATGAGATGAGTTTAGCCAGCGCGGGCGCGCTGAGCTTTACGGCGCTGTAAACCGATGGCCAATCCGTGGACGGGCGAGGTGGCATTGACCATCGATGGAGAGCGGCGGGTGCTCAAGCTGACGCTGGGCGCTTTGGCGGAATTGGAACAAGAGCTAGGCGCCGGTTCGCTGGTGGAACTCGTGCAACGGTTCGAAGGCGGAGCCTATTCCAGTGGTGACGTATTGGCGCTGATTGTGGCCGGATTGCGCGGCGGTGGCGGCGACGTCAACCGCGCCGATCTGTTGAGCGCCGAAATCGAGGGTGGCCCGATGGCAGCTGCGCGTGCGGCAGCCGAGTTGTTGGCGCGGGCCTTCATGGTGCCGGATCAAGCATGAGCGGGTTCAACTGGCCCGCCTTGATGCGGGCCGCGCTTGTCGGTCTGCGTCTGACGCCAGATCAGTTCTGGCGACTGACGCCAGCCGAATTGCAACTGATGTTGGGGCAGGGCCTAGGCCTTTCGGCGATGAACCGGGCTGGCCTGGATGCGATGCTGAAGGCCTATCCGGACAAATTACAAGGAGAGCGTGATGACGGATCGTGACGGGTTTGACGACTTGCAGGAACGCGGCGATGCGCTGGGTGACTCGCTGGGCGACGCGGCATCTATGGCGGCTGCTTTTGACGGCCAGATGAAACGGATCAGCGCGGCGTTTGAGGAAACCGGCAAGGATGTCGCGACGCTGGAGCGCGGCATGTCCAGCGGGTTGCGCAAAGCTTTCGATGGCGTGGTGCTGGATGGGATGAACCTGTCCGAAGCGCTCGACGTTTTGAAGAATTCAATGATCCGTACCGCGTATTCGGCGGCGATCAAGCCCGTGACGGATCACTTTGGCGGGATGCTGGCCGGAACCGTTGGCGGTCTGGTGCAGGGGCTTTTGCCATTTGCCGACGGCGGCAGTTTTTCTCAAGGGCGCGTCATGCCATTCGCCAATGGCGGTGTTGTCAGCGGCCCAACCACATTTCCCATGCGTGGCGGAACCGGGTTGATGGGGGAAGCCGGACCCGAAGCGATCATGCCTTTGGCGCGCGGGTCGGACGGTAAGCTTGGGGTGCGCACTTCGGGCGGTGGGCGTGCCGTAAATGTCGTGATGAACATCACCACCCCGGACGTGCAGGGGTTCCGTCGCAGTCAAAGCCAGATTGCGGCGCAGATGAGCCGCGCACTTGGGCGCGGCAATCGCAACAGGTAACTTGAGGGAGCAGGCCATGAATTTCCATGAGGTTAGATTTCCCGCCAGCCTGAGCTTTGGTTCGGTTGGCGGCCCCGAGCGGCGCACAGATATCGTGACGCTGGCCAACGGGTTTGAAGAACGCAACACGCCCTGGGCCCATTCAAGACGACGCTATGATGCCGGGCTTGGGATGCGCTCGCTTGACGATATCGAAGCGCTGATTTCGTTTTTCGAGGCGCGGCAGGGACAGATGTTCGGATTTCGGTGGAAAGATTGGTCTGACTTCAAGTCGGGCGGAGCAACGGCTGAGGTAGACAATGCCGATCAGGTCATTGCACGTGGCGACGGCAAGACGACCGAGTTCCAGTTGGTGAAAACCTACAGCTCTGGCGGGTTCAAATACGCCCGTCCGATCCTCAAACCGGTTCTCGGGACCGTCAAACTTGGTCTTGAGCAGGACGAAATGCGCGAAGCCGTGGATTTCGAGGTGGATCTGGCGCGGGGTCGGGTCACGTTTACGAACGCGCCGCCGCAAGATGTGGAAATAACGGCAGGGTTCGAGTTTGACGTGCCCGTTCGTTTTGACACCGACAAGATCCAGACCAGCGTGGCCAGCTTTCAGGCAGGCGACGTGCCCAACGTTCCGGTGGTCGAGGTGCGGGTCTGATGGGCGGTAACGCACAAGGATTGCAGGCGCATCTGCAAAGCGGGGTGACCACCACCTGTCGATGCTGGGCCATCATGCGCACGGATGGGCAGGTCTATGGGTTTACCGATCATGATATGGAGTTGCGCTTTGACGGGCTGACATTCAAAGCAAGCTCTGGCCTAACCGCGGCAGCGATCGAACAGGCAACCGGGCTTTCGATCGATAACTCTGAAGCGATGGGTGCGCTGTCTGATGCCGCGATTAGGGAAGAGGATATTGAGGCCGGACGGTTTGACGGTGCTCAGGTTCAGGCTTGGCTCGTGAACTGGGCAGACCCCGAACAACGAACTCTACAGTTTCGTGGTTCAATCGGGGAAATGCGTCGCGGCGGCGGGGCCTTTCATGCTGAGCTGCGAGGGCTGACGGATCTGCTGAACCGGCCCTTGGGGCGGATTTACCAAAAACCCTGCACCGCCGTGCTGGGCGATGACGCTTGCCGATTCAACGCGGCAGCGCCCGGTTTTCAGGCAGTGGCTGAGATCGTCAGCCTGTCGGCGGACAGTGTGCTTCAACTGAAAGGTGCGGACGCGCCGGATATGGGATGGTTCGAACGTGGCCGTCTGGATGTGATTTCCGGCACGGCCTCGGGTCTTTGGGCGTCGGTGAAACAGGATGAGCGTATCACGGGCGGGCGCAATGTCACCTTATGGACGGGGATCAGTGGCGGGCTGACAGTCGGTGATCGCGTCCGGCTGACTGCCGGGTGCGATAAGCGAATGGAGACCTGCCGAAGAAAATTCAACAATCTCATCAATTTTCAGGGCTTTCCGGACTTACCGGGTGAGGACTGGGTGATGGCTGTTCCCAAGAAAGACAAACCGAACAAAGGGGGCAGCAGACGATGACAATAGACCGGCAGGATATAGTTGCAGAAGCGCGCCGATGGCTAGGCACACCGTATGTGCATCAGGCGTCCGTCAGGGGTGTGGGTGCGGATTGTTTGGGATTGCTACGCGGAATCTGGCGCGCGCTGTACGGAGCTGAGCCGGAAACCGTGCCGAGCTACAGCATGGACTGGTCAGAGCCGCAGGGTGATGAACGCATGTGGGATGCCGCCCGCCGAAATTTGACATCAAAGCGGCCCTCGGAACTGGCAGCAGGCGACGTATTGCTGTTCCGCATGCGCGATGGCGGCGTCGCCAAACATGTGGGTGTTGTCAGCGAAACCGGCGCGGTCCCGCGGTTCATTCACGCATATTCCGGGCACGGCGTTGTGGAAAACGCCCTGAGCGACCCTTGGCGTCGCCGGGTTGTCGCCTGTTTCGCATTCCCGCTGGAGGTCAAGTAAATGGCTACGATTGTACTTTCCGCAGCCGGGGCTGCTCTTGGCGGCTCGATCGGTGGCACTGTCGCGGGTCTTTCCACAGCGATCATCGGCCGGGCTGTCGGCGCAACGTTGGGGCGGGTCATCGACCAGCGGCTGATGAGCCAATCTGTGATGGGTGGCGGCAGCGAGGTTGTCGAAACCGGGCGTCTGGATCGTTTCCGCCTGACCGAAACCGGAGAGGGGGCTTCGGTCACTACCGTGTTCGGACGTATGCGTGTCGGTGGGCAGATCATCTGGGCGTCGGACTTTCTGGAAACCCGCAGCACCAGCACGGCAACGCAATCCACGCGGGGCGGAAAAGGGTCGCGGCGGCCAAGTTCGGCCACAACAACCACGACCACGCATACCTACAGCTATTCGATCTCGCTGGCGATTGCCGTGGGCGCTGGGCAGATCTCTGACATCTCGCGTATCTGGGCCGATGGTGAAGAGCTTGAGCGCGCCGGGCTGAATGTGCGCCTGTACAAGGGCACCGACAATCAATTGCCTGACCCGTTGATCGAGGCGGTCGAGGGCACCGGACAGGTCCCTGCGTACCGGGGCACCGCATATGTGGTGATCGAGGACCTACAGCTTGCTGCATTCGGCAACCGGGTCCCGCAGTTTTCCTTTGAGGTTGTCCGACAGGAACAGCCGGGGCTGCCCGACACACTCGGTGCTGTTTCCCGGATCGTGCGCGGCGTGGCGATGATCCCGGGTACGGGCGAATATTCTCTGGCCAACAGGCAGGTGAATTATTCCAAAGGGCAGGGGCAAAGCTGGGCTGCGAACGTGCATTCGGCTTCGGGCGTTTCCGATCTGGTCACCTCGACCCACGCGCTGAATGCTGAATTGCCCGCCTGCGATGCGGTGTCGCTCGTCGTGTCCTGGTTTGGCGACGATCTGCGGTGCGGTCATAGCAAGGTGCAGCCAAAGGTCCTGCACAAAGAGTTTGATGGCAAGATCATGCCGTGGAGCGTATCAGGCGTATCCCGGGCGGCTGCCCAGATTGTTCAGATCGAAAACGATAGACCTGTCTATGGGGCGACACCGGCGGATGCGTCCGTAATCGAAGCGATCCGGCATCTGAACTCATCCGGTAAGCGGGTGATGTTCTATCCCTTCATCCTGATGGATCAGTTGCGCGGCAACGGTCTGCCCGATCCCTGGTCCGATGCCACCGATCAACCGCACCTGCCGTGGCGAGGGCGGATCACGCTGAGCGAGGCACCAGGCCGCAACGGGTCTCCGGATATGACTGCCGGCGCCGATGCGCAGGTTGCGCAGTTCTTTGGCCAGGCCCGCGCAAGCAACTTTGTCGTCGGCGATGGCACCGTCACCTATACCGGCCCGCAGGAATGGGGTTTGTTCCGTTTTATTTTGCACTATGCGGCGCTCTGCAAGGCAGCTGGTGGAGTGGCGTCGTTCTGCATCGCATCCGAGATGCGCGGCCTGACGCAAATCAGGGGCGCGACCGGGTTTCCTGCGGTGGCGCAGATGCAAATCCTCGCGGCTGAAGTGCGCAAAATCCTCGGGCCGAACACCAAAATCGGCTATGCGGCCGACTGGAGCGAGTATTTCGGTTACAAACCCGTCGATGCTGGCAGCGACCGGTACTTTCATCTGGATCCGCTTTGGGCCGATGACAATATCGACTTCGTTGGTATCGACAACTACATGCCCCTGTCCGATTGGCGGGACGGAGAAGATCACGCCGACGCCAAAGCGGGCGTAGATGCGATCTATGATCTGGACTACCTGCGCGGCAATGTTGAAGGTGGGGAAGGGTACGACTGGTACTACGCCTCGACCGAGGAATCCAAAGCGCAGATCCGGTCTGCGATCGAAGATCAGGCGCATGATGAGGCCTGGATCTGGCGATATAAGGATATACGCAACTGGTGGTCGCAACCGCATCACGAACGGATCGGAGGCGTGCGTCAAGCCAATCGGACCGCATGGGTGCCTCGGTCCAAGCCGATCTGGTTCACGGAACTGGGTTGTGCGGCCATCGACAAAGGCACCAATCAGCCGAACAAGTTTCTGGACCCGAAATCCTCGGAATCCAAGCTGCCGCGCTATTCCAACGGTCTGCGGGATGATTTCATTCAGGTGCAATATCTCAAGGCGATTTTGGGCTATTGGTCCGAGGCAAAAAACAACCCGGTTTCCAATACTTACGGCGGTCACATGATTGATCTGTCCAATGCCTATGTCTGGGCCTGGGATGCGCGGCCATATCCAACCTTCCCGAACCTGCAAAGCCAATGGAGTGATGGTGAGAATTACGCGCGGGGGCATTGGCTGAACGGGCGGTCGGGGTCGCGCACGCTGGCATCGGTGGTGACCGAGATTTGTCACGGGGCTGGCGTGACCGACATCGACACGTCGCGCCTTTATGGTGTGGTGCGCGGCTATGCCATCGAACAGGTCTCGGACGCGCGATCCGCCTTGCAGCCGTTGATGCTTCGCTATGGTTTCGATGCAATCGAGCGGGATGGCGTATTGCGGTTCCAGATGCGCAATGGGCAACGCGCCATCACACTGGATCAGGAGCATCTGGCGCTCAGCTCGGATATTGAGGCCGGTATCGAACATCGCCGCGAAGCCGAGGCTGAAATGACTGGCCGGGTGCGCTTGCGCTTTGTTCAATCGGATGGGGATCATGACATCGTCGCGGAAGAGGCCGTTCTGCCCGACACGCGGACGCATTCGGTGTCTGTCAACGAGATGCCCCTGTCCATGACCCGTGCCGAAGGTCGCCAGACGGCGGAACGGTGGCTAAGCGAGGCGCGGGTGTCCCGCGAAACCGTGCGCTTTGCGCTGCCGCCTTCGTTGGGGCACATCGGCGCGGGGGATGTCGTCAGCCTGGATGAAGGCGGACAGGGTGCGCGTTTCAGGATCGATCGACTGGAACAAGCTGAGATGCAATTGGCGGATGCCGTTCGGATCGAACCGGGAATATACGCGCCGTCTGATCTGCCTGATGACCTAGTCTCGACCAAGCCCTTTGTCGCCCCGGTTCCGGTTCTGCCAGTGTTCATGGATCTGCCGCTGATTACCGGCTCAGAGGTGCCGCATGCGCCTTACCTGGCTGTGTCTGCCGACCCCTGGCCCGGCAGCGCTGCAATGTATTCGGCTGTGAATGATGAGGATTATACCTTGCAAGAGGTTATCTCGGCACAGGCCGTCATCGGGTTTACTCAATCGCCTTTGCAGCGCGCCAGCGTAGGGGTTTGGGACGACGGTGAGCCGCTGCGCGTCAGGCTGGTCGACGGCTTGCTGGAATCGCGCCCGCGCGACGCTTTGTTGAATGGTGCCAATCTGGCCGCAATAGGGGACGGGACGCCCGGAAACTGGGAACTGTTCCAGTTCGCCAGCGCCGAACTTGTGGGTCAGGGGACCTATGCCCTATTGGGGCGCCTGCGCGGGCAATTGGGGACGGACAGTGTTATGCCTGAAACCTGGCCTGAAGGTTCAACTTTTGTCTTGCTCGATGAAAGAGTGTTCCAAACCGGGCTGTTGCGGTCTGAAAGGCGTGTGGCGAAACACTATCGCATCGGACCCGGAACGCGTGCCTATGACGATCCTTCTTTCCTCCACCAGGTTCACGCCTTCGACGGCAACGGACTTCGGCCATATGCTCCGGTGCATGTCAAATTAGCAAAAATCGGAGCGGGTGATGAAATTTCGTGGATCCGTCGAACCCGGCTGGACGGCGATGGCTGGGATGGATTTGACGTGCTGCTAGGGGAAGAGACTGAATCCTATCTGGTGAAAATCAGGATCAACGGGTCAGTAATACGCGAACAGGTTACGTCAGAGCCGCGCTGGACATACCCATCAACGATGAAAGCCGCCGATGGCGTAACCGGCACTTACGAGGTTGATGTGGCACAGATCTCAGCCAGCTACGGGCCGGGTCCCGCCGCACGTCTTCTGGTTGGGTAAGGCAGTTATGCGTCCTGTTTTGCACGGCGATGTAAGTGCCGCGGCGCGGGTGTTGCTAAACGCGACGCCTTCCGACCGGGAACGCCTGTGCACTAGAATGATCAACGAAGCTGAACTGGCCGACATCTATGTCGGCCATACAGGCCGGCTACACCCGCTGTTTGGTAATGGCTCATTGATGACAGTGGCCCGAACCCGGCCATTGGCCAACGAGCCAAGCTTTGACGATTTGCAATATTGCCAGTGTTTTGAGATGGTTCTGCGATGCCTGGTTCAATTCCGCGTTACCCGGATGCGCAGCTGACGCACTTGCTGGCCGCTGGATCAAGGTTCAGACGACCAACCGGAATCTCTTCGCCGCAATCCTCGCAATACCCGAATTCTCCATCTTTGATCCGGGTCAGGGCCACTGACAACCGGCGTGTTTCGATATCACGATTCGCTTGCTGAGCCTTGGCCATGGCCTGATTTTGCAGGGCGTCCATCCGGCTGAGCCGCCCGACTGCCTGTTGGTCCAGTTCAACAACTGCCTGTGCCTCGGTTCCAAGCGCAGAATGCGCGGCCAATTCGTCCAATCGCGCGCGGATACGGGCTTCGAAATCCTCCAACTGGGTTTCATTCATTTTCGTTGCCCTGCAGATCACGGGTTTGCGTTTGGTGATTTTACAACTAAATGGCATTCTAGGCGCAGCAAAGGATGAAAAGCCATGTTCGAAACGCGCAGCCACGTGACCCCTGTCGACCCTGTTTGGGATCGCATCACCGCCGAAGCTCAGTCGGCAGTTGAGATTGAGCCTTTGATGGGTGGGCTGGTTCACGCCTGTATCTTGCACCACCGTAGCCTGGAACGGGCGCTGTCCTACCGGATTGCGGCCAAGCTGTGCTCGAACGAAATGTCGATGATGGTGCTGCGCGAGATCGTGGACGAAGCCTACGCCGACGACCCCGCACTGCTCGAAGCTGCGCGCGCGGATTTGATGGCCGTCTACGAACGCGACCCGGCCTGCCACCGCCTGTTGCAACCAATCCTTTACTTCAAAGGGTATCAGGCGATGCAAGCCTATCGCGTGGGGCACTGGTTGTGGCGCAAGGGGCGTTATGATCTGGCGTACTTCTTTCAGATGCGCTCGTCCGAGATTTTCGGGATTGATATCCACCCCGCGGCAAAGATCGGGAAAGGTATCATGATCGACCACGCGCATTCGATCGTGATTGGTGAAACGGCGATCGTTGGCGACAACGTCTCTATGTTGCATTCGGTGACCCTTGGCGGGACCGGTAAGGAAGAAGAACAGCGCCATCCCACGATTGGCGATGGCGTGCTGATTGGGGCGGGTGCTAAGGTTCTGGGCAATATCGTAGTTGGCCATTGCAGCCGTATCGCTGCAGGCTCGGTCGTGCTGCAGGAAGTGCCTGCTTGCAAAACCGTGGCCGGAATACCGGCCAAGATCGTCGGAGAGGCCGGGTGCGATCAACCCTCAATCTCGATGGATCACATGCTGGGCAAAGACCAGTAATTCAAGTCAGTTCAAGCGGTCGTTCTTTTTGATCGACCGCTTGCGTCGCTGTTCTTCACGCCGCTTTTTTCGTTCTTCTTTCCTTTTCGCGCGTTCAGCTTCTCGTTTGGCCGTTTCGGCTGGATCAGAACTAAAGGCGGAATGTTCACCCGGATAGGTATTGGGCTTCGCCGCCGCAACCGTCGGCATACCAAACACAAGGGCTGCAACCAGCAAGAAGTTTACCGAATAGGTGGAAGTCATAGGGCACCTGTGTCCGTGATTTTCATTCAGACAAGGTGGTTGACGGTAGGTGTCGGTGCAACACGCGCGGTGATCACAAGCGCTCACATGACGGTTGTGATCTGGTTGGGTCGCGCCGGTCTGGTATCGGCGCGACCCTAATTTTTCCTTAGGCCAGCATGACCATCGGGTTTTCCAGGTTGTCCACAATAGCTTGCAGCAACTGGGCACCAAGCGCACCGTCAATGACCCGGTGATCGACAGACATTGTCACCGACATAACAGTAGCTACTGTCAGTTCACCGTCATCGCCGACAACCGGTTTTTTCAGCCCTGTTCCCACTGCCAAGATGCCCGCATGCGGCGGGTTCACGATGGCATCGAAATTGTCGATGCCGAACATGCCGAGGTTCGAGACCGCGAAGGTGCCCCCCTGATATTCATGCGGGGCCAGCTTGCGCTCACGCGCGCGACCGGCAAGGTCCTTCATCTCAGCCGAGAGCGCGGACAGCGACTTAGTGTCGGCGTCCTGCAGGACCGGTGTGAACAGACCGCCTTCGATCGCAACCGCGACCGCTACGTCCGAGGGTTTCAATTGCAGAACCCGGTCACCGGCCCAGACAGCGTTGCAGGCGGGAACCTGTTGCAGCGCGTTGGCGACGGCCTTAATGATGAAGTCGTTGACGCTCAACTTTACGCCACGGCCTTCCAGCTGCTTGTTCAGCTGGCTGCGGAACTTGAGCAACGCGTCCAGCTTGATATCGCGGCGCAGGTAGAAATGCGGGATCGTCTGCTTGGCTTCGGACAGGCGGGCAGCAATGGTCTTGCGCATCCCATCCAGCTTGATCTCTTCGTACGCGCGGCCCTCGTACATCCGGGCAACGGCATCCGCAGATGGACCAGCAGGCGCGGCAGCAGCCGGGGCAGGTGCTGGCGCAGCAGCCAGAGCTGGAGCAGCGGCAGTTGCCGTGGCGCCTTCGACATCGGCCTTCACAATCCGCCCATGCGGGCCAGAGCCGGTGATTTGCGCAAGGTCCAAACCTTTTTGGGCTGCAATGCGACGGGCCAGCGGTGACGCAAAGATGCGACCGCCATCCGCCTTGGCCGGAGCAGCCGGGGCAGGGGCGGGCGCCTCGGACGCCGCTGGCGCGGCAGCCTCGTTGCCCGCGGCCGCTGCGGGTGCAGCCGCGGGTGTTGCAGCTGGCGTGGCCGCGATGTCATCGGCGCTCTCGCCCTCTTCCAGCAGGACTGCGATCGCGGTGTTTACTTTGACCCCTTCGGTGCCTTCGGGGATCAGAATCTTGCCGATTGTGCCTTCGTCGACGGCCTCGAATTCCATCGTGGCTTTGTCGGTTTCAATCTCGGCCAGCAGGTCGCCGGACGAGACGGTGTCGCCTTCCTTGACCAGCCATTTGGCAAGGGTGCCTTCCTCCATGGTCGGTGACAGGGCGGGCATCAGAATTTCCGTGGGCATCTGTCTGTCGCTCCTTACCGGTAGGTCACTTGTTTGACGGCGGCGATCACTTCTTCGGTTGTGATCAGGGCCAGTTTTTCCAGATTTGCGGCATAAGGCATCGGAACATCCTTGCCGGTGCAGTTGATGACCGGCGCGTCAAGGTAATCGAACGCTTCCTGCATCACCACGGATGAGATATAGCCGCCAACCGAGCCTTGCGGCCAGCCTTCTTCGACGGTCACCAGACGGTTGGTCTTCATCACAGAGTTGATAATCGCGCCTGTGTCCATTGGCCGGATAGTGCGCAGGTCGATCACCTCGGCACTGATACCGTCCTCGGCCAGCTTGTCGGCGGCCTCAAGCGCATATTGCATGCCGATGCCAAAGCTGACGATGGTTACATCCGTGCCTTCGCGCCAGATACGCGCCTTGCCCAGCGGGACGGTCAGATCGTCCACCTGCGGCATGTCGAAAGAACGACCGTAAAGGATTTCGTTTTCTAAGAACACAACCGGGTTCGGATCGCGGATCGCCGACTTCAACAGACCTTTTGCATCGGCTGCGGAATAGGGCATCACCACTTTCAGGCCCGGTATTTGCATATACCACGCTGCGTAATCCTGGCTGTGCTGCGCACCGACGCGAGCAGCGGCACCGTTGGGGCCACGGAACACGATAGGACAACCCATCTGACCACCGGACATGTAGAGCGTCTTGGCCGCCGAGTTGATGATCTGGTCAATCGCCTGCATGGCGAAGTTGAAGGTCATGAACTCGACAATCGGTTTCAGTCCGGCCATGGCGGATCCGACGGCGATGCCGGCAAACCCGTGTTCGGTAATCGGGGTGTCGATCACGCGCTTGCTGCCGAACTCGTCCAGCATGCCCTGGCTGATTTTGTAGGCGCCCTGATACTCGGCGACTTCTTCGCCCATCAGGTAGACGTCCTCGTCACCACGCATTTCTTCGGCCATCGCATCGCGCAAAGCTTCACGCACGGTCTGCTGTTTCATCGGCGCATCTGCTGGCCAGTCCGGGGAAAGATCCACCTTAGGCGCGGCAGGTGCAGTTGCAGCAGGGGCAGCGGTCTCTGCTGCCGCAGGGGCCGCCTCGGCCACCGCCGCAGGTGCAGCTGCGGGAATGGCGGAGGCGTCTTCGCCTTCTTCAACCAGCACCGCGATAGGAGTGTTCACTTTTACCCCTTCGGTGCCTTCGGCGATCAGGATCTTGCCGACGATGCCTTCATCGACGGCTTCGAACTCCATTGTCGCCTTGTCGGTTTCGATCTCGGCCATGATGTCGCCGCTGGATACGGTGTCGCCTTCCTTGATCAGCCACTTGGCCAATGTGCCCTCTTCCATTGTGGGCGAAAGGGCGGGCATGAGAATTTCGGTTGCCATGTCTTAGTCGTCCTCTCAGGCGTAAATGTCGGTCCAGAGCTCTTCGACGGAAGGCTCGGGGCTTTCTTTCGAGAATTCGGCGGCTTGATTGACGATCTCTTTGATCTCTTTGTCGATCGCCTTCAAATCATCCTCGGTCGCGTGTTTACCGGTCAGCAGCAGCTCGCGCACATGTTCGATCGGGTCGCTTTGCTCACGAACCTTCTGAACCTCTTCGCGGGTGCGGTACTTGGCCGGGTCGGACATCGAGTGGCCGCGGTAGCGGTAGGTCTTGATCTCGAGGATATAGGGGCCTTTACCCGCACGGCAGTGCGCGACAGCTTTTTCCCCTGCGGCTTTGACCGCAAGTACATCCATGCCGTTGACGATCTCACCGGGGATGCCGAACGCTTCGCCGCGGTGGTAGATATCCTTGGTCGAGGTCGAGCGCGCCTGCGCCGTACCCATGGCGTATTGGTTGTTCTCGATCACGAACACTACCGGCAGGTCCCAAAGGGCGGCCATGTTGAATGTCTCATAAACCTGGCCCTGGTTCGCTGCACCGTCACCGAAATAGGTAAAGGTCACGCGACCGTTGCCTTTGTATTTGTCGGCAAATGCCAGACCCGCACCCAGCGGAACCTGCGCGCCAACAATGCCGTGGCCGCCATAGAAATGCTTCTCTTTCGAGAACATGTGCATCGAGCCGCCCTTGCCTTTGGACAGACCGCCAATGCGACCGGTCAGCTCGGCCATCACGCCACCCGGATCCATGCCGCAAGCCAGCATGTGACCGTGGTCGCGGTAAGAGGTAATCCGCTTGTCACCTTCTTCAGTCGCAGCCTCAAGGCCGACGACAACGGCCTCTTGGCCAATATAGAGGTGGCAGAAACCGCCAATCAGACCCATGCCATAGAGCTGACCGGCCTTTTCTTCGAATCGGCGGATCAGCAGCATTTCACGGTAATAGTCGGTAAGTTCTTCCGCAGAAACGTTTGGTTTCTTTGTGGTTTTTCGCGCAGCCATGTTGGCGATCTCCCCCTCTCGGCAAGATAGTTTAGCGTTAAACTATTTCATAAAGCATTTCCTGCTTTCTGGCGAGCAGAAATGTGACGCAGCGTAGGGCGAGCCGTCCGGCTTCAAAACTCAGGCCATTTTTGCGTCAGTTCCATTTCCCGGATGTTATCTCCGATTGACTGGCGCTACGCTTTTTTGACAAGTTACGTTGGGCTATAGATACTCGCGCCCGAACTGTGGAGTTCTTTCCGAATGATGATCCTGCGACAAGATAAGCTTATGTTTATCAAAACAAAAAAGACTGCTGGGACTTCTATTGAAATTGCACTTAGTAAGCACCTTGCACAGGGCGATTTTGCGACGCCCTTCACCAAGGAGGAGGAAGAACAGCGAGCGGGCAAGCAGTTCATTGTACGCGGCTCGTTGCGTTTGCTTAGGGAAAGGTCGGAAGGCCACGTAAGGGCGCGCAATCCCCACAACGGAATCGCAGTGGCGCGAACTTATCTCGGGGACCTTTGCGACGGATGTTTCAGCTTCTGCGTCGAACGCAACCCGTGGGATAAGGCGGTTTCTGCTTTTTATTTCTGGATGCACCAGCGCGGGTACAAGATTGTTGATGTTGGGGAATCGTTTCATCGGTTCTGCAATTTGCAGCTGCGATTCTTTTCAGACTTTCATCTGTATTCTGAGAATGGGCAATTGGCGGTCGACCGCGTTCTGCGCTACTAGAGTTTGCAATCAGATTTCAACACCCTGATGGCTGAGAGGGGGATCACAGATGTCTCGCTGGGTGATCGGCGTTGGAACTCTGGTATCCGAAAAGAATATGACATCGGTGTTTTCTACGGCGAGAATTTCGATAATGCGAACGTCGATATCGTGGCGAATGTCTTTGCCGCCGAGATATCCGAATTCGGGTATGAATTTCCGACTAAAGAAAGCGTCAGGCCAAGTTCCGCGTGAGCCATTTCATCCCGGGCCGTCAGGTGCTTTGGTCAAGTAACCATCGCTCAATCGGTTCAGCGGATGACGATCTCATCTGAGCGGATCATGCCCAGCACGGACCGCGCCTGCTGATCCAAAAGATCCAGATCCAGATAATTGTCCGACAGGCGGCGCGTCAGGTTTTCCATTTCCGTGATCTCGGCATCAAGTTTGGCAAGGTCGCGCGACAGGGCGTCCCGTTCCGCTGCAATCTCGACCCGTCGGAACAGGCCATAGTCGCCTTGCACGGCGGCAAAGGTGAAATAAACACCTAACGTGAAAGCCACCATGAAAAATGCAACTGCGCCCAAACCGGGCCGATGGGAACGGGACACTCTGTTTACCGCCGTATGAAGTCTGCCTCAAAAACGTGCCCTTTTCGGACATCTGTCTGCACTATGTCACAGGTGATTCGGCTTGTGAATCCCTCGATTCGCAATTTTTCATGATCAGCAGAAAAAACATGTTCGCCCGATGAATTTGGCTGGGTTGAAAAGTGGTTATCGCCAGGCTTCAAGCGCTTGATTGCGCTGCAGGGTTTGTTCTTCCATGCAGGCCCAATAGAACATGGGGGCCGCGCTACCGTCGCTTTCCAGCTCGGGGTCACAGGTCGCGTCACGACGTTTAAGCCAGGCGCGTTGCTCGGTCAGCAGGGCTTGGCCATCACCACGCGTGTCCGATAAGGGTTTGATCTCTGACCAAAGGCTGTTCAGATCCTGATCTGCCACTTCCCATTTCTCTTTGGCGCAAAAATTGAGATCGAGCTGTGTGTGCCCGTTGCAGTGGGATTGCGCATATGTCGTGACGGGCAGCAGGGTGGTGGCAAGGACGGCAACAGCTTTCATGGTGCATCTCCCGGTTTGACGAAGAGAGTACCATGAATGCCGATTGCCAGACAGATAGGGGTTACTGATCCAGTGCCGCAACACCGGGCAGCGTTTTGCCTTCCATCCATTCCAGGAAGGCACCCCCTGCAGTCGAGATGTATGAAAAGTCCTTGGCAGCACCGGACGCATTCAGCGCAGCGACCGTGTCACCACCGCCTGCGACCGACACAAGCTGTCCGGACCGTGTCAGCTCAGCCGCTTTCAGGGCCGCTGCGTTGGTGGCGGCATCGAATGGTTCAATCTCGAATGCACCCAGCGGGCCGTTCCAGATAAGCGTTTGGCTCTTGTCGAAAATCGCAGTGATTTCCGCAACGGTTTCCGGACCAGCGTCAAGGATCATGCTGTCTTCGGGGCATTGATCCGCTGGTAGAACCTGATTGGAGGCGTGGGCTTCGAACTTTTCAGCGACCACGACATCGCGGGGCAGGACAATCTGACAGCCGGTTGTCTCGGCCTTGGTCAGAATCTCAGCGGCGGTGTCTTTCATCGCCGTTTCTGCCAGCGACTTGCCGACGTTTACGCCTTGCGCGACGAGGAACGTGTTCGCCATGCCACCGCCAATAATCAAGTAATCCACCTTTTCGATCAGGTTGCCCAACAGGTCCAGCTTGGTTGAAACCTTGGCGCCGCCGACCACCGCAGTGACCGGGCGTTTAGGCGCGCCTAACGCGGCTTCCAACGCGCTCAGCTCTTGCTGCATCAGGCGGCCCGCGCAGGCGGGCAGAAGACGGGCAAGCGCCTCGGTCGAGCTATGCGCGCGGTGAGCCGCCGAAAAGGCATCGTTGCAGTACACGTCGCCCATTTTTGCCATGCCGGCAGCCAGTTCCGGACTGTTCTTTGTTTCCGCAGCGTGAAAGCGCGTGTTTTCCAGTAAAAGCACCTCGCCAGCGCCCAGGTTTGCTGCAGCGGTTTCCGCCTCGATCCCCACGCAGTCATCGCCAAACCGAACCTTGGTGCCAAAGGCCGTCTCCAGCGTCGGAACAAGCTGCTTCAGCGACAGGTTCTGCCGGCGCTCTCCGCCCGGGCGTCCGAAATGCGCCAGCAGGATGGGCTTGCCGCCAGCGGCCAAGATGTCCTTAACGGTCGGCACGATGCGCTCAAT
Organism: Ruegeria sp. CDSA034; assembly: GCF_059612275.1. Classification (NCBI taxonomy): domain Bacteria; kingdom Pseudomonadati; phylum Pseudomonadota; class Alphaproteobacteria; order Rhodobacterales; family Roseobacteraceae; genus Ruegeria; species Ruegeria sp. CDSA034. The sequence goes on from NZ_JBXWQH010000003.1 coordinate 277,110, forward strand.
ACGGGTGGCGTCGGTCACGACCCCGTCGACCACTGGCACGTTGATATCCACGCGCGCCAGCACGCGTTTGCCGTTCAGGTCCATGTCGTCCAGTGTTTTCCAGCCCATCGCGCAATCCTCGACAAATGTGAAAGTGACTTAGGCGGTTCTTTTCCTGCATTTTGCCCTCAGGTCAATGCGTCACTTGGCATTCGCGCGCCCTGCGCATAGGTATTTGCGCAAGATAAAACGACAGGAGGGCCTCATGGCCGAGATCAAGGATCCCGAAAACACAATCATCGTCGAACTCAAAGGCGGCAATGTCGTCATTGAGCTGCTGCCTGACGTGGCACCGCAGCACAGCGCCCGCATGAAGGAACTGGCGCGCAATGGCGAATATGACAACGTGGCCTTTCACCGTGTGATCGACGGGTTCATGGCGCAAACCGGCGACGTGCAACATGGCGACATGGAAGACGGGTTCAACCTGCGCATGGCGGGCACCGGCGGATCGTCTCTGCCCAACGTTCCGGCCGAGTTCTCGAAGCTGCCCCATGATCGTGGCACTTTGGGTGCGGCCCGCTCACAGAACCCGGATTCGGCGAACTCGCAGTTCTTCATCAACTTCGGCGACAACCATTTCCTGAACGGCCAGTACACTGTTTATGGCCGTGTCATCGACGGAATGGAGCATGTGGACGCCATCGTACGAGGCGAGCCACCAGCGAGCCCTGATCGCATGATTAGCGTCAAGGTGGCGGCTGATGTATAAGCTGGCCGCCGCTTTTGCCTTGTTGGCCAGCCCTGCGCTGGCCACGGGTCTTGAGGTCGAGATCGAAGGTGAGGGGGCCAATGGCACTGTCACCATCGACCTGTTCGATGATATTGCTCCGAAACATGTTGAGCAGATCGCTGCTCTGGCCAATGAAGGCAAGTACGATGGCGTGGTGTTTCACCGCGTGATTGACGGCTTCATGGCGCAGACCGGCGACGTGGAACATGGCCGTTTGGGTGGCGACATGCGCCGCGCCGGCACAGGCGGTTCCGACCGTGCAGACCTTCCGGCCGAGTTTTCAGATTTTGAATTCGACCGGGGCGTGGTTGGCATGGCGCGGGCGCAAGACCCCAACAGCGCCAACTCACAGTTCTTTATCATGTTCGAACCGGGCCCGTTCCTGAACGGCCAGTATACGGTTGTTGGTCAGGTGACTGACGGCATGGACGTGGTTGACGCGATCAAACGCGGTGAAGGCCAGAACGGTGCCATTATCGGCCAGCCGGACGTGATGAAAAAAGTCACCGTCACCGAATAATCCTTGAACCCGGCGCTGGCATCAGCGCCGGGTTTTTCGTCATTGGTCGATGAAGCCTCTGATCGCTTGCGTGTATGCATCCGGGTCTTGAAACGACGCAAAGTGACTAACGTCTTTCAAAATCAGAAGATCAGCATCAGGGATAGCCTCGGCAATCGCTTGCGAGTGTTCGGTAAGGATGGCCTCGTCATGTTCGCTCTGCACGACCAGAGTGGGCACGGTCACCGATTTCAGCCCCTCAAGCCCGCCGGGCTTTTCTGTGGCCCACATGGCCGCGACACCGCCCAGGAACGCTTCGAACCCGTCCGGGGTGGGGGACATGGCGGCATAGTCCCCGGCCATCATTCCGACGTAAGAACCGAAGACTTCGTTGGTTTCTACTGAAGGATCGATCCCATCCAGCGTGACATTGCCCGCATGGGCGAAATGGCTGGCAAGACGGTCAGGCGCAGTGGTCGAAATCGTGTAGCCAATGTTGGCACCATCCGACCATCCAACCAGATGCACTTGTTCGACATTCAGATGATCCAGCAGCGCCAGATAGTCCTGCGCCAGCAATTCATAGCTGTAGGTGCTGCCGTCATTGGTTGACCGGCCATGCCCTCGGGTATCTGCCACAATCACGCTGTGGTCGCTGGCCAGATCAGCCACTTGTGCTGCCCAGATATCGCCATGCGCAAGACCGCCATGGATCAACAGGACGGGTGTGCCCTCTGCCGATCCATAGGTGGCGTAATACATGTCGATGCCATTCACGCTGGCGGTACTACTGGACGCGGCCTCGGGCATGGCCGGTGTTTCGGGGATTGTCAGCCAGGCATCCTGTGCCAGTCCCGCTGTCGCGGTCAACGTTATCGCAGTGACCATCAGTGTTCGAAGCATGTCTACCTCCCTGGTTTCGCGTCGTCTCGTCAGGGATGATAGCTTAGGAAGAGGAAAGCGGGGGAAATAATCCCCCGCTTGGCCTTTAGTCGTCTGTTGTCATCGCCTTCCAGATCAATGCGCCGATTGCGCCACCGATCAGGGGTGCGACCCAGAATAGCCAGAGCTGCCCAAGGGCAGGCGCGTCCGCGAACAAAGCAACCCCTGTGGACCGGGCCGGGTTGACGGATGTGTTGGTCACCGGGATCGAGATCAGGTGGATCAATGTCAATCCAAGTCCGATGGCGATGGGGCCGAACCCGGCAGGAGCGCCGCTGGAAGTGGCCCCCAGGATGATGATGATGAAGAACGCGGTCATGACGATCTCGATCACCAGAGCGGACATCAGTGAATAGCCCTCGGGTGATGCCTCACCATAACCGTTCGAGGCAAACCCACCCACGCCTTCAAAGCCGGGCGCGCCGCTGACGATCAGATACAAGACCGCAGCTGCAGCAATCGCGCCGATAACCTGAGCGATCCAATAGGGGATAAGGTCCTTCGCCGGAAACCGCCCCCCGATCATCAGCCCAAGACTGACTGCGGGGTTGAAATGACCGCCCGAGATATGCCCAACGGCATAGGCCATCGTCAGAACGGTGAGGCCAAAGGCAAAGGCAACGCCAAGCCACCCGATACCTACATCGGCGACCCCAGCGGCCAGAACGGCGCTACCACAGCCGCCAAGCACGAGCCAGAAGGTACCAAAGAATTCAGCCATAAGTTTTGATGACATTAAAAGTCCTCCAGAAAACAATGGGTTTAAGGTTAATTCAAAAAGTTCATTTTGTGAAATTGTAAGAAAGCAGCCTGTACCTGGATTCCTGTTTGGGTTGTATTGGGAAGGGAAAGGACAAATACTCACTCACAATATTAGCATGTGTAGGTTTATAAAGATGCCCAATCGATTGCGTCTGAGAAATTGCGCTCTGCGCTCCGCATTTCTGTATCTTGGTTTCATCAATTCGGCAGGCGCCGAACAAGTGGAACTTCCAAATGGCGCTGATTTCTATCTCGGTGCAGCGTTTCGCAGCATTATGACCTTTTCTCCTGCCGAGATCACAACCGACGACGTTCGGCAGCAGGTTGCTGGGAATTATTTCGCTCTGATGTCGAACGCGGATGGCGTGCTGTCTCAGGCGGACGCAGTGGACTATTTGCGGGTCGTTTCGAACAAGTATTCGTTTTCCATTACCAAAGAGCCAGCGCGATACGATCTGGACCGGGACGGTGTGGTCACGCAGGCAGAACTTGAAGTTTTCTTCTCAAAAGATGCCTGGGGACCGGCCTATCATCTGTATGGTCAAGGGGCGACTTTTGAAGAGGCCACCGTGCGGTTTTGGCAAAAACTTGGTGAGCAAACGGCCCGTATCCGGGGTGTGATGGGAGCGGCTGAAAACGGTAATATTCCCGTCGTCGATCCGAAAGGCGGCTGGACGGGGGCTGAAGAAACGGCCAGGCCGAAGCCCGTCCCTTACTTCGATGACTTTGACATTGACGGTGACGCAGCCGTTACGTTTGAAGAGTTTACTGAACCGCTTTGGGCAGCAGTCGCGGCGTCGGACCTGGACGCGGACGGTCTTTTTTCAGATGATGAAATCAACCGGGTTCGGGAACGCTTTATTCTTGCTAACGAGGCGTTGGAAGGAAATGGGTTCCGTTCAGTGTCAAGCTGGGCGGAGCGTTAAAGACACGCGCTGATCCCTAAGAACGGTCGCAGTGCGCCTCACACAGGATCAATAGATCAATGCTTGTTCCAACTTCCACGAGTTAAGCCCAGCTTACCGGGTCCAGTCGGAACAGTTTGGAAAGCTGGTCATATACCTCGGGTACAGCCGCCTTCAACGCGCGGGGCTGTTCGAAAAAGACCTCGACAGAGACGGCAAAAAACTCCTCGTGCCCGGTCGCGCCATAGGGATCTATGACCGTGTGCCGTCCACTTTCGACAGCGCGTACATGGGAGTCATATGCGGTCAGGAACACGCGTTCCCATTCGGCAAAGCTTTGTCCGTCGCTTAGGATCGGAACACCGTTGGTTCCCCCAGACAGGTCGTCGATTTGGTGGGCGAACTCATGAAGTACGACGTTCTGCCCGTCATGATCATTCAGCGCGCCAAGTTTGCTGTGGGTCCAGGAGAGAATAACCGGTCCCCGGTCCCAGCTTTCACCGGTGCGCACGATTTCTTTCTCGCTGACGACGTATCCTTCCTGTCGGCGCTGCCGAGACTTAAAAGCGTTCGGGTAGATCAGGATTGTTGTCAGGTTTTGATACCAAAGATCGCTGTTCACAATGAGCAAGCAGGCCTGCGCGGCGATGGCCAGTTCCATCTCCTCGGTTACGTCCAGCCCGTCGCAACCAAAGAAACGAACCTGATCAAGAAATAGATTCACCTTGCCGTCCAGTTTGACACGCAGGTCAAGGGGCAGGCGGCGGATCAGAGGCACTTGCTGTTCGATGAGGATGCGTTGGTGGTCTGTCAGGGGCGTGGACAAAAGCAGTTGGCGCGCCCGGGACTTGGACCAGTAGCGATACAGTACGAAACCGGCGATAAGCGCCAAGGCAGTGAAAAAGAACAACATAAAGGTCACTATAAGGAGGCGCCGGGCGGTTGGAACCGGAAAACTCAATCGTCCCCGTCAAATGAAAAACGCCGCAGGTTTCCCCGCGGCGTTCGAAACTTTGGACAGTGGTCCGCGTTACTGCTTGACCTCGGCTGCCGGGTTCGCGCCCGCTTTGCCGCTGCGGCCCGGGTTCAGGGGGTCGTCCTGACGCTGAACCGATCCTTCGAAATGCGCGCCGCTTTCGATCGCGATGGTCTTGTGGATGATGTCGCCTTCGACACGTGCGGACGAGGTCAGGCGAACTTTCAAGCCACGGACACGGCCCACGATGCGGCCGTTAATCACGACGTCATCGGCAGTGACTTCGCCTTTGATGGTGGCGGTCTCACCGATTGTCAGCAGATGCGCACGGATGTCGCCTTCGACAGTGCCTTCGACCTGGATATCGCCCGAGGTCTTCAGGTTGCCCGTGATGTGCAGGTCCGAAGACAGAACCGATGCCGGTGGCTTGGGCTTGGGCGCGGTGCTGGCCTTGTTTTCTGCCGGTGCAGGGGCCGCCGGTGTCGCCGGTGCAGCGGGTTTTGCCGCCTCGGGTGCAGTGGACGAGGGCTCGTTGATTTTGCTCTTAGAAAACATTTCTCGCAGCCTTGATGTAAGTCATTGGGTTAACAGGTTTTCCGTTCACGCGAACTTCATAGTGCAGGTGCGTGCCGGTCGACCGTCCGGTGCTACCCATATCAGCAATATGATCCCCGCGCGAGACCCTTTGACCAACCTTCACGCGTATCTTCGTGTTATGGGCATAAAGTGTCTCAATTCCGAACGCGTGCTTGATTTTTACCAGCCGTCCAAACCCGGACTGCCAGCCGGCATGGGTGACCACACCGTCGGCGGTGGCAAAAATGTCGGTGCCATGGGCACCGGCGAAATCGGCGCCGTTATGCATGCGGCGACCACCTGTCTTGGGGTCGCGGCGCGTCCCGTAACCGCTCGTGAATCGCACGACGGAATTGACGGGGCTTGCAAACGGCGCTTTCTCTGCTGCAATTCGATACAGGTTCAACTGATCCATCTGTTGCAACAGAGTATTTGCGCGGATCTCGTCGGGGGTCAGTTCCTCACCGCGCGTGCTAAAAGAGATAGGGGTTAGGGGGCCGCCCATGCCGCTATAGCCGCGGCGAACTTCTTCGATGATGCGGTCGGTGGGCATGCCGGCCTGACGGAACATCTTGTCCAGTGGTTCGACCGAGATCACCATCGCCTCTTCCAACTGGCGGAAGATCTCGTCGCTGCGTTCCTGCATCAGCCGGATTTCCAACTCAAGATCGTCACGCTGTTCCAGCGCGTCCTTCGCATTGGCGGCAATCTGATCGCGTTCCTCGGCGGTGCGGGACAGCGCCTCGGTCATAAAGTTCATCTGCTCGGGGTTGGCAACGGCGGCCATGTACATGTCGCCTTCGCCCGCTTCCTGCTCAAGCTTGACCAGCTCTGTCCGAGCTTCTTCGCGCTGTTTCATGGTGGCGCGCAGCGTGGTCTGGATAACCTCAATCCCGGTCTCAAGCTCGCGGCGGCGGTTTTCCGACGCCAGCAGTTCCGACTGCATGGCCGAAATCTGCTCAAGCGCTGCGTTGAACCGGTCCTGAGCTGCCAGAGCCTCTTGCGCGCGCACGTCCCGTTCTGCGGACATGATATTCAGACGTTCCTGATAGGTCGCCTGATCGCGTTTTGCCTGTTCCCGGAAGTTGCCCGACCCGATGCTGTCCATCAGAAGGATCGCGGTCGCAACGGCTGTCCAACCCACGAACAGTGCAACGCCAGCGACGGCGACAACTTGCGTTTCCGAGCTTAGCCGAATGAATCGCGTATCATTGTCTGATTTCAGAAAGACACGGCGTTCGGGAAAATGCCGCTCAAACAATGAATGTAATTTAATTGCCAGACGTGTTCTCACGCGTCTCACCTCTCCATCCCCAAGATCGGGATCGGTCGTGAGTGATAGCCGTCCCTTGGGCGAAGTGCATAAAGCGGCAATTTGTTTTGGGCAAGTTTGTTAACTTACCGACCCTGCGTTACTGGTTTTTGCCGCCGATTCTAGGCGAGAAATTGCCGATACCTTCAACTTGAGCCCGTTATTGGGTCTGTCCCGGCAATGGCAAGTCTTCCGTCAGAGGCCAGTAGAAATCCGGCGGCAGCCCGGCCTCGGCCCGTTTTTCTTCGTTAAACGGGGGCTTCAGGACGCCATGGAAATACTGGCGCACCAATTGGTGAAACACATCCTTGGGATCCGTGTTTTCACGCCCACACAGGAAATGGAACCATTTTGATCCATAAGCCACGTGCCCCACTTCTTCGGCATAGATGACCTCGAGCGCGGCGATTGCCTGTTCGGCCTTTGCCTTGCGGAATATGTTGATCATGCCGGGTGTCACGTCCAACCCGCGCGCCTCAAGCACCATGGGGACAACCGCCAGCCGTCCCATCAGGTCTTCGGCAGTGTCTTCGGCCGCGCGCCACATTCCAGCATGCGCGGGTAGGGCGCCATAGTAGCTGCCCATGCTTTCCAGGCAGTCACAGACCATCTCAAAATGCCGCGATTCTTCCTCGGCACTTTTGACCCAGTCATCGTAGAACCCGATCGGCATCGGCACGTGGCCAAATCGCGCGATGATATCCCAATGCAGGTCAACGGCGTTCAGCTCAATATGCGCAACTGCGTGAAGCAGGGCGATACGCCCCGCCTCGGTTCCGGGCTTGCGCTTTGGAACCTCACGCGGCGACAGCAGTTCGGGCTTTTCCGGGCGGGCAGGGCTCAGCGGCGGAGTAGCAGTCCCCACCTCAATCTCAGGCGCGTCGCCCTTGCGCGAAGCGAACCAGGCGGCAGCGTGGCGTTTGGACAGGGCAGTTTTTTCCCGACCATCCGCTGTTGTCAGGACTTCGGTCGCCATCTGAGCCAGTGTTTTGGGCACCGCGTTGTCTCCGCTGATTGAGGTGGACGGCTCTTAAACCGGATGACGACCGTGGTCGAGAGGATTACAGGCTGCGCACCGCCGCAAGCACTTCGTCCACATGGCCGGGGACTTTGACCTTGCGCCAGACCCTGGCGATCTTGCCTTCGCCGTCGATCAGGAAGGTCGCGCGCTGAATTCCCATGGATTTCTTGCCGTACATGTTCTTTTCAACCCAGACGCCATAGTCCTCGCAGACCGAAGACGCTTCGTCCGACAACAGCGGGGTCGTCAGGCTGTGCTTGGCGACAAATTTGTCGTGCTTGGCGACGCTGTCCCGCGAGATGCCAAAAACTTGAGCACCCGCATCGGCAAAGGCCTGAAGTTGTTCCGAGAAACCGATGGATTCCTTGGTGCAGCCCGGCGTATCATCGCGGGGATAGAAAAACAGAACGACGGCACCGCCGCGCAGGTCCGAAAGGGTCACTTCGCCGCCGCCGTCGCGGGGTAATGTGAAATCAGGGGCGATGTCTGTCACGTCGGGCATTGGAAACTCCGCTAAAGGATTTTAAGTGCTGCCCGGCATAATAGGGCGACGCGAGCGGGTTGAAAGACTTGGATAAAAAATTGGCTCAGCACGAAGACGCAAGTGGCGACCGGCCCGAGACGCCTGTCCGCCGCCGGTCTCGCCGTCGTATCGCCGCGCGCTGGAGCATTGGAACCCTGCTTTTAATGTGCCTGATGGTCGGAGCGGGCTGGTTCTTTCTGATCGGAAAACAGCTGCACGCGCCGGAATGGGTCACGCAGAAAGTAGAAGCGCGCCTTGAACGCAGCCTTGGCGGTTTGAAATTCACCTTTGGGGACGCCAGCTTTATCGTAAACGATAAGTGGCGCCCGCGAATCCGATTGACGGATGTGACCATCAGCGATGCAGCGGGTCATCAGATCGCTCAGATATCGGATTTGCGGACACGCCTGTCGATGCGCGAATTGCTGCGCGGTAAGATCAGACCGCGGCGGATCACTATGCTGGGCGCGCAGATTGCTTTGACCCGTGGTGAGGACGGTGCGCTGTCGCTGACAGTTGGGGCAGGCAGTGCCCCGGTGCAAAAGGCCCCGACGCTGGCGCAGCTTATCGAGGAATCGGATGATGTGTTCCTGTCCCCGTTTCTGTCAGGATTGCGGGCGGTCGATCTGGAATCGCTGACGTTGGACTATCAGGATCTGCGGCTGGGGCGGGCCTGGGTGTTTGACGGCGGGCATATCTCGATTATCCGGGACGGTGATGAAATGCGGCTGGCGACCGGGTTTTCGGTGCTGACCGGGCGCGACTACGCCAGCACGATCGAGGCGAACTATACCAGTGTGCTTGGTACCCCTCAGGCGAGTTTTGGGGTTTCGATCACCGATCTTCCCTCGGAAGACATTGCCACCCAAAGCGTTGCACTGGCGTGGTTGCAGGTGCTCAATGCTCCGATTTCCGGCGCGTTACGGGGCAGTGTAGATGGGCAGGCCGCGCTGGGTCCGCTTTTTGCGACGTTGAACCTGGGCGAGGGTGTCCTGCAGCCCAGACCCGAGACGCGCCCGATCGGGTTCGAATCCGCGCGCGCTTATTTCACCTATGACCCTGCGCGTCATGTTCTGGAATTCAACGAGGCCTCGGTCGTGTCCGATGTGGGGGCCGTGCAGGCCGAAGGCAAAGCCTATTTGAACGGGGTCGAAAACGGTGTTCTTGAAAGCCTGACGTCACAGCTGACCCTGAACAGTATCGATATCTACCCCGGTGGTCTGTTCCCGGAATCGCTGGAAACGGCGCGGGCGGACGTGGATTTTCAACTCAAACTGGCTCCGTTCGAGCTGCAGCTGGGGCAGTTAACCATCACCGATGCGCTGCACGAATTGCACGCAACGGGCAGGTTGATCGGCCAGCCCGACGGCTGGGATGCCGCGTTTGATGCGCAACTGGACAAGATGGGGTCCGAGAACCTGTTGCGATACTGGCCTGAAAGATTGGCGCCGAACCCGCGGAAATGGGTGTCGGAAAACCTGTTCGAAGGTCAGTTTTCGGATGTGGAGTTTTCACTACGCTTGCATCCGGGCAGTAAGCCGGACCTCTATTTGGGCCTTGGGTTCGATGAGGCCAAGATCAGGTTTGCCAAGACCTTGCCGCTGATCCAGGACGGGCGGGGCCGGCTTAGCCTGCTGAAAGATCGCTTTACCGTCACGGCTGAAAAAGGGGTTGTCATCGCCGATCAGGGTGGCGCGGTGGATGCCTCGGGAACCTCGTTCATCATCCCGGATACAACTGCCAAGGGCGGAACACCGGCGATTGCTCGGATCGAGGCGCGCGGCAGCGTCGAGGCCGCCTTATCGCTGCTGGACCGACCACCACTAAGCCTGATGTCCAAAGCCAACTTGCCGGTCGATCTGGCGGCTGGTGACGTAAGCTTGTCAGGCACATTGTCATTGCCGCTGAAAAAGGGGCTGAAGTTTCACGACACCGAATTCCACTACACCGGTGAAATCGACAATGTGCAAAGCGACAAACTTGTACCTGACTATTCGGTCAGCGCTGACCTTTTGAACCTGTCCGGCAATCAGACCGAGGTAGAGATCGACGGCTATGGCTTGTTCGGCCAAGTGCCGATGCAGGTCGCGTGGCGTCAGCCCATTGGCGGAGAGGGGCCTCAACGCAGCGAACTGACGGGCCAGATCGAACTGTCGCCGTTGCTGATGAACGAGCTGAAGGTGCCGCTGCCGCCGGGCATGCTGACTGGGAAAGGCACAGCGGATATCACCGTTGGAATCGGCGCGGATGAACCGGTCACACTCTCTGCGACCTCGGACCTCGCCGGGGTCGGAATGGCGATTCCCGAACTTGGCTGGCGCAAAGGGACAGCTGCGACTGGTAAAATGACACTGGACGCCACGTTAGGTGACAAGGCCGGCGTGGATGATCTGACGCTTGATGTCGCGGGGCTGCGCACTAAAGCCTCGATCTTCTTCCGGGACGGGGGTGCCTTTGACCGGATACGGTTCAGTTCGTTTGATCTGGGCAACTGGCTGGCGGTGCCGGCCGAACTGATCAACACCGGCGGACCTGTCCCCAATATCGTCGTTCAGGGCGGTGTCATGAATCTGGGTCGCGCAACCTTCGGCGAGGGCGGTGGCGGAGGAGGGTCAGGCCCCGGTCCAAGGATCGATGTTCTGTTGGACCGCCTGCAGGTGACCGAAGACATTGCACTGACCGGGTTCCGGGGCGCGTTTCAAACCACAGGCGGGGTGAACGGCACCTTTACGGCAAATGTAAACGGCGGCACGGCGGTCAGCGGTCAGGTGAGCCCGCGCGACAGCGGTAGCGCCGTGAACATAAAGTCGAAGGACGCAGGGGCCGTCCTACGGTCAGCTGGTGTGATCACTCAGGCGCGTGGCGGCAGTTTGGATCTGCAACTGGAACCGGTCAGCGCGCCGGGGAATTATGATGTGATCCTCAAGATATTAAACACACGCATTACCGACGCACCCGCAATGGCCGCGCTGTTAGACGCGATCAGTCTTGTTGGACTTTTGGACGAGATGACCGGGCAGGGGATCTTTTTCTCGACTATCGATAGCCGCATACGGATCACCCCGACCGAAATCAAAGTCCTCAGTGGAAGCGCCGTTGGCCCGTCCATCGGCTTGTCCTTTGACGGCACGATCGACACGGTTGCGGGCATGCTAAACCTGCGTGGCGCGATCTCTCCGATCTATCTGGTGAACGCGATCGGAAGTGTTTTCACAAAAAAAGGCGAGGGGGTCATCGGGTTCAACTACAGCCTGACCGGGCCGCTTACGAAGCCAAAGGTTTCCGTAAATCCGCTGTCTGGCCTTGCACCATTGTTCCTACGAAATTTACTGCGCGCACCGGCCCCGACTGTATCAGATGGCCCCAACGCGCTGCCGAGAAAGCCGGATGAGCCCAAAAAGACCTTTGGCTCTCCACCACGGGACAATTGACCCGGATGGGCTGTTGCTGATTCCGATGCGGAATTGTATGGCGCGGCTATGAAACTCAGCGATTTTGACTTCCATCTGCCCGAAGACCGGATTGCCACACGTCCCGCCAGCCCGCGCTCATCCGCGCGCCTGCTGGTGGCCGAAGGTGACGCGATCTCGGATGCGCATGTTTTTGATCTACCCGACTGGTTGCAGCCGGGTGACAGATTGGTGCTAAACGACACGCGCGTCATCCCCGCACGTCTGAACGGACGGCGCCATCGCGACAGTGCGCAAGGACCGGTGTCTGCTGCAATCGAGGCGACTTTGCTGGACCCGCAGGCTGATGGCACATGGGCGGCCCTGATCAAACCGCTGAAGAAAGTGAAGCTGGGCGAAGACATTCAGTTCTCGGATCATCTGAGCGCCACGCTGGAGCGGGTTGAGGACGGGCAAGGCTATCTGCGGTTCAATCTGTCGGGCGACGATTTTGATGCTGCGTTGGAACAGGCCGGTGCAATGCCTCTGCCGCCCTACATCGCCGCCAAGCGGCCTGCGGATGAGCAGGACAAGACGGACTATCAGACAATCTGGGCCCGCAATTCCGGTGCAGTTGCCGCCCCGACGGCGTCGCTGCACTTTGATGAGGCGTTGATGCAGGCGCTGGGCGCGCGCGGCGTCGCAGTCACTCATGTCACGCTGCATGTGGGCGCGGGCACCTTTCTGCCGGTCAAGGTTGAGGACGTGACGACCCACAAAATGCACGCCGAATGGGGCAGTGTCAGCGCCGCCGCCGCGCAAGAGATCCGAGAGACCAAAGCCGCAGGGGGCAGGGTCATCCCGGTGGGCACTACCGCGCTGCGTCTGATCGAAAGTGCCAGCCGGCCGGGCCAGATCGAACCATGGGAAGGTGAGACCGATATCTTCATATATCCCGGTTTCGAATTTCATGTGACCGACGCCTTGATGACCAATTTCCACCTGCCGAAATCCACCTTGTTGATGCTGGTGTCGGCCCTGATGGGGCAGGAGCGAATGCGGAAGGTGTACGCGCATGCGATTGAACAGAAATACCGGTTCTTCTCTTACGGGGATGCGTCGCTTTTGATCCCGTAAGGGACGTGTTGTCGGGATCGAATCTTTTCAATGTCGTAGACAAGCATGACCAAAGCCGTTTTTGATTGCAAAACGGTGTCACAGTCTTGGTCGGAATTTTTCGGAGGCCCCAATGATTCAGGTCCTTTCCAGCGCATGGGCGCTATTGCTTGGTATGGGCCTGTTGATGGTCGGAAACGGCCTACAGGGTACGATCCTGGGTGTCCGGGGCGAGATCGAGGGGTTTTCGACCCTTCAGATGTCATTCGTCATGTCAGCCTATTTCGTTGGTTTCCTGGGTGGATCACGACTTGCACCCGAAATGATCCGACGTGTCGGACATGTGCGGGTCTTCGCGGCACTGGCATCGTTCATTTCTGCCGTGATGATCATGTATCCGTTGATGACCGACCCGGTTATCTGGATTCTGGGCCGTGTCGTGATCGGGTTCTGTTTTTCCGGAGTGTACGTCACTGCGGAAAGCTGGCTCAACAATGCTGCCAGCAACGAAAATCGCGGCCAGGCACTGTCTCTTTACATGATCTTCCAGATGACAGGCATCATCAGCGCTCAAGGTTTGGTTCTTTTGGGCGACCCGGCCGGGTTCGATACCTTTGTAATCGCCTCCATACTGGTTTCGGTCTCTTTTGCGCCCATTCTCTTGTCGATCTCACCGACACCTGCGTTTGACACTACCAAACCGATGACTTTGCGCGAATTGTTCGGATATTCGCCCTTGGGCTGTGTTGGCATGTTTCTTCTGGGCGGCGTTTTCTCTGCACAGTTCGGGATGGCGTCGGTATACGGTGCCCGCGCGGGTCTGACGCTGGTCGAGATTTCGACTTTTATTGCCGCATTCTATATCGGTGCTCTGGTCTTGCAGTATCCATTGGGATGGATGTCCGACCGCATGGATCGCCGTTTCCTGATTATGCTTGTTGCAGGGGTCGGCAGCTGCGCAGCAGTTGTGGGCTTGGTGTTCGGTGTGACGTTTCCAATCCTGCTGGGCGCGGCCTTTGTGATCGGCGGTATGTCAAACCCTCTGTATTCACTGCTGATTGCGCACGCTAATGACTTTCTGGAACACGAAGACATGGCCGCAGCGTCAGGGGGTCTTTTGTTCATCAACGGCATGGGGGCCATTGCGGGCCCGTTGATCACCGGTTGGCTCATGGGGGATGCGGTCTTTGGACCTCCGGGCTTTTTCCTTTTCATCGCAATACTGCTGGTCGTTATGGCTGGCTATGCGCTTTACCGTATGACCCAGCGCGCGGCGATCCCGGTCGACGAAACAGGCACCATGTCGCCGCTCTATCCAACGGCGTCTCCGGTTGTGATGGAATTGGCGCAGGAGGTGGCCATTGAGGCCGCAGAAGCCGAGCAGGAAACGCAAGATGTTGCCTAGAACACGAATTTATGTCGCAAGTGTTGCAATAATTTACTGTTACAATTCTGTAAAACACACTTAAATGAATTTAAGTCCCTTGGGGGGGAAACACGACGGAGTTAAGGGCATGGCAAGTCCTGAAGATGTATTGAGTTTTTGGTTAGATGAGGTTGGTCCCAAGGGTTGGTATCTGCAGGATGACGCATTGGATGCAGAAATCCGCGAAAGGTTCCTGACCACATGGGAGGCTGCGAGTGAAGGCAAGTTCTCTCTCTGGCTGACCTATCCCAGCGGTGCATTGGCGTACATCATCCTGATGGATCAGTTTCCACGCAACATGTTCCGAGGAAGCGCTGAGGCCTTCGCCTCAGACCGCGCGGCGTTGTCAGCAGCGAAATGTGCGGTGGACAAAGGGTGGGATATGAAGATCGACGAACCGGCCCGCCAGTTCTTTTATCTTCCATTGATGCATTCGGAAAACCTGTGTGACCAGGAACGCTGTGTGCGCCTGATGTGTCAAAACATGACCGATGGCGACGACGGCAACCTGTTGCACGCAAGGGCGCATCGCGAAGTGATCCGCAAGTTCGGTCGGTTCCCTTATCGCAACGACGCTCTCTCGCGCCCAATGACCGAGCACGAGGCCGCCTATGTCGACATGGGCGGATACGGCGCGACCGTGCGCGAGCTGCAGACAGCCGGCTAGGACGCCGGCTCGCAGCCTCGGATTGCAATGATCCGGTCGGCAAAAATGTCGGCCGAATTTTCAATTGCAGTGTTGATTAACTGGTCCGGGGCTTCGGTCAACTCGGCTATTCTCGCCTGCGCAGCTTGCAGGTTATTCTCTAAATCATTCAGCTTTTCCAAAGCTTCAGACAGTTTTTGGGCGGTGGCACTATCGGCTGCTGTTCCGCTAAGCTGAAGGGATGACAGGTCGCTGCGCAATGCCGTCAGTTCACCGCGTATCCCTTGAACGTCTTCCTTCAGGGGCGCTACGATCTGGACCTTCTCGGCAAACTTGACGGTAATGTCGTCGACTGTAGAAGCCAGCTTCCACCCCAGAAACAGGCATAGTGCAATCAGGATAAGCGTTGCATTCAGCACGGCAAGCAACAGATCTTTAAGCGTTTTGGCCATGGTAAGCCTTTCGAATGACTTGGGTTTCACAAAGTCCGGACAGGCCCGGTGCGTATCTTCTAGCCATAGGATCACGCGCGGTATAGGCTGAAAACAGCGCATACCGCGCCAGTTTACCCTGCGTCTGTTTTGTCGCGGGAGCAATATGTTGATGCATTCAGGAGATTAGTTTAATGGTAAACTAATTTCTGAATCGACCTGCGCCGAGAGGGAAACATGGCAGCACAATCTTTTGATCTGATCGTAATTGGCGCCGGTCCCGGTGGCTACGTGGCCGCTATCCGTGCGGCTCAGCTGGGCCTGAAGACCGCCGTGGTCGAACGCGAGCATTTGGGCGGTATCTGTCTGAACTGGGGCTGTATCCCGACCAAGGCGCTGCTGCGAACGTCCGAAGTGTTCCATCTGATGGAGCGCGCGAAGGATTTTGGCCTGAGCGCTGACAAGATTGGCTTTGATCTGGATGCGGTCGTCAAGCGTTCTCGCGGCGTTGCGGCGCAGTTGTCGGGCGGCATCGGTCATTTGTTGAAAAAGAACAAAGTTACCGTGGTCATGGGCGCGGCAACGATCCCTGCAAAAGGCAAGGTCACCGTCAAAACGGACAAAGGTACCGAGGAACTGACCGCCAAGAACATCGTTCTGGCCACCGGTGCACGGGCGCGGGAACTGCCCGGATTGGAAGCGGATGGCGATCTGGTATGGACCTACAAGCACGCACTCCAGCCGCCGCGGATGCCAAAAAAGCTGTTGGTGATCGGGTCTGGCGCAATCGGAATCGAGTTCGCCAGCTTCTATAATACGTTGGGCGCAGACACGACCGTGGTCGAGGTTATGGACCGGGTCCTGCCGGTCGAGGACGCAGAAATCAGCGCGCTGGCCAAGAAGGCCTTTACCAAACAAGGCATGACCATCATGGAAAAGGCGATGGTCAAGCAACTGGACCGCGCCAAGGGTAAGGTCACGGCGCATATTGAGGTTAAGGGCAAGGTCGAAAAGCACGATTTTGACACCGTGATCTCGGCAGTAGGGATTGTCGGCAATGTCGAAAACCTTGGGCTAGAGGCCTTGGGCGTTAAGATTGACCGTACCCATGTCGTCACGGATGAATTCTGCCGCACAGGTGTCGACGGACTTTACGCAATTGGTGATATCGCAGGCGCGCCCTGGCTGGCGCACAAAGCCAGCCATGAAGGTGTCATGGTCGCGGAACTAATTGCCGGTAAACACGCTCATCCAGTGAAACCCGAAAGCATCGCCGGCTGCACCTACTGTCAGCCTCAGGTCGCATCGGTGGGGTACACCGAAGCCAAGGCGAAAGAGCTTGGCTATGACATCAAGGTTGGAAAGTTCCCGTTTATCGGCAACGGCAAAGCCATAGCGTTGGGTGAATCCGAGGGCCTGATCAAAACGATTTTCGACGCCAAGACAGGTGAATTGCTAGGGGCACATATGATCGGCGCGGAAGTTACTGAGTTGATTCAAGGCTACGTAGTGGGACGGCAATTGGAGACCACTGAGGAAGACCTGATGAACACTGTCTTCCCACACCCGACTCTGTCGGAAATGATGCACGAAAGCGTGTTGGACGCCTACGGGCGCGTGATCCACATGTAAGGATGGGGGCTCTGCCCTCGCCGCCCGTGCCGGGCGTCTCCCCCGGGATATTTAAAGGTCAGATGAATGAAGGATCCTTCCTTCATCTGGCTAAAAACATCACGGAGCACGAGGCAGAGTCACGCAAATATCTTATTTATTCAATGCGTCCAGTATGCGCGCCCACGAACGAATGCCCTTGTGGAAACTTTTCACGTCATACTTTTCGTTCGGTGAGTGGATGGCGTCGTCGTCATTGGCGTAGCCGACGAGCATCGAGTCCAGTCCGAGAACCGAATCAAAATAGCCAACCACCGGGATCGAACCGCCCATGCCGGTAAAGACAGCTTCGCGGTTCCACTCATCTGATAACGCGCCGCGCGCGGCCTCGAATTCGGGGCGATCTAGGTTCATCACCGATGCCGGAGCCCCTTCGAGATCGTTGTCCCAGACAACTTTCGCGTCGGGCGACAGGCGATC
Source organism: Ruegeria sp. CDSA034 (assembly GCF_059612275.1). Classification (NCBI taxonomy): domain Bacteria; kingdom Pseudomonadati; phylum Pseudomonadota; class Alphaproteobacteria; order Rhodobacterales; family Roseobacteraceae; genus Ruegeria; species Ruegeria sp. CDSA034. The sequence continues at coordinate 294,497 of NZ_JBXWQH010000003.1, forward strand.
TTCGACATGTTTGCGGACTTTGTCGCGCAGGGCATCGGGGTCCATGTCGCCGACCAGCCGGCAGGTGATCTTGCAGTGCGCTTCGGACGGGATCACGGTTTTCGATCCTGCACCGTTATAGCCGCCCCACAAGCCGTTCACTTCCAGCGTTGGACGTGCCCATTGCTGTTCCAGTGTGGAATAGCCCTTTTCTCCATGCGGTTGCGAGTAACCGACAGAACTCAGGTATTCCGCCTCATCAAAACCGCAATTTTCCCATTGGCGGAGCTGCTCTACGGGCACTTCGTGTACACCTTCGTAAAACCCGTCAACGGCCACGCGACCGGTTTCGTCGTCGTAGAACGAGGCGACGATCTTCGACAACTCACGCAGCGGGTTCAGGCCCGGGCCGCCGTAGTGACCGGAATGCAGATCGATGCGGGGACCAATGATGGTGAATTCATCCTTGAGCATACCGCGCAATTGCGAGGCGATGGAGGGCACGCCACGCGAGACCATCGAGGTGTCGCAGACCAGTGCTAGATCGGCTTTCAACTCTTCCTTGTTGGCTTCCAGGAACGGAACCAGCGAGGGCGAGCCGGATTCTTCTTCGCCTTCGAAGAAAAACGTGATGCGGCAGGGCAGAGTGCCGTGGATGGCTTTCCATGCGCGGCAAGCCTCGACGAAGGTCATCAACTGACCCTTATCATCTGAAGAACCTCGGCCACGGATGACCTGACCATTTTCGGTGTCTTCCAGAGCGGGATCAAAGGGGTCTCGGTTCCAAAGTTCCAGCGGGTCAACGGGTTGGACGTCGTAGTGGCCATAAAAAAGAACATGAGGACCGTCGCCGTCTTCGCCCACATGGCCAACGACCATCGGGTGACCCGGGGTCTCGCGCTTTTCGGCTGCAATGCCAATGCTTTGCAGGTCGGCGACCAGCCAGTCAGCGGCCTGGTCGACCTGCTCTTTGTATGCGGGGTCGGTCGAGATCGACGGGATGCGCAGAAACTCCATCAAACGGTCGATGGAAGTGGTCAGATCGGAATCGATCTTGCTCAGAACAGCGTCTAGCGACATGAGCTTCTCCTGAATGGCGTGAACTGCTGCGGAACCTATCAGCACCGGCGGCGCCGTCCAGTGCGTATCGGCAGGATTTGCAGTATACTGTCGGAAACAGAATGTGTGGCAGGGTTATCGCCTGCGTCGTTTCCTCGCGTCTTATGGCCGTAACTTTACTTGTCGGGGGGCGTGAACAGGGATAATTGATACAGATCAATGCTGCGACTCTGACAATGCCGCTAGGCAAGACAGTCAAGGGGAAGCAAACCGCGGGGACGGCTTGATCCGCCATCCGGGGAAATAACGGGTTCGACAAACAGCACGTCTATGTCGGGCACAGAAGGAGAAACTGGTGGACTATACTGCTCAGCTCGATTCAGCGATTGCCAGGCTGCATGACGAAGGCCGTTATCGGACCTTTATTGATATCGAACGCCAGAAGGGTCATTTCCCGCATGCTGTACGGACGCGTCCGGACGGCTCGCAGCAGAATATCACCGTTTGGTGTGGAAACGACTATTTGGGTATGGGCCAGAACCCGGTTGTTCTGAATGCAATGCATGATGCGGTTGATGCTGCTGGTGCGGGTTCGGGCGGAACGCGTAACATCTCGGGCACCACGGTCTATCACAAGCAGCTTGAGGCTGAGCTGGCCGATCTGCACGGCAAAGAGGCAGCGTTGCTGTTCACCAGCGCGTATATCGCGAATGACGCGACGCTCAGCACTTTGCCGAAACTATTCCCCGGTCTGATCATTTATTCCGATGCACTGAACCATGCTTCAATGATCGAAGGCGTGCGCCGCAATGGGGGCGACAAGCGTATCTTCCGCCACAACGATGTCGCGCATCTGCGCGAACTGCTTGAGGCCGACGATCCGACCGCGCCCAAGCTGATCGCGTTCGAATCTGTCTATTCGATGGACGGTGATTTCGGCCCGATCGAAGAGATTTGCGACCTGGCAGATGAATTTGGCGCGCTGACCTACATCGACGAGGTGCACGCTGTTGGCATGTACGGCCCGCGCGGTGGTGGCGTGACCGAACGCGATCGTTTGGCGCATCGCATCGACATCATCAACGGAACACTTGCCAAGGCCTATGGCGTGATGGGGGGCTATATCGCCGCCAGTGAAAAAATGTGTGACGCTGTGCGCTCTTACGCGCCAGGCTTCATCTTCACGACGTCGCTGCCTCCGGCCGTTGCCGCCGGTGCTGCCGCTTCGGTGGCCTATCTGAAAGGTGCGTCAGAGTTGCGTGAGCAGCATCAGACACAGGCCAAGGTGCTTAAGCTGCGTCTGAAAGGGATGGGCCTACCGTTGATCGATCACGGCAGCCACATCGTACCTGTGATCGTCGGCAACCCGGTACACACCAAAATCCTGAGTGACCGGCTGCTGGATGACCATGGAATTTACGTCCAGCCGATCAACTTCCCGACCGTGCCGCGCGGCACGGAACGCCTGCGTTTTACCCCGTCACCGATCCACGGACCGGGTGAAATGAACCGATTGATCCGTGCGATGGACGAACTTTGGTCACATTGTGCGCTAAATCGCGCCGAACTTGCAGGTTAACCTCACGCCAAAGTGTGCAATGCGTTTGTCGCGTGTTAAGCTTACGCTAACAAAAGAGACGCACGAATCGTTACGTAGGCGATTCGCCGTTGGCGTGTAACACGCGCAAGGCAGAATGGGGCAGCAGGGATGATTGGGCGCAGATCACAGCGCGATTCCGAAGAAAACACGGACGTCAGGCCGAAGGGCTTTGACGACTATGAGGTACGGCTTGGCGACAGGATGCGCGGCGAACGCGCGACCATGGGTAAGTCTCTTCTGGATGTTCAGCGCGAACTGCGGATCAAAGCCAACTACATAGCTGCAATCGAAGACGCTGATCCCGATGCGTTTGACACACCCGGCTTCATCGCCGGGTATGTGCGTTCTTATGCGCGTTATCTGGGTATGAACCCGGATGATACCTTTGCCACGTTCTGCGCCGAAAGCGGTTTCGAAGTGGCCCATGGTATGTCAGCCGAGGCTTCGGTTGTTCGTAAACCATCCGGCGGGTTGCCCGCGCGGGGTCCGATGGGGCGCGATCCGTTCATCTCGCCGAATACACCTTACATCCCAGGCAGGGAATCTCTGGTCAGCCAGATTGAGCCCCGTGCTATTGGATCGTCTCTGGTCCTGCTGGCGGTGATTGGTGGCATTGGCTATGGCGGTTGGGCGGTTCTGAACAAAATCCAACAGGTTCAGGTGAGCCCGGTTGAGCAGGCCCCGGTGGTTCTGTCCGATCTCGACCCGTTGGATGCAGCCCGCGCTCCGTTAGAACTTGCCGAAGCAGCAGAATCCACAGCACCGACCCCCGAAGCGCTGGATCGTCTTTATCGCCCACAGGCGCTGGATGTTCCGGTTCTTGTGGCACGTGACGCGCCGATTGCCACATTGGACCCTCGCACAGTCGGAACGTTCCGCCCGCCAGAGGCGCCCCGGATCGAAGTGGCCGAAGTGCACACAGTTGAACGCCTCGCATTGCCGCAGGTTGTTGAACAGGTTGATACCGCACTGAAAATCGTGGCCGTTGCGCCATCGTGGATGCGTATTCGCGCCGCCGATGGAAGCGTTCTGTTTGAAGGCACATTGGGTACGGTCGAGCAGGGCAATACATTCGAAATTCCGCTGACCGAAGAACCACCGCAACTGCGCGCAGGGGCTTCGGGTTCCGTTTATTTCTCGATGAATGGTGAACATTTCGGACCTGTTGGCGCGCCGGGCACGGTGACCAAAGGTGTTCTGCTGTCTAAGGACGCGGTTGCCGAGCGCTATGAGATCGCCGATCTGGAATCCGAACAGAACAGCGCCCTCAAACAATTGGTGGCCGAACTTCAGGCGGAAGTACCTGAAACGCCGGCTGAGTGATCTGGCCATTGCGGTGGCCGGGTAGGCGGACTATTTAAAGACGCAACTCAGGCAGCTTTGGACCCGTCCTCATGTCCCTTAATCACGTCCGCCCGTGGCGCAATATCTACCGCCGCAAATCCCGCCAGATCATGGTTGGAAATGTTCCGGTCGGGGGCGATGCACCCATTGCTGTCCAGACGATGACGAACACCCTGACAACGGATGTTGCAGGGACCGTTGGGCAGGTTCAGGCCGCGGCAGAGGCAGGTGCCGATATCGTGCGCATTTCCGTCCCTGATGAGGCGTCATCGAAAGCATTGAAAGAGATCGTGCGCGAAAGCCCGGTTCCCATCGTGGCCGACATCCACTTTCACTATCGCCGCGGTATCGAAGCTGCCGAGGCGGGTGCCGCATGCCTGCGCATCAACCCGGGCAATATCGGCGATGAAAAGCGTGTGAAAGAGGTTATCAAGGCCGCGCAGGACCATAATTGCTCGATCCGCATCGGTGTGAACGCCGGTAGTCTGGAAAAGCACCTGCTTGAAAAATATGGCGAACCATGTCCCGAGGCGATGGTCGAAAGCGGGTTGGAGCATATTCGCATCCTGCAGGACAACGACTTTCACGAGTTCAAGATTAGCGTGAAGGCCAGCGACGTCTTCCTGTCGGCGGCAGCCTATCAGGGCATTGCTGAGGCCACGGACGCGCCGATCCACCTTGGCATCACCGAGGCTGGCGGGCTGGTTTCTGGCACCATCAAATCGGCCATCGGGCTGGGCAATTTGCTGTGGATGGGTATTGGCGACACGATCCGTGTCAGCTTGTCCGCTGACCCGGTCGAAGAAGTAAAGGTGGGCTTTGAGATCCTGAAATCTCTGGGCCTGCGTCATCGCGGCGTGAACATCATCTCGTGCCCGTCCTGCGCGCGGCAGGGGTTTGACGTGATCAAAACGGTCGAGGCGCTGGAACAGCGGCTGGAACACATCAAAACGCCGATGAGCCTGTCGATTATCGGCTGCGTGGTGAACGGCCCCGGTGAGGCGCTGATGACCGATGTTGGCTTCACCGGAGGCGGGGCCGGATCGGGCATGGTTTATCTGGCAGGTAAGGCCAGCCACAAGATGTCGAACGACCAGATGATTGATCACATCGTCGAAGAGGTCGAGAAGAAGGCCGCGGAACTGGACGCCGTGGCTGAGGCGGCGGAATAGTTGATGTCACTGACCCTCGGGTCAATTCAGACGGCGGGCATTTGTTGCGTTGCGCAGTGAATACCGCCACCAAGTTCGCCTAGAATATCGACGTTTAGTGCCACAACTTCGCGCCCCGGGTAATGTCGGGACAGGGCGTCGTGTGCGATGGTGTCGGTTTCTTTGTCACCGAATTGGGCCATGATGACCGCGCCATTGCAAACATAGTAGTTTGCATAGGATGCCACGAACTCTGGATCGTTGACCCGCCTTCTGACCGGTTCCGGAATGACGTCTACATGTAAACCTTCCGCGACCAATCGGTCATGCGTGTCCAATGCCGCAAGGTGGAAGGGGTCCTGAAAATCAGGTTCGTCGGGAAGGTTGACCAGAACACGACCCGGTTCAGTAAAGCGTGCCAGACTGTCGATGTGGTAGTCGGTGATGTCTTCGCCCCAAACACCCTCGGACCAAATCATGCGGTTTGCTCCGTAGGCGGCCAAAAGTTTGGCTTCGATCTCGTTACGAGACTGGCCAGGGTTGCGATTGTCATTCAGCCATGAGCTTTCATGCGCAATGAGCAGGCCGTGCCCGTCTTGCTCAACACCTCCACCTTCACCGTTCAGGCCGGACGGAAGAAGCGGCAGGCCCAGTCGTTCAGCAACGCGACCAGCGACACGAGCGTCCTGTTTGTGTGCTTGCTTCTCACCCCAGCCATTGAACTGGATTTTGCGGATCGCCATGTCACCGGCGTCTGAGATCACAAAGATCGGTCCGGAATCCCGGCACCAAAGGTCTTCGGTTGGGACGTCCCACAATTCAACTTCCGTTGAAAGTTTTTTACGCGCTGCCGAATGGTATTCGGCTGCAGCCAGCATCGTTACCGGTTCAAATGGCGAAATTGCATTGGCAATATCGGCGATCGTTTGCTGCACCAGATCTAGCAAGTGGGCATCTGGATACACATTGCGGCTTACCGGCCACTGCATGAAAGTGCGTTGGTGTTGTGTTTCTTCCGCGGGAACAAAATAGCCCAAACCAGCTTGGGCAAAAGGTTGCTGTGTGACACTCATTAACCCAATCGCCCCGCCAGACAGCAGAACTTCCCTACGCTTCATTGTGAAAACCCTATTAGACTGTTGGGTGAAGAGCACCTCGGCGAGAGGTGCTCCTTGTTCATCAACCCTGATCTGCGCGCACACCGTCCGCAATCTGCTTCATCTGATCCGCTGGCAGAAAGCCGCGCAGCATTTCGGTGCCCAGAACAAATGAAGGTGTTCCTGAAATCTGCATACGCTGCGCCAGCGCACGGGTCTGACCGATTTCATCCGTAACCTGTTCGCTGTCCATGGCCGCAATGATCGCATCGCTGTCCAGGCCGAGGCCATCCGAGATCCGGCGCAGGGAGACTTCGGAAGGCTCTCCACCGAATTCCATCAGCGCGTCATGGACCTGTTTGTAGGCGTCATCGCCGGCCACATGTTTGGTTGCGACCGCAAAGCGCGAAGACAGGACTGAGGCGTCGCCCAAGATTGGGAATTCCTTGATTACAAGGCGGATGTTGCCATCTTCGGCCAACAGGCTCGCGACTTCGGGCACGGCGCGGCGACAGTAGCCGCAGCGGTAGTCCATGAATTCGACCAGCGTGATATCGCCATCCGGGTTGCCGCCAACCCAGCTATAGCCGTCGTTGAACAGCTCGTCCGCATTCGCGGCGACCAGTTCCTTGTCAGCAGAAGCTTCGGCCACAGCGTTGCGCTGTTCAAGAATGTTGATCGCTTCGATGATCACTTCGGGGTTTTCCAGAAGGTACTCGCGCACCTGCACACCGAACTGCTCGCGTTCGGCATCGCTCATGGTGCTCAGGTCCAGGGCCTGCGCGGGGCCGGTGATCAGGGAAAGCCCCAGAAGGGCGGGTGCAGCATGTCTGAGGATCATTTCCGGTTCCTTTTCTTTTTCTTCGCTCGTTCCGAGGCAATCAACACATCCTGTGCCCGTTGCCAACCAGGTGAACCTTCGGGCAATTGCCCGACGGCGCGTTTTGCGTGAATGCCTGCGTCGACCAGGCGGCCTTGCAGGGCATAGCGTTCTGCGGTCACGGCCGAGGCCATGCCGTTATTTCCGACCTTGGCGTAAGCCATTCCAAGGTCCTGCATCAGTCGTGCATTGCGATAGTCCCGCGCGCGTGCCTTTTCAAGCACCTTCAGGGCGTCGGTCGTCTGCCCATCTGCCAGCAAGGCGCGCCCGTACCCCGCCAGAAGCAATGGATCATTCGGCGACATCTCAACTGCCTGTCCATAAGCTTTAATTGCGTCGGGCAACTTTCTGTTTTCCAGCAGAATTTGCCCTTTTAGCTCATAAAAGAACGGATCATCGGGCCGGATTTCCAGCGCGCCGTCGATCGCTGCCCTTGCGCGGGCCAGATCGCGGTTTTGATGATGGGCGGCGGCTTCGCGCATCAGGCGTATGTCTTGCGCGCTTTCCTCTTTCAACCGGCTCAAGGTCCAGCCCGGCGAGCGTAGGAAGGCCGATAGCTTGCCCTTGACCCGCGCGAACCAGTAGTCGGCGTTGGGATTTGGCGACGCATGATCGCTGAACTCGCCCACAAACGCCTCAGCGGCGCGCAGCCGTTCGCGGCTGGTGGGGTGGGATCGCATATAGGGGTCTTGGTTGGCGGTATTCAGCAACTCTTGACCCGCAAACTTTTGGTGCAGAGCGACCATCCCGTTGGGTGAGATCCCCGCCGCGCGCAGGTAGCTGGCCGAACTGCGGTCGGCTGATGCCTCTTCGGCCCGTGTATGCCCCAGGAAACTGCGCAGGGCAGACGCGGATGTGCCGGCGGCGATTCCCGCTGCGGCTTCGCCACCACCTGCGGCTGCGGCGATCAGGGCCAGCGCAGTGCCCAGTTGGGCTTTGCGCTGCGCGGCGCGCATGTTTTCAACCCGCCTGGCCAGATGGCCATTGGCGATATGAGCTGCCTCATGCGCGATCACGGCTTGCAGCATCTCAGGGCTTTCGACGGTCAGGATTAGCCCGTAATTTACGTATATTGCGTTGTAATCAATGACAAATGCGTTGAACGTGCTGTCATTGACGACCAGAATTTTCACCCGATTGGTGTTTAGCCCGGCGGCCCGCAGAATGGGAAAGGCCAATTCGCGCAACCCGTGCTCGATATCGGGGTCGCGGATCAGGCTTTGAGCGCTGGACTGAAACGCACTGCTCAACCATGTCACTGCAATCAGCAACAGGGCCGGGATTGACGCCAGCTTGGATAAGCGTTCAAAAGCCATGGCTGCAACATGGGAGATGGGCATGAGAAACTCAACCCGATCCGGGGTCGATCCCTTCATCGTGATGGATGTGATGGAGGCCGCGCGCCGCGCTGAAGAGGCCGGGCGGCACATCATTCATATGGAGGTCGGCCAGCCGGGAACGGGCGCGCCCAAAGGGGCCGTTCAGGCCTTGGCCAGAGAAATGGATCAAGGCCCGCTGGGCTATACCGTGGCTTTGGGTCTGCCCGCGCTGCGGCAACGGATCGCAAGCCTGTACGGTGAGTGGTATAACGTCGATCTCAACCCCGACCGCGTCGTGATTACACCAGGGTCGTCCGGCGGGTTTCTGCTGGCTTTCACTGCCTTGTTTGATAGCGGCGACCGCGTAGGTATCGGCGCGCCGGGCTATCCCTCTTACCGGCAAATTCTGAAAGCGTTAGGTCTGGTCCCTGTCGATCTGCCCACCGCACCCGAAAACCGGCTGCAACCCGTGCCATCCGATTTCGCAGGGCTCGACCTGCAGGGCCTGATGGTTGCGTCGCCTGCGAACCCCACGGGCACGATGCTGGATCACAGAGCCATGGGCGCGCTTATTGACGCCGCACAAGGGCAGGGCGCTTCGTTCATCAGTGATGAGATTTACCATGGGCTGGAATATGAGGCCAAAGCCGTCACCGCGCTGGAGCTGACGGATGACTGCTATGTGATCAACTCGTTTTCCAAGTATTTCTCGATGACCGGCTGGCGCGTTGGCTGGATGGTGGTTCCCGAAGATCAGTTGAGGGTGGTTGAGCGGATCGCTCAGAACATGTTCATCTGTGCGCCGCACGCCAGCCAAGTGGCTGCGCTGGCGGCAATGGACTGCAACGATGAATTGCAGGCCAATCTGGATGTTTATCGCCGCAACCGCCAATTGATGCTGGACGGGCTGCCCAAGGCCGGTTTCACCAATATCGCGCCGCCAGATGGGGCGTTTTATGTCTACGCCGACGTCTCGGACCTGACCGACGACAGCCGGGCCTTTGCGGCCGAGGTGTTAGAAAAGGCGGGGGTAGCCGTCACGCCGGGGCTGGATTTCGACCCGCTGCGCGGTCATACAACGCTGCGGTTTTCATACGCGCGATCGACGGCGGACATCGAAGAGGGTCTGCAGCGCCTGCACCGCTTTATGGCGGATCGCGGTGCGATCAGGGAACAGGCCTGAGCCGTTCACAACGGGCCCCGGATGCGATAGAGTGCCAGACAAACGATCTCGGGAAAACTTGAGGCCATGAGCAGGATCATTTACGCCATTGCGCTGTTTTGGGTGCTGTCGACTGCCGCCGTCGCGCATGACTTCAGCGCGCTTGCGCGCGTGTTGCCGGATGACAGTCGCATTGTGGACGAAGGTCGCGCAGGGGTGAGGGTCGATCTGGGCCTCAGCCAGGGCGTCCCTTACCGCGTGTTCACATTGCAAGATCCCTACCGCATGGTACTTGATTTTCAAGAGGTTGACTGGACCGGGCTTGACCGCGAAGCGCTTCTGCAAACCGATCGTATCAGCGGTGTTCAATTCGGAGCATACGTTCCCGGTTGGTCTCGGATGGTTCTGGAACTTGGCGCGCCCTTGGCCGTCGACCGCGCCGAAATGAAAATTGATCAAACGGCTGGAGGCGCGCAACTGTCGCTGCTTCTCCAAGGAACCGATTTCGATTCATTCGCCGCTGGCGCAGGCGCACCCCGTCAACAAGGTTGGGATTTGCCCGAACCCGCAGTGACAGCGACCCAGCCGCGCCAGGGCGGGGCAGGCGCGTTGCGGGTCATGCTTGACCCCGGCCATGGCGGTATTGACCCGGGGGCCGAGGCCGACGGATTGGACGAAAAGACTCTGATGCTGACTTTCGCGCGCGAGCTTCGCGAGCATTTATTGCGGACCGGAGGGTTCGAAGTGGTGATGACGCGGGTTGATGACCAATTCGTCTCGCTCGAACGGCGCATCGCGTTGGCGCATCGGGCCGGTGCCGATGTGTTTATCTCATTGCATGCGGATATCCTGTCCGAAGGGCGGGCGCATGGGGCCGCAGTTTATACTTTGTCGGACGAAGCATCTGATGTGGCCAGTGACAAGCTGGCCGAACGTCATGACCGCGGTGACCTGATCTCGGGGATCGATCTGAGCGGTGCGGATGACCAGGTGGCCGATATTCTGCTGGATATCGCGCGGCAGGAAACCAAGCCCCGAACTGATGCGCTGGCCCGTGCGTTGGCAGATGGCATGACACAACAGGGCGGCCCGATGAACAGCAGGCCGATCCGCACAGCGTCCTTCTCGGTTCTCAAGGCAGCGGATATTCCTTCGGTTTTGGTCGAGCTTGGGTTTCTATCCAGTCCCCGGGACCTGCAGAATATCAGGAACCCGGAATGGCGCGTTGGAATGGCGCAGGGCATTGTCGATGGTCTTAAGAAATGGCGGCAGGACGACCTGATCAAAAGATCCTTGATTGGTCAGTGACCCTGCGACGTAAACCGGCTATTATTGGCCATCGTGTTTTGACCCTGCGCCGGGCCATCACTATATAGGCGTCACCGCGAGTAAAAGGCAGTAACGTGATCCGTTTCATTCTTTCGATTTTCGGGGCGATCTTCAGCCTCGTGACATTGGGTATCTTCATGGCCGCGCTGGTCGTCGGCGCGATCTTCTGGATGTATGGGCGCGACCTGCCCAGCCATGAATCGTTGGCGCAGTACAAACCGCCCACGATCAGCCGAATCTATTCGGGCGAAGGCCAGTTGATCGACGAGTTCGCGCAGGAACGTCGCCTGTTCACACCGTCCGAAGAGATTCCCGATCTGGTGAAGCAGGCGTTTATCTCGGCTGAGGACAAGAATTTCTACACCCACCAGGGGTACGATCCGCGCGGTATCATTGCTGCTGGTGTTGAGGCGGTGAAGTCCAAGGGTGAAACCGTTCGCGGTGCATCGACCATTACACAGCAGGTGATGAAGAATTTCCTGCTGTCCGGCGACCGCCGCGCCGAGCGGAAAATCAAGGAAATCATCCTCGCCACTCGGCTTGAGGATACGCTGGACAAGGAACAGATCCTCGAACTTTACATGAACGAGATCTTTCTGGGTCAGAACTCCTATGGTGTGACCGCCGCCGCACAGACTTATTTCAACAAGACCCTGCAAGAGCTGGAGCCGCACGAGGCCGCGACATTGGCCGCGATGCCGAAGGCGCCGTCGGATTATCATCCGGTTCGGCAAAAAGAGCGTCTGCTTGCACGTCGGGACTATGTTTTGCGCGAGATGAACCAGAATGGGTATATCGATCAGGCGACCTATGAGGTCGAAGTCGAAATGCCCCTCCGCTCGGTCCAGAACGGAGATTTCGAAAGCTTCCGTACGGCGTTGCCGCCGCGTGACTATTTCACCGACGAGATACGCCGCCAGCTGAGCGACGATTTCGGCGAGGGTGAGTTCTTTACCGGCGGTTTTGCTGTCCGCGCCTCGGTCGACGAAGAAATGCAACTTGAGGCCGCCAAAGCCCTGCGCACCGCGCTGCAAAAATACGACCGCTCGCGCGGGAAATGGCGCGGGACTGGTGAAGTTATTGCGGAAGAAAAACTGACCGACGAAACTCAGTGGCGCGAAGCGTTGGCCATCATAGAAATCCCCCGTGACGTTGTGCTTCCGACGCAGTGGTATCCGGCAGTTGTGATGAACGTCGGTGAACAGCAATTGACCGTGGGGATCGAGGACGGCCCGGCCGACGGCATCATCCCACGTTCCGATATCAAATGGATGCAAGGTGATTTCGCAGCGAACTTCAAGCGTGGCGACGTCATTCTGGTTATGGCCGGGGAAGAAGGCCAGTGGTCTGCACGTCAGGTGCCTGAAGTGCAGGGTGGCTTTGTTGCGATGGACGTGAACTCGGGCCGTGTTCTGGCGATGCAGGGTGGGTTCTCGTATCAGGATTCGGTGTTCAACCGCGCCACGCAGGCACAGCGCCAACCGGGTTCCAGCTTTAAGCCTTTCGTCTATGCCGCCGCACTGGACAGTGGTTATAGCCCCGCAACCATCGTTGTGGATGCCCCGATTGAGGTGAACACGCCCCAAGGACTGTGGAGACCCAAGAACTCGTCGAACAAATTCTACGGCCCAACGCCGCTGCGCACGGGGATCGAACAGTCACGGAACCTGATGACCATTCGTCTGGCGCAAGAGGTGACCATGCCTGTTGTCGCTGGCTACGCGGAACGGTTTGGTGTCTATGACCGTATGGGTGCGTTCCTGGCGAACTCGCTGGGGTCGGAAGAAACCACGCTGTACAAGATGGTCGCCGCCTACGCGATGTTCGCCAACGGCGGTGAGCGGGTGGAGCCCACTCTGGTCGACCGTATTCAGGATCGGTTCGGCAAGACGATCTATCGTCACGACGACCGTCAGTGCTTGGATTGTAACTCGGCCTGGCTTGAGCCGGACGAGTCGCCCACCATCGAGACCAATCGCTCTCAGGTCATGGATGCGATCACCGCGTATCAGCTGACGTCGATGATGAAAGGCGTCGTGGATCGTGGGACCGCGTCCAGTGTTGTCAATCTGCCGGTGCCGACTGCGGGTAAAACGGGTACGACGAACGAATCCAAGGATGCGTGGTTCATCGGCTTCACCTCGAACATCGTTGCTGGTTGCTATATCGGTTATGACCGCCCGCGTCCGATGGGGCGGGGGGCCTATGGGGGCACGTTGTGCGGACCAGTGTTCCAAAGCTTCATGGAGAAAGCGGTCGAAAAATACGGGGGCGGTCCGTTTGATGTGCCCGAAGGTGGCCACTTCATCAAGATCGACCGCTTCAGTGGCGCGCGCCTGCCTGCCGATGCTTCCGGTGACTATGTTGTGGCTGAATATTTCCGCGATGGCGTCGACGGCTTTATCGACCGTGTCTATGACGGTGGCTTTGCGATGGGCTCCGACCTGCCTCTGTTCGAAGAGGCCAACTCTGGCCGTCAGGTCACCACGTCGACTGGCAACACAATCACTGTTGGCCCCAACGCCAGCCAGGGTGATCTGCAGGGCGGCGGTCTTTACTGATCCGCTACCTGCAGGAGTAGGTTCAACAGGTCTTCTTCCGGGTCATTTGTGACGGTGCCATCTGCGCGCCAGAAGATCGACAGAGCACATTTTGCGGCTGCCCATTGGGCAAGTCGTATTTCGTTAACCCGCATGGCGGTCGCGTATAGCGCTAGGCCAGTTTCAATCTGTTCAGGGCGCCGAACCAACTCTGGCATGCCTTTTGGGTGGCGTAGGGCATTGGCCAGCTCAAAAGCCGGATCGCCGATGTACCCCTTGGCGTCAAATACCCGAGGCCCGGCGGGTGTTGCGATCACGTTGTCATGATGCAGATCCCCGTGCAGCGGAACAACCATATCCTGCGTGTCCAGAAGGTGACGGCCAATGCTGATCGCTTGCATCATGTTTTGCCGTAGCCGGGTCGGGCAATCGTCCGAGAATTGACAGTCAAAAACTGGTGCGAAGACTTCTTGAAGCGGTTTCAACCCGGTCGCGTTGATGGTAGGCCTTTGGTGGAGCCGATCCGCTGCCGTCGCCAGACCGCGTACCGCATCATCCGGGCGGCCAGACCGCGCGATGTCCCCAAGCGATGGCCCTTCAAGCCATTCCGTCAAAACGGCGTTGGGCGCCTCGGCCAGTATGTGCACAGCACCCCGGTCACGCCACAGGTGCATCAGGTGCGGGCCAGCTGTTTCATTGCCACGGTTTGGGCGGCGATAGATCTTGAGGGCGGCAAGCGTGTTGTCCAAAGTTCGGACCTTCCACACATGTGCATGCCCGGTATCCGCAACGAGCTGAGGGTCTTCCAAATCCCATCTGGTCAGAAACTCGTTCAGCGCGTTTTGCATTCCGTCTCGCCCGTCTTGTGGTGGCCCGCGCCTCTTGCTATCACGCAGGCCTGATTGAGCAAGTTGGGACAAGACCATGCGCGCCGAAACCCAGAACACCGTGGCGGAAATCGAAAAGTCGCTGGAGCTGCTGGCGCAGCGTATGGACTATGAGACCGCCCCTCATCGTCTTGAGGAATTCAACGCGCGCGTCGAGGATCCTAACCTATGGGACAACCCCGAGAACGCGCAGAAACTGATGCGCGAGCGTCAGATGTTGGTGGATGCCATCGAAACCTATGAATCCATCAAGACCGATCTGAGCGACAATATCGAGCTGATCGAACTTGGTGAGATGGAAGAGGACGAAGAGGTCGTCACCGACGCCGAAGACGCCATTCAGAAATTGGGCGCGAAGGCCGCCAAGAAAGAGCTTGAGGCGCTGCTGGATGGCGAGGCCGACGGCAATGACACGTTCCTTGAAATCAACTCGGGCGCCGGTGGCACCGAAAGCTGTGACTGGGCCTCGATGCTGGCGCGGATGTATGTCCGCTGGGCTGAGAAGAAAGGCTACACGGTCGAGCTGCAGTCCGAGACTGCGGGCGAAGAGGCAGGCATCAAATCCGCCGCCTACAAGATTTCGGGTCACAACGCCTATGGCTGGCTGAAATCCGAGAGCGGCGTGCATCGTCTGGTGCGCATTTCGCCATTTGACTCGGCGGCCAAGCGGCACACATCCTTCAGTTCGGTCTGGGTCTATCCGGTGGTCGACGACAATATCGAGATTGAGGTGAACCCGTCCGAAATTCGCATCGACACATATCGGTCTTCGGGCGCGGGTGGTCAGCACGTGAACACCACGGACTCGGCGGTTCGAATTACGCACATTCCGACAGGGATCGTCGTGACCAGTTCTGAAAAGTCGCAACACCAGAACCGCGATATTGCCATGAAGGCCCTGAAATCGCGCCTGTATCAGCAGGAATTGGACCGTCGCAACGCGGACATTAACGCGGCACATGAGGCCAAAGGTGATGCGGGCTGGGGCAACCAGATCCGGTCTTATGTTTTGCAACCTTATCAGATGGTCAAGGATCTGCGCACCAACCATGAGACGTCTGACACCAAAGGTGTTCTGGATGGCGATCTGGATGGGTTCATGGCTGCCACCCTTGCGATGGATGTGGCGGGCAAGAGCCGCTCCGAGGCGCAAGGCGACGGCTGAGACGCCGCCAGGGGGCACTGCCCCCGTCTCCGCAGGCGGAGACTCCCCCGGGATGATTTTGGCCAGATGTAGCTGATCCGTGCACCGCGGTGTGCGTGGTAAAAGATATATGTAAAACACGGGTTTAAATGGGGTTGCAGCCTCGCTAGGCTGATCGCGACTTGGTAACACTGAATGCGATGGGTCCCGGATGGATTTAAGTCAGACAACCGCAACTGCCTTGTTGGCGGCGCTTTCGGCCCGGTGTCTCTTAGCCGCTGATCTGATGCGTGAAACCTTGGATCGCATTGCGGCGGTCAACCCGCCTCTGAATGCGATTGTTGCGCTGCGCGATGAAGAGGCGCTGATAGCCGAGGCGCGTGCGCTGGATGCGGGACCAGTGACAGGCCCGTTGCATGGGCTGCCGATCGCGGTCAAAGATCTGGTGAATGTCGCCGGAGTGGTGTCGTCGCAGGGATCACCGCTGTATCGCGATCATGTACCCGAACAGGACGATCTGATAGCCGCACGGATGCGGGCGGCCGGCGCAATCCTGATCGGTAAAACAAATACGCCAGAGTTCGGCTTGGGCTCGCACACGTTCAATCCCGTTTATGGCGCCACACGTAACCCATATGATCGCTCTAAGACATGTGGTGGATCATCGGGTGGGGCAGCGGTTGCGCTGGCCACCGGGATGGTGGCGCTGGCGGATGGCTCTGACATGATGGGCAGTCTGCGTAATCCGGCGGCCTGGAACAATGTCTATGGGTTTCGCCCAAGTTGGGGACGTGTGCCGCCTGAACCGGTGGGCGACGTATTCCTTCACCAACTGTCCACGCTTGGCCCAATGGCACGAGCCCCGGAAGATCTGGGTGTGTTGTTGGACGTAATTTCAGGGCCTGACCCGCGGCATCCTGCAACCCCGCAAAATGCTGCAGTGTCCCCGGTTCAGGCGGCCGATCTGGCCGGTATGCGGCTTGGCTGGCTGGGCGACTGGGGTGGGGCGTTCCCGTTTGAGGATGGTATTTTGGACCTGTGCCAGGATGCGCTGTCCGTTTTCGTACAGCAGGGGGCGCAGGTTGAAGCTGTTGCGCCGCCCTTTGATGCGGAACGCATATTCGAAAGCTGGTCGACCTTACGATCCTGGAGCGTGGCGGCAAGTCTGGCCCCGCAGTCTGAACAGCGGGCGCAGTTGAAGGACACGGCGCAATGGGAGCTTGACCAGGGGCAGGCCCTGACGGCGATGCAGGTGCATCAGGCGAGCGTTGTACGGTCGGATTGGTTCCGGCGCGCGGCTGCACTGTTCGAAGGGTTTGATGCGTTGATCCTGCCGTCTACTCAGGTCTGGCCGTTTGAACTTGAGCTTCCGTATCCCACCGAGATTGCTGGTAAAAGCATGGATACCTATCACCGCTGGATGCAGGTCATGATTCCAGTCAGTCTTATTGGGCTGCCGTGTCTGTCGGTGCCGGTGGGGTTTGGGGCAGGCGGGTTGCCGATGGGCATGCAGGTCTTTGGCCCACGCGGCGCGGATACGAATATATTGTCAATCGGGGCCGCGTATCACGACGCGACCGGGTGGCCACAAAACCGACCGGCTTGAGGAGAGCGCCGGAAACAGGAGGAAAAACAGAGCATGGAAAAACCCTTTGGGGTTCCGGAAATGGGACCTGTGGATACCGGAATGCTGCGCGAGGCGTTGCGCCGTGCCTGGGCTGATTTTCGTCGAGCACCTGTTTTTGGCCTGATGTTCGGTGGGTTCTATGTGCTGGCTGGCTTGGCCATGGCGTGGGTCACGGTGCAGACGCAGACGTCATTCTGGCTGGTGTTGGCCACCATAGGGTTCCCTTTGCTCGGCCCTTTTGCGGCAGTAGGGTTGTATGAGGTGTCACACCGACTGGAACAGGGTGAACCTTTGGATTTCAACGAGGTTTTCGGCGTTGTCCTGCAGCAGAGCCGTCGTCAATTGCCATCCATCTGCGCGATCATCGTGGTGATTTTCCTGTTCTGGTTTTTCCTGGGTCATATGATCTTTGCGTTGTTCATGGGGCTGTCGACCATGACCAACGTCTCCAGTTCGCTAGAGGTCTTTATGACGCCCAATGGCCTGACTATGCTGGCCGTCGGCAGCATCGTGGGGGCCATTTTCGCGCTTATTCTATACATGATCACCGTCCTTTCGATCCCGATGTTGCTGGATAGGGAACTGGACTTCGTGACTGCGATGATCGCCAGTTTCAGCTATGTCCGGTCGAACCCGAAGATTATGCTGGGGTGGGGTGTGTTCGTGGCCGTCGTGACGTTTGTGGCCATGATCCCGTGGTTTTTGGGGTTGTTGATCGTCTTGCCTTTGCTGGGGCATGCCAGTTGGCACCTGTATCGTCTGATCACTCTGGCAGGGGCCGGGAAAGAAGCCTGAAGAGCCTATGCAGCGCTTTGCTTGAGCCGCTTGGCAGCGCGCGCCGCAGGCAGGGCGGCCTTTGCCTGAGTGCCCAAATAGTTCAGCGAAATCCGGCGCATTGTGGTCGCCTGAGCGTTGGTTTTGGACAGGCAAATTGCAATGCCACGCCATCGCTCGGAGTTTTCTTCAGCGCCGCGCGTTACAAGGTAGATACGGCTGTTTTGGGCCGCGCGGCTGGACATAAGGATAAAAATCTGCCGCCCGGCGCAGGCCGCGATGCCTTGTACTTCACGTCTGGTGGTGTCGGCCGGTATCCCCTCATTTTCGGGCTCATAGCTGCGCACCAGCGTGCATTGCGGCAAACGGCGCGTGTGGATCAGCCGGTGTCTGGTCATGGGAGATCCGTCCAATCCCGTTTCCGTCGCATAATAAAAGCCCGCCGGCAGCAGGTTTTCGGTCAGCGTTGAGGGGCCGGACCCCAGGAACTCAGACAGGGCCGAAGCAGCCGGATGTTCCGGAGGTGTTTCAATTTCCTCCAGAGGCCGCAACAGGATTCGGGCGTCGACCTCGAAAAACCGGCACATGCGATCCAGAACATCGGGGCGGGGAAAGCTCTCGCCCGCCAGATATCTGTTGAATTGGGTCCTGTTGATGCCCAGCTGGCGGCACAGCTCGGACACGGACGAATATTGCCGCGACAATTGTCGCAGATTGTCGCCGAACATCCGGCGCAATTCATCAGGACTGCGGATACTCATGGTCATTTCTGTCCCAGGTTCCAGAGTGTCATTTCAAAAAGCGCGACGCACCCGACCTTTTTGGCCGTGCATGCATTCACAATCGTACTGGTGACCCCAGCTGGTGCATCCCAACACCACGCTACGCCCCCGAAGTTAACGTCGGGGCAGGCAAACGCAATAGGCTTTACATCAATTTGTATGATCTTTTTGGGTGGCCATGTTCATAGGCAACATACCGTTGCATTGATTGAATATGTCCTGAGACTGCGCCTCGCCCCGGTGTCAAAAGGGGGGGCGAGGCGAAAAAGTCAGTCGCCGCGCAGCAGGGCGGCCACGCCGGTGCGTGCAATCTCGATAAGGCCCAGCGGGCGCATCAGGTCGGCAAAGGCGTCGATTTTGTCCGGGGCACCGGTGAGTTCGAATATGAACGAATTCAACGTGCTGTCGACGACGCTGGCGCGAAAGATATCGGCCAGGCGCAGCGCCTCGACCCGCTTGTCGCCCGCGCCGACAACCTTGATGATCGCCAGTTCCCGCTCGACCGAGGGGCCTTCGACAGTCAGGTCGTGAACCTCGTGCACCGGAACGATACGGCCCAATTGGGCTTTGATCTGTTCGATCACCTGAGGGGTGCCGGTGGTGACGATGGTAATCCGGCTCAGGTGGCCAGTGTGATCCACCTCGGCGACGGTCAGGCTTTCGATGTTGTAACCCCGGCCCGAGAACAACCCGATCACCCGGGCCAGAACACCCGGTTCGTTTTCGACCAAGACAGCAATCGTATGGCGTTCCTGCACGTCCGAAAACGTGGGGCGTAGGTTATAGGCGGAATGGCGCGTTGCACCTTTTTTGATATGTAGGGCAGACATTTATGTCCCTTTCATAATCCTGTGATGGTCGGGTGCGGTGCACCCGACAAAATCTGTCAAATTGTGTCAGACCAGAACCGAGCCTTTGGAGTCGATCACGCCCTGTGTCTCGGCCTCGCCCAACAGCATTTCGTTGTGCGCCTTGCCCGACGGGATCATGGGGAAGCAGTTCTCGTGCTTTTCGACCAGACAGTCAAAGATCACCGGACCGTCATAGTTGATCATCTCCATGATGGCGTCATCCAGATCGGCCGGATCGGAACACAGGATGCCCTTGGCCCCGAAGGCCTCGGCGAGTTTGACGAAATCGGGCAGGGCCTCGGACCAGGAATGCGAGTACCGCTCGCCATGCAGCAGTTCCTGCCACTGACGAACCATGCCAAGGCGTTCGTTGTTCAGAATGAATTGTTTCACCGGCAGGCGATACTGTGCGGCGGTGCCCATTTCCTGCATGTTCATCAGCCACGAGGCCTCGCCCGCGACGTTGATGACCAGCGCGTCAGGGTGCGCCATCTGCACACCGATGGAGGCCGGGAAGCCATAGCCCATCGTGCCCAATCCGCCTGACGTCATCCAGCGGTTCGGATCTTCGAACCCCAGATACTGCGCGGCCCACATCTGGTGCTGACCGACCTCGGTGGTGATGTAACGGTCGTGCTTTTTGGTCAGCTCTTCCAGCCGTTCAAGCGCGTATTGCGGTTTGATCGTCTTTTCGCTGTTGGTGTAGGCCAGACAGTTCACTTTGCGCCATTCGGTGATCTGATCCTGCCACTTGGCAACCGACGCCTCATCTGTCTTGCGGCCACGCGCTTTCCAAACCTTCAGGATATCCTCCAGCACATGTGCAACATCGCCAACAATCGGGATGTCCACGCGGATCACCTTGTTGATCGAGGACGGGTCGATGTCGATATGCGCCTTTTTCGAGTTGGGCGAGAACGCGTCGATCCGCCCGGTGATCCGGTCGTCGAACCGCGCACCGATGTTGATCATCAGGTCGCAGTCATGCATTGCCAGATTGGCCTCATAGAGTCCGTGCATGCCCAGCATGCCCAACCAATTTTTGCCCGAAGCCGGGTAGGCGCCCAGACCCATCAGGGTCGAGGTGATCGGGAAGCCGGTCGCATCGACCAGTTCGCGCAGCAACTGGCTGGCCGCCGTGCCGGAATTAATAACGCCGCCGCCGGTGTAAAAGACGGGTTTCTTGGCGGTCTCAATTGCGGCCACCAGTTCGGTGATCTCTTCCAGATCGCCTTTCAGAACCGGCTGATAATGCGAGGTCGAAGGCTTAGGCGCGCTATACTCGCCCGAGGCGAACTGAACGTCCTTGGGAATGTCGACAAGCACCGGGCCGGGGCGACCCGAGGTGGCGACATGGAATGCCTCGTGCATCGTGTCGGCCAGCGAGTCCGTATCCTTGACCAGCCAGTTATGCTTGGTGCAGGGGCGGGTGATGCCAACGGTATCGGCTTCCTGGAACGCGTCCGAGCCAATCATAAACGTCGGAACCTGTCCGGTCAGAACCACAATCGGGATCGAATCCAGCAGCGCATCCGTCAGGCCGGTCACGGCATTTGTCGCACCGGGGCCAGAGGTCACAAGGGCAACACCAGGCTTGCCGGTCGAGCGGGCATAACCTTCGGCTGCGTGGACCGCGCCTTGTTCATGCCGCACCAGAATGTGACGAATATCGTTTTGCAGAAAAATCTCATCATAGATCGGTAGCACAGCACCGCCGGGGTATCCGAATACCGTGTCCACGCCCTGATCCTTGAGGGCCTGAACTACCATCTTTGCGCCGGTCATCTCACGTGTCATCTGCTTTGCTCCGTTCGCGACATGTGTCTTGCGTTTGACAAAAAAAAGCCCCCGAGATTTTCGGAGGCGCATGGGTTCGATTATGGTTTACCGTTACCGGCCCATGCGCGTGGTTCCTACGATTACGACTAGCGTTCTCATCGCCAGAGGCTCCTTCTTTGCGTGCAGGGACATTATGAGCCGGGGCAAGGGGCGTCAACAGGCTTTTGCACCAATTTTCTAACTCTGAGGGTGAATTTTGCGACATTTTATTGCGCAGATTGACGCATGCAGGGAATATTCAGGAAAAATACCCCCTTTCACCTCCAAATTTCTGCCTTGAGGGTAGTCAAAAAGCGGCATCGCGATGTCCGAAACAAGCATGATGAGCAGTTTTGACTGCGGCACCCTGAGATTGACCGAACAAGGAAGGGAGGCGGAGGATGATCCATGATCTGGTTGATCTGGGGCGGTATCCGATCGATTGCCCGGACTCGCGCGCATATGAACGACTGATCGGTGATCTGCGCCGCGAGTTGGATCAGGACGGTTGTGCCGTTTTGCCCGGTTTTATCCACCCCGAAGGTTTGGCGCAGCTATTGAAAGAGGCGGATGCCGTGGCCGAAATGGCGCATCGGTCTTTCAACCGCACCAACGCCTATTTCTCGCAGGACGATCCTCGGTTGGATCTGAACCACCCAATACGCAGATTCTATGACCGGTCGAACGCCTTCGTTCCGGCGGATAACTTTCCCAAATCGGGTCCGCTGCGCCGAATCTATGAATTCGAGGGCTTTTTGCCGTTCATACGCGATGGGCTGGATGAGCCGGAGGATCGGTTCTTTCGCTATGACGACCCGCTGGCGGATGTGATTGTCAACGTGGTCGAGGAAGGGCAGGGCTTTCCCTGGCATTTTGATACCAACAACTACACCGTGACACTGGCCATCCAGAATGGCGAGGCGGGTGGGGCCTTTGAATACGTGCCGAAGCTGCGCGGCATCGAGGACGAAAATTTCTCATCCGTGGCTTCGGTGCTGGACGGAAACCGGGCACTGGTCAGGACGTTGGATCTGCAGCCCGGGGATCTGCAGATATTCAAGGGCAGATACGCATTGCACCGGGTCGCCCCGGTACAAGGAACGCGCAGCCGATATGTCGGCATCTTTTCCTTTGTCGAAGCCGAAGGCATGTGTGGCGGGGTTGAGCGTACCCAACAGCTGTATGGGCGGGTTCTGCCGCATCATCACCAGCGTGCTGGATTGCGCAAGGATCAGTTGTTGGATTGACCGGTCGCGGGTTACAATCGAGAGCAGGGGCTACCGTCGGAGGGGCACATGCCGGAATTGCTACAGCTCACGCCATTTGTTCTGTGTTCGTCACTGCAAAAGCAGATTGATTTTTATTGCGATCGGTTGGGATTTTCCTGCTTTTTCAGGCAGGACAATTACGCCTTCCTGTCGCGTGGCAAGGTTGCCATCCGATTGCTTGAATGCCCACCACGCGATGATGGGCGTGCCTTGGGGGATGATCAGTCCTTTTACATCGATGTGGCCGGGATTGATGATCTGTATGAAACCCTCAAGGCAGGGTTGGCTGATTTACCAGAGGGGCGCGTGCGTCCGCCGTTTGATCAGCCGTATCAACAACGCGAGTTTCACGTCCTGGATGAGGACGGAACACTGGTGTTTTTTGGCGAAGGTTTGCGAGCAAAGTCTTGAGTTAAAAAGCTCCCGCCCGTCGTCGATGCGCCTTTGACGCACGTCCTCCGGTTGGGCCAGGCAGCGCATTCCGCGCTGCGGGGTCAGAAGCCAGGGCTTGTGCCTTGTAGTACGCCATGTTCAAGCGCATAGCGGGTCAGGCCAGCGGTGGATGAAATCCCAAGTTTGCGCCGGATGTTCTTGCGGTGCGTTTCAACGGTTCGAACCGAGATATCCAATGCTGCGGCGACTTCCTTGTTGGATTTGCCCTGCGCCAATTCCAGCAGAATTGTCTGTTCGCGCCCGGTCAATGCCTCGCGGGCGCTATCGCCTTTGGGCTGAAGCGATCCACTGGCTCCGGTGCACAAGTACTGCTCACCACGCATCACTGCGTCGATAGCCTGTTTGATCTCGTCCGTCGGCACGTCCTTGAGCACGTATCCGCTGGCGCCGTGGCTCAGCGCGGTCGAGATGTATTCGGGGCTGTCATGCATGGACAGGATCAGGATGCGTGTCCGGGGCAGGCGTTCCAGAATGATCTCGGTCGCGCTAAGGCCGCCTAAACCGGGCATGTTCAGGTCCATCAGGATCACGTCGGGCGCAAGATCGGTCGCCTGATCCACAGCCTCTTGTCCGCTGCCCAAGGTCCCGACCACCTCGATCTCATCATAGCTTTCAAGGATCGACTGAATCCCTTCGGCGACCATGGGGTGGTCGTCAACGATAAGAACCCGGATTGTCTGATCGCTCATGTACCAGCCTTTCGGTTAGGCGTTGCGTCCTCTTGCGGCGGCAGCATGTGGCTCAGAGGCAGGCTGACCTCGATCACTGTGCCGCTGCGTGGGGCGCGTGATGACAGAATGCGCAGCGATCCGTCAAGCTGTTCGATGCGTTCCTGCATGTTGCGCAGGCCGATACCGGGGTTGGCGGGATCAGGTGTGGTGCGTAACCCACGGCCATTGTCGGTGATCCGCATTGTCGCGCCTTTCTTGTGGCCGCGCAGGTCGATTGTAACACGTGTCGCCCCGGAATGACGCTCGATATTGGTCAGCGCTTCTTGGGCGATGCGATACAGAGCGATCTTGCTGTCCTGGTCCAGCCGGTTGCGGAACACCACGGTCGAGAATTCGGTTTCGATCCCGGTGCGTTCGCAGAAATCGTCGGTCAGCGCCTTGAGGGCAGGGCCAAGGCCCAGATCGTCCAGCACGCCGGGCCGCAGGTCGCGGCTGATGCGGCGGACTTCTGTAATAGCCGCGCCCAGTGTGTCGATGCCCTTTTCCAGAGGTGCCTGTGCCCCGGCATCGTCACCGCGAGACAGGCGACGGCGGGCGTTGTCCAGCGCATAGCGGACACCGACGAGGATCTGGCTGATACCGTCATGCAATTCGCGCGCCACGCGCCCACGCTCTTCCTCTTGCGCATCAAAAACCCGCTGCGTCAGTTCTTTAAGTTTGGCATCTGCCAGGCGGCGCTCGCGGACGTTCAGCAACATGCCCGAGGTGAAGACAACCAACACCGCGGCAAGAACAATTGCGCCAATGTAAGAGAAAGTCCGTTGCACACGGGCCTCGACCTCGGCCCGCGCGTTGGCGACTGTCGCGACGATGTCGTCGATGAAAACTCCTGTGCCGACAGCCCACCGCCAATCCTGCAGGCCGACCACATAGGCGATCATTTGCGCCTCTTCGCCTGTCGAAGGTTTTTGCCACATGAAACTGTGCCAGCCCGCACCTTGACGGGCCAGGCTGATGAATTCGTCCACAACAGGAGTGCCGTCGCTATCGGTCAGCCCCTCCCAGTTCCGGTTGATGAATTCGGTCTGGCGCGGGCTGACGAGATTGTTGCCGTCATAGTCATAGACAAAAAAGAACCCGTCCTTGCCGTAGATCATCGCTGACAGGATTTGCGTCACAAGGTTCTGCGCGACCTTATCCTCTGTAGATGCCCGTCCGTAGATATAGGCAAACCCGTTTCGAGCCTGCGTGACATAGTTCTTAAGTTCTTCTTTCTTGGCTTCAATCAGTCGCCGCTCAAGCGCTTCAATTTCACGTTCGGCGGTTGCCCGGGATTCATGAACCACGAAGAACGCAATCGCGGCCACTGCGACGACCAGAGGGATCGCCGCCACAAGCGACAATTTCTGGCCGTAGGTCAGTGAAATCAGATTTCGGAATCCCCTCATAGGCGAATCGATACGCAAGCAGGCGGCAAATTGCAAAATTTTTGGTGAATTGGCGCATATGAGTGGGCCGGCGCGCAGAATTATTTTGCATTTGTCACGGTTTGCACCCGGGAAAACGCCAAAAACGCGATCCCCTACGTAGTACTAGGTATTCACATTCAGATCTTGGTCATTAGGCTGACGCGCACTTAAAACGACTACGCCCGGCAATTGCCCGGGTTTTGAATATGTAGGGGAGGAACACTCATATGGATCGTCGTTCATTTCTAAAAACATCTGCTCTGGGCGGCTCGGCAGCTGCAGCCACCACGCTGGCGGCACCGGCATATGCGCAGGGCAAGCGCACGCTGACCATGGTAACCTCGTGGGGTCGCGGCCTGGCTGGTGTTTTTGACAGCGCACAGCGTTGCGCCGACAGCATCACCACAATGTCGGACGGTAACCTGACCGTTGACATCAAAGCTGCCGGTGAACTGGTTGGCGCATTCGAAGTCTTTGACGCGGTATCGTCGGGGCAGGCCGACATGTATCACGCGGCGGATTATTACTTTGTTGGCCAGCACCCGGGCTATGCGTTCTTCACCGCTGTTCCGTTCGGCATGACCGCTCAGGAAATGGTGAACTGGTACTATCAGGACGGCGGCATGGAGCTGCATGACGAGCTGGGCCAGATCTTTGGTCTGAAATCGTTCCTGGCAGGTAACACCGGCGCGCAAGCGGGTGGCTGGTACTCGAAAGAGATCAACGGTCCAGAAGACTTCCAGGGTCTGAAATTCCGTATGCCTGGTTTGGGCGGTCAAGCTCTGGGTAAACTGGGCGCGTCCGTGCAGAACATTCCGGGTTCGGAAGTGTATCAGGCGCTGTCGTCCGGCGCGATCGACGGTACCGAGTGGATCGGTCCGTGGGCGGACGAAAAGGCCGGTTTCCAGGAAATCACCAAGGTCTACTACACCGCCGGTTTCCACGAGCCGAATGCAGGCCTGTCGCTGGCAACCAACCGCGACGTCTTCGAAAGCCTGACACCTGCGCAGCAGAAGATCATTGAGATCGCGGCGGCTGAATGCCACCAGTGGAACCTGGCGCAGTTTCTGGCCAATAACGGTGCCGCTCTGCAGCGCCTGCAATCAGGTGGCGTCAAGGTCATGGAATTCCCCGACAGCGTCTGGGATGCGTTCGGTCAGGCCAGCCAAGAAGTGCTGGACGAAAACATGGGCGACGAGCTGTTCAAGAAAATCCACGACAGCCACATGGCGTCGTCGGCATCGTCGGCCGGCTGGCAGGACCTGTCGTCGGGTGTTTACACAACACAGCGTAACCGCGTCCGCGGCTAAACGTTTTCCAAACGATCAATTGGTTTCCCCGCCTTCGCGGGGAAACCTTTCTCTGTTGCGTATGCGCGGACCCATCAAACCGCTATAATCAGCAGTGCAACTGATACGACCTGGGGACAACATGCAGGACGAAAACGGTATCTCGTTCTTCGGCGCCCTGTGGAACGGACTTGTGTGGTTCGTTCAAAACATTGCCGAAGCCTTCTATAATTTCGGATACGCCATCACGCATCCGCAACTCTGGCTGAACTGGTCGGACAAAGAAGCGATCATGCGCTTTGTCTACTACGGTGGATCGGTCGAGTTCTTCTTTGTGGTTTTCACACTCTTTCTGGTTCTGACGGCCATCGGGCTGTACTACCGGAATTTCATGTGGGGCATGGTGCGAGGCCTGGAAGGGTTCGCCAACACCACCGGGCGTTTCTTTGCCTGGGCCGGTTTGTTGATGGTCATTCAGCAGATCGTCATTGTGTTCATGCAACGCGTGTTTACCCGCCCGGATATGTCGTTTGGATTGGGTATTCCGTTTCAGATGGATATCAGCTGGTTCGCGGAAGAGCTGAAACTCTATAACGCGATGGTCGTCTGCCTGTGTTGCACATACACATTCGTGCAAGGCGGTCACGTACGTGTTGACCTTATCTATGCAGGTATCAGTCACCGCGCCAAACGCGTGGTCGACATGTTGGGTGCGGTTTTCTTCATGATGCCAATGGCGGTGCTGACCTGGATGTATGGCTGGTACTTCATGTGGCGGCACCTGATCGTGCCGAAACCGTCGGCCAGTGACACGCTGGATCGTTTGGTGATGAAATCCCGCGCGCTGCGCTGGAACATTGAAACCATCGGGTTCAGCCCAAATGGGTTCAACGGATACTTCCTGTTCAAGATACTGCTCGTGGCCTTTGCCGCGATGGTATTCCTGCACGCGATCGCATTCCTGTACCGCTCGTATCTGGAATACGTGGAAGGGCCGGACAGCGTTGGAAAATATCTCGACAAGGACAGCCTTGGCGAGGGTGAAGAAGCCTACGAAGGCGCACATTAGGGACGGAGACCCAGACTATGTTATTCGGACTTGATGGCGTCGAGATAGGCCTCATTATCGTATTCTTCTGCCTCTTTGGGGGCATCCTCTCCGGGTTCCCGGTGGCTTTTGCCATCGGTGGGGCCGGTATCATCTCATTCGGGATCATCGCCGCGCTGGACAGTGCCGGTCTGTTAATACACCAGGCAATTGATACCAGTTCCCAAGCATACCGAGACCTTGTGAATTCGGGCGTCAAACCGGACACGGTGTCGGTGTTCCGCTTCCCGGATTTACCAAGGATCGCCGAGCCGGTCTTTGTGCAAGGCTGGGAAACCGCGCTGGACCGCAATGTCTCGTTCATCGTGAACCGCATGAACGAACGCGTTCTGGCGGGGCAGTCTATTGAGACCCTGCTGGCCGTTCTGATGTTCGTTCTGATGGGCATCACGCTGGAACGCTCAAAGATCGCGAACGATCTGCTGACAACAATGGCGCGCGTCTTCGGACCGCTGCCGGGTGGTCTGGCCGTGTCGATCGTGGTCGTGGGTGCATTCCTGGCGGCCTCGACCGGTATTGTTGGTGCGACCGTGGTAACCATGGGCCTGCTGGCGCTGCCGACCATGTTGCGCAACAACTACTCGCCTGAACTGGCGACGGGTGTGATTGCGGCATCGGGCACGTTGGGGCAGATCATTCCGCCGTCCATCGTGATCGTTCTGTTGGGCACCTTGGCGGGTGATCTCTATTCAACCGCGCAGGAAACGCGCGCTCAGGACGCAGGCTGTACCGATGCGCTGACCTATCTGGGGGAACCGGCTGTGGTTTCGGTCGGAACGCTGTTCCAGGCCGCCTTGTTGCCGGGGATCATGTTAGCGTTGCTCTATGCGCTATATGCCTTTGGCTATGCACTGTTGAACCCTGAGAAAGCACCGGCAGTTCCAATGTCCGGCGGAAGTGGTGAGCCGATCACGCGCAGTGAAGGCCTGACTTGGTTGCTTGGAGCACCTGTCGCCCTGATTGTTGGCGCAGTCCTGCTGGGCAGCTCGGGGGTCATTGGCAGCCAGAACATCAACGTCTCGGCGTTTTCAGACATCGGTGCGGGCGCGTCGCTGCGCACCAATGTTTCCGAGCAGTGCAAGGTGTCGATGATCGAGCTGCACGGACAATCCGCCTGGGATCAGGCCGTATCCGAGCAGGAAACGATTGACGCCGCAGGTGGTGTCGCCAACGCCGAACGACTGAGCGAAGAGGCCCTGGTCGAGGCGCGCGAGGCCAAGATCGCCGCTGCGGCGCCGATTGGTACTGGTGTTGCGGTGATTGTGGTTCTGCTGGGTCTGACACTGGTCATGGGCCGCGGCATTGCGCCGTCCAAACCGACGCAGCCGTTGATTTTGGGCGCTATCGGTCTGCTGTTGATGTTACTGGTTGATGTTCTGTTGATTGCACCAACAACGTCTTCGGGATTGACCTTCGTCCTTCTGGCTTTGCCCTTTGCCTTGGCAATGTACGGCTGCAAGGAGGCGGCAGCCCGGTGTGCCACGAATGATTTGATCCGGGTGGTCTTTCCGCCATTGGTTCTGATTATCGCGGTGCTAGGATCAATTCTGGGCGGTGTGACCAACCCGACACCAGCGGCCGCGTTGGGAGCGGGCGGAGCGATCATGCTGGCAGCCTATCGAAAGCTGCAGGACCAAGAGCGCTCGGGCAAGGTGATCATCTGGGCCACTTTTGCCGTGATCATTGCGCTGCTGATGGGCGTGAACTTTGATCTGCGCATCAATCAGAGCAATGTGAACTTTGAGACCTGGGTCGCCTTCATAATTGCTTACGGTGCCTATCTGTATGCCCTTTTCGGTCTGCTGTTTGGGTGCTGGGTTCTGTTCACCAGTGGGGTTCTGACGCCGGTGGTGCGCGAAACGGCCAAGGTGACCTCGATGGTGTTCACCATCCTGATCGGATCGCAACTGCTGAACCTGGTGGTGATCTCGTTCGGGGGTGAGCACTATATTCAGCAGTTCCTGCGCAGCTTTGACAACGAGTTCACGGTCTTCCTGATCGTGATGCTGGTGCTGTTCATTCTGGGCTTCGTGCTGGATTTCCTCGAGATCATCTACATCGTGATCCCTATCGTGGGACCGGTGATTTATGGTGGCTCGTTCGATCCGAAATGGGTGACGATCATGGTGGCGGTGAACCTTCAGACGTCGTTCCTTACGCCGCCGTTTGGGTTTGCGCTATTCTACTTACGAGGCGTCGCGCCCAAAGAAGTCACAACAGGCCACATCTATCGTGGGATCATTCCGTTCGTGATCATTCAGGTGGTCGGGATTGCGATCCTGTGGTTCTTCCCGTCGATCGTGACCATCGTTCCGGATCTGATCCCGAATTGATGCGACGTTCATAACCAAATTGAAAAGGGGGCCTTTGGGCCCCCTTTGCCTTGGTGTTTGGGGGAAGGGGCGCTGCCCCTTCTTGGTATGCGACCAATTCAACCCCGGGATATTTTTTGCCAGATGAAGTGCAGATCAGGTGAACTGGATCAGATCCCAGCGATTGCCGAACGGGTCGCGCCAGACGGCGACGATGCCATAGGGCTCATTGCGTGGGTCTTCCTCGAAATGGACGCCTGCAGTGATCATTGCGTTTTGGTCACGTTGGAAATCATCGGTTTGAAGGAAAAAGCCGACGCGCCCGCCGGTTTGGTTTCCAACGGCAGCGGTCTGGCTTAGGCTATCTGCCTTGGCCAGCAGCAGGGATGCGTCGCCCGAACCCGGCGGGGCAACCCGGACCCAGCGTTTGCCACCGCCGAGATCAATATCCTGCTGCAGGGTGAAACTGAGTGTTTGGGTATAGAAGGCGATCGCGTCATCGTAGTCCGGCACCACGAGGGTGACGGCGAAAAGACTTTGGGGCATGGGATATCAGCCTTTGGTAGGGTGGCGGTCGGGCAGTTGGATGCTGGCAACCTGTTCCGCGATTGGCGCGGTGGACAAAGGGTGGCGGCTGGAATCCGTCAGTTCAGATGGGTTGTTTACGCTGATCCATTCGCCCTGGTAATAGGCCTCAAGCCCTGAGAAGCGCGCTTTGTAACCCATCTTGGGGCTGCCCGGCACCCAGTATCCGAGGTAGACATATGGCAACCCGGCTTCGCGCGCGATGTCGATGTGATCGAGGATCATATACGTGCCCAGCGAGTTTTGCGGTTGCTGGGGGGTGTAGAACGAGTAGACCATGCTGAGGCCGTCATCCAGGACATCCGTCAGGCTAACGCCGATCAGATCTCCGGTACTTGGGTCGGCATATTCCACGACCCGGCTGCGGATCGGGGTTTCTTCGATCATCGCGGCGAACTCGAAAACGTCCATATCGGCCATTCCACCATCCGCGTGGCGGGTATCCAGGTAGCGGCGGAAGAGTTCGTATTGCTCATCCGTGGCCCAGGGAGAATTTGCCCTGCGTTGCAGGTACGCGTTGCGTTTGGCCGCGCGTTTCTGACTTTTGCTTGGGCGGAAGGCCGTCACGTCGATCCGGGCCGACAAACAGGCTGCGCAATCGGAGCAGGACGGGCGGTACAACACATTTTGCGATCGGCGAAACCCTTGTTGGGACAATGAGTTATTCAGCTGATCCGCACCTTCCCCCTGAAGGGCAGTGAACAATTTACGCTCCATCCTGCCCTCAAGATAAGGGCAAGGTTGTGGGGCCGTCACATAGAATTGTGGCGCGATTGGCAGCGTGTGTCGCATGAACGTTCCGTGTTTCCTTGGACCGGATGATAACAACCGATCCTAAAACCGCCAAGTGATTCACGTCGTTGAATTTTTTACGCGCGCTGGTTGATCATGACAGTTCCAAGGAACGCATCGGTAAGTCCCTGGCCACGTGCGTTGGTCAGCATCATGATGACTGAGATGATCTGTATGACCGGAAAGGCCATGCTGACAAAATACCCGGCCGTGTGGGCCACCGCTTTGCCCAAATCCATCCGGGATCCAAATGAATCGCGCAGTTCGATCCCCATAAAGCGCATTCCCAGTGTGGCCGAGCCATTGGCGATGGTAATCACGCGGTAGACGAAACTGACGACGGCATAGATCAAGGCCAGAACGAAGAAGCCCAGACCAAAGGTCAGCAGGATGGCCACCGTACACAACAGCGAGATAAAGGCGATGTCGAAAAGCCAGGCGATAAAACGCTTGGTCGCGACAGACTGGTAAAACTCCGGCTGTCGGTCTGGGTCGGGCAGGTGGGTCATATTTTGATTTCCGGCTGAGAATTTAGGACACCCTGTCCCGAATGTCGGGACAGGGCAAGGTCGGCTTAGGCGCGTTCGCCGTTTTCAGCCTCATCGTTGTTTTCACGGGCGCGTTCGTCCATGAACTGGTCAAACTCGGCCTTGTCTTTGGCGTCGCGCAGGCGGCGCAGGAAGGATTCGAATTCCTGTTGTTCGCGCTCGAGTCGGGCCAGGGTGTCGGACTTGTAGGCGTCAAACGCGCTATTGCCGGATGGCTTCATCGCACTCATGTGGCTGTGCCAGGATTTGCGACTGCTGCAGGATTTGCTAAACATGCGTTTGCTCCAGATCATATAGGCAAGAAGCGCCAGGCCAACGGGCCAGAAAAAGATGAAACCAAGGACCATGGCGGCGATCCAGGCCCCTTTGCCCTTGTCATCCATCCAGGCTTCGGCACGAGAGAGCCACCCCGGATTTTGTGGGACGGCGTGGTCGGACAATGCGGTCATTTGGGTTCTCCGGGTTTGATGTAAATTGCGTTCACATTGTCTAGATGGGGACTGAAGCGGGGGTTGCAAGGGGTCGATGTAAAAATGATTTACATTTTGGATTTTGCGACGGTTGACCTGGCTGCGGAACGGGCGCACTTTCCGCCTATGCAACATGTTGAAAATACGACACCTCCGACGCTGGATGAAATTCTAAACCTGGAAAAGCAGGTTTGGACCGCCCTGATGGAAGGCAACGCGGCTGCAGACCGGGCCTTGCTGAGCCCAGATTTTCTTGGGGTTTATCCGACGGGGTTTGCGAACCGGGATGATCACGTGGGACAGTTTGCCGACGCGCCGACGATGGCGCGCTATGAATTAAGCGACACCCGGTTGCGGGTTTTGACCTCGGATATCGTTCTGCTGTCGTACCGGGCCGACTATCAGCGACCCAAGGCCGAGGGTTGGGAGGCAATGCTAATCTCGTCGCTTTGGGAGCGGCGGCATGACGTCTGGGTCAACAGTTTCAGTCAGGATACGCCCCTGGAGGGGAAATGACTGGGCCTCTTTCCATTCAGCGCCTACCACGTGCATTCGACCAGTCGCTTGGCGATGATGCGCGCGCGGCGGTCAGCGGCATTACATCCGAACAGGGCGAGTTGATCGCTGGGGCAGCAGGGTCCAGCCCCTATCTGAAAAACTTGATCGATCACGAAAACGATTGGTTGGCCTCAGCGCTGCAACACCCCGATGACGCGCTGGCCGACGTTTTGCAGGCTGCGCGAATGCTACCGCCGGATCAGTTGAAACCGGGGCTGCGGCTGGCCAAGCGACGGATGGCGTTGCTGACCGCTCTGGCTGATCTGGCGGGCGCGTGGCCGTTGGAAAAGGTGACCGCGGCGCTAACCGATTTTGGCGCGTTGGCGGCGGATGTGGCGGCCAAGGCCGAGATCGCCAACCTGATCCGGCGCGGCAAACTTCCGGGCATGGGGCCGGACGATGTCGAAACCGCCGCCGGGATGATTATCCTGGCGATGGGCAAGATGGGCGCGTACGAGTTGAATTACAGCTCGGACATTGACCTGATCGTCCTGTTCGATGAGACGCGGTTTGATCCCGATGACTTCTACGAAGCGCGGCAAGGCATGGTGCGGGCGACACGCAATTTCTGCGCCACGCTCAGCGATAAGACGGCGGATGGGTATGTATTCCGCACTGATCTGCGCCTGCGCCCGGATCCGGCTGTGACGCCGGTCTGTATGGCGGCTGAGGCAGCCGAGCGGTACTATGAAAGCCTGGGCCGCACGTGGGAGCGCGCGGCCTATATAAAAGCACGCCCATGCGCTGGCGATATTGTGGCAGGACAACGGTTTCTGGATACGCTGCGCCCCTTTGTCTGGCGGCGTCACCTGGATTTTGCTGCCATTCAGGACGCCCATGACATGCGGCTGCGCATACGTGAAAATAAGGGAACCGGCGGTGCTCTGACCATTCCGGGTCATGACATGAAACTGGGGCAGGGCGGCATTCGCGAAATCGAGTTCTTTACCCAGACCCGCCAGTTGATCGCTGGGGGTCGAGACCCTGACTTGCGCGTGCGCGGCACGGTGCCCGGATTGGCGGCGCTTGCCGAAAAAGGCTGGGTCCCGCAGGATGTGGCAGATAAGCTGACTGATCATTATCGCGCCCATCGTGAGGTCGAACACCGTATCCAAATGGTCCATGACGCTCAGACCCACAAGGTGCCGCAATCGCCGGACGGGATAGAACGCGTCGCTTGCCTGATGGGAGTAGACGTCGACGAACTGACCCGTGACCTGACCCACAGGCTGACCGAAGTGCACGACCTGACCGAAGGCTTTTTTGCGCCCGGTTCCTCGACGCGAGCGCCAGTTGGCGAGGTGGATTTTGACCAGAACGTTCTGGCCCGCTGGACGACATATCCTGCACTGCGATCGCAACGCGGCGCGCGGATTTTCGAACGTCTCAAGCCCGAGTTGCTATCGCGTTTGGCAAAAACGGCGCAACCGGACGAGGCGCTGCGGGCGCTGGATGGTTTTCTGTCAGGCTTGCCCGCCGGCGTTCAGCTGTTCTCACTGTTTGAGGCCAACCCCCACCTGATCGACCTGCTGATTGATATCGTCGGGACATCCCACGCGCTTGCGGCGCATCTGTCGCGCAATGCATCGGTGTTTGATGCGGTGATCGGCGGTAGTTTCTTTAGCGACTGGCCGGGGCAAGCCACGTTGCAGGCGGATCTGGATCAGGCCCTTTCGGAGGAAGCAGATTACGAAAGTCAGCTGGATCTGGCCCGCCGCTGGTGCAAGGAATGGCACTTCCGCGTTGGCGTTCATCACCTACGCGGGCTGATCGATGGTGAACAGGCGGGGCAGCAATACGCTCAGCTTGCCAGCGCTGTGATCGCTGCGATCCTACCGCGTGTGTCCGAACAGTTTGCCCGTAAACACGGTCCGGCCCCGGGGCGCGGTGCAACCGTGCTGGGCATGGGGTCCCTTGGGGCTGGGCGAATCAACTCGCAATCCGATCTGGATATGATCGTGATCTATGACCCTCTGGATCAAGAGATGTCCGAGGGACCGCGCCCATTGGCCACTCGCACTTATTACGCACGGTTTACGCAAGCGCTGATCACGGCCCTATCAGCGCCGATGTCGCAAGGGCGGCTGTATGAGGTCGATATGCGCCTGCGTCCGTCAGGCAATCAGGGGCCGGTGGCGACAAGCTGGGCCAGCTTTACCAACTATCAGCAGAACGAGGCCTGGGTTTGGGAACACCTCGCCCTGACGCGAGCCCGCGTGATCGCCGGAGACGAAGGTCTGGCTGAAGACATCGAGGCGTTCCGCACAGGCTTGCTGTCGCAACCGCGTGACCAGCAGAAGGCCCTGCGCGAAGTGGCCGAGATGCGCGCCCGCTTGGCCGCTGCCAAATCACCAGCAGGGATCTGGGACGCCAAAAACGGTCCCGGCCGGATGATGGATATCGAGCTGATGGCCGAAACCGGGGCGCTGTTGTCAGGCGTGGCGCAGCGTGATGTGCATTCCGGTTTGGACGGCGCCGTCGCTGCTGGTTTGTTGGACGTCGCTCAGGCGCAAACGCTGAAGGACTGCTACGACCTATGCTGGTCCGTACAATGCGCGGCGCGCTTGTTGTCCGGCAAGGTCATCGAAGCTGACAAGGTCGGCGAGGGCGGATCTGCCTTCCTGTGCCGCGCGACTGGATTTGAACAGGTTGAACAGCTGCAAAGCGCGCTGCAAGACAACTACAGCACGGCCGCCGGGATCATTGGCGGCGTGATCAGGGACGAAGATGATGG
Source organism: Ruegeria sp. CDSA034 (assembly GCF_059612275.1). Lineage (NCBI taxonomy): Bacteria > Pseudomonadati > Pseudomonadota > Alphaproteobacteria > Rhodobacterales > Roseobacteraceae > Ruegeria > Ruegeria sp. CDSA034. The sequence continues at coordinate 330,097 of NZ_JBXWQH010000003.1, forward strand.
TGCAGAGTAAAGATCCAAATGATCACAAGGGGTTGATCCGCGAGGCGTATCGGATCGAAGGCATCACATTGCCTGAATGCCGCAGCATTTTTCTGGACTGGGCGCTGAGCCTGCCCGCTGAACGGGACCAATCCCAGGCGCTGATCGATCTGCATGCCGCCTATTCCCAGCAGGACGCCGATCACCCTATGACGCAGGTGCTGGCTGAGGGGTTGCAATCTGCCAAAACCCCCAAGCGGCGCGGCGGTTGGCGATCGCGCGACCGCTAGGGCTTTTCCCTGGGGGTATTCGCGACTATGAGGGCGTCATGACCCAAACTGCCGATCACCCCCGTATCCGCCTGAAGCCCAAAGCCAACGCACGTGGCCTGCGCCACGGTTTTCCGTGGGTGTATGCCAATGACATCGTGACGGACCGTCGGACACGAAAGATCCCAGCAGGGGCTTTGGCGGTGCTTGAGGATGACAAACGCGCGCCCATAGCGCTGGTTGCGGTGAATCCTGACTCCAAAATCATGTGCCGCGTTCTGGACCGAGATCTGGACGTGCAACTGGACGCCGCGTGGTTCGAAACTCGTCTGCGCCGCGCGCTTGAGATGCGCGAACGTCTATTCGAAGCCCCGTATTACCGTCTGATCCATGCCGAAGCAGACGGCTTTCCGGGTGTCATCATCGACCGGTTCGGAGATGCATGTGTGATCCAACCCAACGCCGCCTGGGCCGAGGTGCACCTGGAAACTCTGACCGAAGCACTGGTCACCGTGACAGGCGTGACAACCGTGCTCAAAAACGCCTCGGGGCGAACCCGAGGGCTGGAAGGCTTGGACGACGTGAACGTTACACTGCGTGGTACAGCGCCAGATGCGCCGCTACCAGTGCCGATGAATGGCGCGACCTACATGGCCGATCTGACTGGCGGTCAGAAAACCGGTCTGTTCTATGACCAACGGCCTAACCATGCTTTCGCCGCGCGATTGGTGCAACCGGGCGCGCAGGTATTGGACGTCTTCAGCCACGTGGGTGGCTTCGGACTGGCCATGCTGGCTGGTGGTGCAGGGCAGGCGCTGTCTGTGGATGGATCTGCAGTCGCGCTGGATCTCGCGACCAAAGGGGCCGAGGCCTCTGGTTTTGCTGACACGTTCCAGACCCGCCAAGGCGATGCCTTCGATGTCCTGACCCAATTGGGTGAAGAGGGCGCGCAGTTCGACGTCGTCATCTGTGATCCGCCAGCCTTTGCACCTTCCAGACAAGCGCTGGACGCGGGCCTGCGTGCCTATGAACGAGTGGCCCGTCTGGCGGCGGCTCTGGTCAAACCCGGCGGCTATCTGGGCCTGTGCTCGTGCTCGCACGCGGCTGATCTGGGGCGGTTCCGCGACGCGTCGTCTCGGGGGATTGGTCGGGCAGGGCGACAGGCGCAACTGATCCATACAGGCTTTGCCGGACCCGACCATCCACAGCTACCGCAACTGGCTGAAAGCGGCTATCTCAAAGCTGTGTTCTACCGGCTGTGAAGGCAGTTCTGGATACCTGCGTCATCTACCCTACGGTGATGCGAGAGATGCTGCTCGGCGCTGCCAAACTAGGCCATTTTACCCCCGTGTGGTCGGCGCGCATCCTCGAGGAATGGGCGCGTGCGGCCCGTAAGCTGGGCCCAACAGGCGAGGCTCAGGCACGCGCCGAAATCGCACTAGCGCAGACCAATTGGCCGAAAGCCGAGTTTCCTGCGGCAACCAATGTCGAACAGCGGCTCTGGCTGCCGGACAGCGCGGATATCCATGTTCTGGCAACGGCCGTTGCATCCTCGGCGGACGTGATCGTTACCGTCAACGCCAAGGACTTTCCCCGAAACATCCTGTCCGAGGAAGGGCTGGACCGCCGTGATCCGGACAGTCTGTTGCAGGGCTTCTGGCAATCCGATCCCGACGGCATAAGCGACACAGCCAACCGTGTCCTGGCCGAGGCCAACCGCCTGTCGGGCGACCAATGGACCTTGCGCCCGCTGATGAAAAAAGCCCGTCTCCCACGTCTGGGCAAAGCGCTCTCTACGTAATCGGGATTCAGCTTCATCTGGCTAGAATTTTCCCGGAGAGCGCGATCAGCTGGCCTCTCGCCGCCGTTAGATCAGCCACGGTTCCAACGCTGCTCTAATGCCTCCAGAGCAGCGATCCGTTCGTCTGTTTTTGGATGGCTCATCAACCAGGCGGGCACAACGCCAGCACGCTGCTGCGTCAGGTCTTCCAGCTTGTGAAACAACGACTTCTGCGGCCCGATTCCGATCCCGGCTTTGGTCAGCAAAGCGGCGGCATACTCATCAGCTTCATACTCATCACTGCGCGACAGGCGCGACGCCAACAGGTGTGTCAGCATATTTGCAATCCACGCGCCGATAAACGGGATAAAGCGGTTCAGCAGCATCATCAAAGCGGCCCGCAGCGCATTCTGCCCGGAAAAGTCGATCATCCGGCGGCGCGCATGCCCCAGCGCCACGTGACCCAATTCATGCGCGATGACGCTGGCCATTTCTTCGGCGGAAACCTCACCGCTGCGAAATTTGCGGTAGAATCCACGCGTGATAAAAATCCGACCGTCGGGTGCCGCCAAACCGTTCACGGGGTCAATCTCGTAGATGTAGACCGGCACCCGGTCGATCTCTAACGCTGCAGCCAGCCGGTCGGTCATGCGTTTCAGGGCAGGGTCGGCCAGCTCAGTCGACTTTGCATCCAAATCCTTATGGGTGCGCCAGACGGAAATTCGGTACATCACAATGGCGTAGGCGATCGCCAGCAGGATCGGGGTAAGACGTAGCATGGTACAAATATGGTTTCGGACAGGGGATTAGGCAACTGGCCCAGTGTCATAAACTCCGCGTTAACAACAAGATTGTTGTCCATTGCTTCCAACGGCCCACTGCGCAAAAGAAAATCGCCGCCGGTAACCCTCTTGAGGGCAATCAAACTGAGGTGAACAGGTGAAATACCGCGGCTGCCAGACTTGTCGCAGGGCAGGTTGCGCCATAACTTTGAAATTATGTGGTCATTTGCCGATATCCGCCCGACTTATAGCAGGGCTGAACGTTTCAGTGATGGCGTTGTTCATATCCTTGGCGTCACTGCGGCTATTGTTGCCGTTCCGGCGCTGATCGCGTTGACCGCCTTATACCGGACCGAGCCTGCTGCTGTTCTTGGGGTCTCCGTCTACGGCTTCACGCTCATACTGATGTTGTCGTTTTCGGCTTTGTACAACATGGTGCAATCTGATCGATGGAGTGAGCTGCTACGCCGCCTAGATCACTCGGGGATTTACGTCAAAATTGCAGGTACTTACACGCCGTTCATCTTGCTTTCCGGTGCCCCAATGACCGGGCTCATGATCGGTCTTTGGTCATCTGCAACCCTTGGATCAATCCTGAAAATGATCGACCCGCACCGGTTCCGTTGGTTTGGTTTGGCGCTGTATGTGTTGATGGGATGGGCGTCCGTTTGGGCGGGTCAATCGCTGCTGGCCGACTTGTCGCAACCAGTTGTGGCGCTGATGATCACCGGAGGCATCGTCTATACCGCGGGCATCGCCTTTTATCTTCTGGATTGGTTGCCGTTCCACAACACGATCTGGCACGTCTTCGTTCTGACAGGCAGCGTGTTGTTTTTCCTTGCGGTTTCGTTCCGCATTGCCTGGGCGCCGGTCCTGCAGATCTGACGGTCAGCGGGTCAGTTCCCGCATCCCCTGTTCCAACCCGGCCAGTGTCATCGGCACCATGCGGTCCTCGAAAACCTCGCGGATCATGCCAATGGAATGGGTGTATTCCCAGTACTTTTCCGGCACCGGATTGATCCACAGATTTGATGTCCACTGCTCGCGCGCGCGCTGCAGCCAGACCTGACCGGCTTCTTTGTTCCAATGTTCGTTCGCGCCTCCGGGATAGGCAATCTCATAAGGGCTCATCGAGGCGTCGCCGACGAAGATGCACTTGTAGTCTGAACCATAGGTGCGCAGTACTTCGTGGGTCGGAGTCTGCTGATCCCATCGGCGGTGATTGTCACGCCAGACGCCTTCATACAGGCAGTTGTGAAAGTAGTAATATTCCAGATGCTTGAACTCGGTTCTTGCAGCGGAAAACAGCTCTTCGACAACTTTGATATGTGGATCCATCGAGCCGCCCACATCCAGAAACAACAGCACTTTGACTGCGTTGTGACGCTCGGGGCGGGTTTTGACGTCGAGATAGCCATGTTCGGCGGTGGCGCGGATGGTGCCGTCCAGATCCAGTTCCTCGGCCGCACCTTCGCGGGCCCAGCGACGCAGGCGCTTCAGCGCGACCTTAATATTGCGCGTACCCAGTTCAACCGTGTCGTCCAGGTTCTTGAATTCGCGCTTGTCCCACACTTTGACGGCGCGCTGATGGCGGCTTTCCTTCTGGCCGATCCGCACACCTTCGGGGTTATAGCCATAAGCCCCGAACGGCGACGTCCCGGCGGTGCCGATCCACTTGTTGCCACCTTGGTGGCGACCTTCCTGATCCTTGAGACGCTCACGCAACGTCTCCATCAGTTTTTCAAAGCCGCCCATGGCCTCGATCTCGGCTTTTTCTTCGTCTGACAGGTGTTTCTCGGCCATCTTGGCCAGCCATTCGGCAGGGATATCGACAGCTTCGAGCACCTGATCAAAGCTGATCTCTTCCAGACCTTTGAAGCTGGCGGCAAAAGCTTGATCGAACTTGTCGATATTGCGCTCGTCCTTCACCATCGACACGCGGGCGAGGTAATAGAACGCCTCGACATCATAGGTCGCCAGACCCTTTTTCATGCCTTCCAGAAAAGTCAGATACTCGCGCAGTGATACGGGAATGCCAGCTTTGCGGAGGTTTTCGAAAAAGGGCAGAAACATGCGTTAACCCACCAAACGAACCAGGATCAGGGAAAGCACCAGACCTACAATGGCAAATGCGATGCCGTAACCGGCCGCATATTGGGCAATATCCGCGCCGCTGCCATTGCGTTTGCGAGCCTTCATCGCGCCAAGGATCGCCCCCAATAACGCCATTCCCAAAACTACGACCATGCGTTACCCGCCTCTGTTGTTGGTGGACGGACCTTCGGCAACTTCCTGCATCAGCGACCGGACCACGACTTCCGAGCCAAAGCCGTATCGCGCCCATGCCAGACTGTCCAGCCTGACGGTACGTGCCTGTTTCGGGCGTCCGGCCTGATTGAGCGCTTCGGATTTCAACAGTAACAGAGTGGCCAATTGAGATGCGTTTTCGGCCCGCGACATGACAGCAATTGCCTTGTCCAGTTCGGGCAGGATCTCTGGTCCTTTTCCCTGCGACAGCGCGAAGGCCGCGGTTTGCGTGGTCACATAAGCCTGATGAATTTCAGTTCCCGGAGCAGAGCGCAGAAATTGCATGGCAGTTTCGTAGTGTCGGATCGCTTCTTGCGGATTGTCGAATTGCGCCATGCGGCCAAGAATATAATGCGGATATGCCCGCCGATGGTCGGTCCAGCCCTTTTCCTGCCCGATCTGAACCGCTCTTTCCGCGGCTTTCACCCGGTTGCGTGTGCTTGGCCTTGATCCAAGCGACTTTTGGACGGCGTTGATCCACTCGCGCGGTGTGTCCGAAACAGGTTGCGCCGGCAAAGTGTCGCCGCGTGGGTTCAGCCGGCTAAGGATGCCGGGCAGGACGGCCTGGACTTGCTCACGCGTCATTCCGCTGCGCAGTTGGGGCGAGTAAGCCGTGCGCAGGATCAGCATGTCAAAGCCGGTCAGAATGGTGTGGATGTTGTCGTCGTTGAACACCGAATCCGGCAGGTGATACAGATCATTCAGCGGCCCCAGTGCCTGTGCCAGTTCCTCGTGCAGGCAGTCGCGCTTTTCCTGCGGGCTCACGTCATAAGGAATGAAAATGCCCAGCCGTTCGCGGCTGCGCAGCGCGGTCCAACTGCTCTTCCGTTTGCGCCGGTCCTGTCGATATTCCTCAAAGCTGGATGCGTTGGGAACCACGAAACAGGCGGCTTGCGGCAGGATGCGCTGTATCTGCTCCTGGCTAACGGCCTCGATTGTTATGTTGGCCTGGCCATCCGTTATCTGGCGAATGTCGATCCCGGCCTCGCGTTGCAGACGCGTCAACAACCGGGTCAGATCGCGCTGCATTGACGGTGTGGGTGATCCCGTAAGCCGAACGGTGACGGGGCCCTCGAACCGGGTGAAGACGGGCAGGGTGGCGCCGCCTTCGAGCGCGAAGTGCAAAGAAAGGAAATCGGCTGCAATATTAGCGTTCGACCGGGCGGGTGGTCTGGGTCGGGTTGACGTGAACGCTTTGGCGGGCGGCAGGTTTGCCTCGATCGCCTTAACGCGTGTTGGCGGTTCAGGGGTGGTGACCGCGGTGCATCCGGCGACGGCAAAGCCAAACAGGACCGCAGCGACCCTGATCATGGGCGTTGATACCGGATAAAGGGCGTTTGCTTGCCGATCCGATCATAGAGCTTGCGCGCCGTGTGATTGAACTCTTGCGTCAGCCAATAGACAGAAGGCGCGCTTTTCCGGTCGGCCTCGTCATAAACTGCCTGTATCAAGGCGCGGCCAACGCCGGTTCCGCGCGCCTCGGGCCGGGCGAACAGGTCTTGCAGGTAGCAAACGCTTTCTTCTTTCCACGCATGGCGGTGAAACAGGTAATGGGTCAGACCGACAAGCTGACCATTCGCTTCGGCCACAAAGCAGGAAAAATCGTTGGGATCATTGCCCAGCAACCGTGCGAAGGTGCTGTCATATGTTTGATCCGGCACGGTCGCTTCATAAAACGCCAGATAGTCGCGCCACATCTCGGCCCATTCGGCGCGATCTTCGGGCAGCAGCGCCCGGATATTGAGGGTGTCAGACAAGCAATGGCTCCTATGTCGTCAGGCCGAACTGCCCGACGACGCCGGACGGCCTTTTGGCCAATGCTGACACCGGCCCCCCCGCAAGGCAAGCGGGGATCACCAAGTGTTCAAATTTCTCAGCGTTTGCTGCGTGCCATGAAGGCGAGACGTTCAAACAAGTGAACGTCCTGTTCGTTTTTTAGCAGCGCGCCGTGCAACTTGGGCAACGCATTGGCCCCGTCGCGTTTGAGATCTTCGGCCGTCATGTCTTCGGCCAGCAACAGCTTGAGCCAGTCCAACACTTCCGAGGTCGATGGTTTCTTTTTCAGCCCCTGCGTTTCACGGATTTCGTAAAACTGGGTCAGCGCTGTGGTCAGCAATGCATCCTTGATGCCCGGGTGGTGCACGTCGACGATACGGCGCATGGTCGCCTCATCCGGGAAGCGGATATAGTGGAAGAAACAGCGCCGCAGGAACGCGTCGGGCAATTCCTTTTCGTTGTTCGAGGTGATGATCACTATGGGGCGGTTTTTGGCTTTGATGGTGTCCCCGGTTTCGTAGACATGAAACTCCATCTTATCGAGTTCTTGCAACAGATCATTGGGAAATTCGATATCGGCCTTGTCGATCTCATCGATCAGCAGCACGACCTTTTCATCGGTCTCAAAGGCCTGCCACAGTTTGCCCTTGCGAATATAGTTCGACACGTCATGTACGCGCTCGTCACCCAATTGGCTGTCGCGCAGGCGGCTGACCGCGTCATATTCGTACAGGCCTTGCTGCGCGCGGGTGGTGGATTTCACGTTCCACTCAATCATCTTCAGCCCCAGCGCGCCTGCTACCTGTCTGGCCAGTTCGGTCTTGCCGGTTCCGGGTTCACCCTTGACCAGCAGGGGACGTTCCAGCGTAACGGCGGCATTCACTGCAATTGTCAGGTCATCGGTGGCAACATATTCGGCTGTACCTTGGAAACGTGCGGTCATGGGCCCCTCATTCAATATCGCGCGGCATGTGTCTTTGGGGTTATAGCGGGGTGAAAAATTTGACAAGACAGGTCGCAACGTCGCGCAGCGCGAAATTGACGTGCGACTCCAATGCCTTTGGTTGATTCGGGTGCTAACATCGGGCTCGACAATTTTGGGAACGCCCAAAAAATGCCTGTCAATTTTCACAGAAAAACAAGGATTTGTTGTTTTAAGTCTCATATTTAGACGACCTGAAACAGCACGCAGCCGGGCTAAGTTTCCATAGTGACATTCCCCCCGCTGTCGGATAAACGCTCCGCAGAAGGGGATTGCCGCATGTCAGGTGAAGCAAAGGTGACCGGCGTTGCAGGCCACACCGAGGGAGCAAAAATGAAGCAGGAAGTATTTCTGCCAGAGGATTATCGTCCAGCCGAAGACGAACCATTCATGAACGACAAGCAGTTAGAGTATTTTCGTCGTAAGCTGCTGGATTGGAAAACTGAGCTTTTGGCAGGCAGCCGCGATACGATCGAAGGGCTGCAGGACAACACTCGCAACATTCCGGACGTCGCAGACCGCGCAAGCGAGGAAACTGATCGTGCGCTGGAACTGCGGACACGTGATCGCCAGCGCAAGCTGGTGGCCAAGATTGACTCGGCCCTGCGCCGGATCGACGAAGGCGAATACGGATATTGCGAGAAAACGGGCGACCCGATTTCACTGAAGCGTCTGGATGCGCGCCCGATTGCGACCATGACGCTTGAGGCGCAGGAACGCCACGAGCGCCGCGAAAAGGTCCACCGCGACGATTGATCGCTGGAAAAATCAGAATTCTCAAACGCCGGGGTCTTTTGCTCCGGCGTTTTTGCTTTAAGCCAGTGATATGAATATCAACGGTCTGAAATTTGGCATCATCGGCGGTGGTATCGGTGGGATCGCCGCCGCTCTGGCGTTGCGGCAACGCGGCGCTCAGGTCGTGGTTTTTGAGCAGGCAGCTGAATTGACCGAAGTCGGCGCCGGCTTGCAGATCAGCGCCAACGGAATGGTTGTGCTGCGTGCCCTGAACGTTGTGGGTGAAACACCCGAGGCGGGCCAGCGGTCCTACGGAACGGTGCTGCGCGACTACCGGGCAGGGCGGTCTGTTAGCGAGATACCGGCACCGGTCGCTGGACCTACCTACTACTACCATCGTGCTGACCTGCTGGGATTGCTGCACAAAGCAGCGCTTCGGGACGGTGTCGAGTTTCGACTGGGCGCACGAGTTGCGCAGGTGCGCAAACATCCCTCCGAAGCCGAGATTATTCTGGAAGATGGTACAGACCGGCGCGTTGATTGTGCGATTGCCGCCGACGGTGGGCGAAGCACGATCCGCGCAGACCTGAACGGGCCCGAAGCACCGAAATTCACTCATCAGGTGGCCTGGCGGGCGACGATTCCTTGGGCGCGTCGCGATCACAAACCCTGCGCCGTTCTGACGATGGGACCTGGCCGGCATGTTGTAACGTATCCTCTGCGCGACCACACACTGATGAACGTCGTCGCGATCGAGGAACGATCCGATTGGCAGGAAGAAGGCTGGCGCCGACGCGGCGACCCCGAAGAACTGCGCGCTCGATTTTCCGACTTTGGCGGCGTGGTCGGGGAAATTCTGGGGCAGGTGCAGAAACCCCACATCTGGGCGTTGTTTCTGCGACCCGTCGCAGAACGCTGGCAGAACGGGCGCATTGCATTGTTAGGGGATGCGGCTCACCCGACACTCCCATTTATGGCGCAGGGTGCCTGTCTTGCGCTTGAAGATGCGTGGGTCCTGGCCCGATCTTTTGATGACCAATCCGGGATAGAGCAGGCGCTGTCCACTTATGAATCCCGCCGTCACCGAAGGGCGCAGCGTGTGGTTTCTGCGGCCGGTGCCAATGCCCGAAATTTCCACCTGCGCGGCCCGATGCGGCTGGCCGCACAGGCGGCTCTGATGGCTGTAGGGCCACGATTGTCCTGGAAATACGACTGGATTTACAGCTACGACGCGACGGCCTGAGGTTTCACAGGTCCAAGTCGACCCAGACCGGGACATGGTCCGAGGGCTTTTCATGCCCGCGTATCTCGGCATCAATCCTGCAATCGCGCAACAGATCGGCGGCCTGCGGCGTAAGCAGGAAATGGTCGATACGGATCCCGTCATTGCGGTTCCAGGCACCGGCTTGGTAGTCCCAGAACGAATAATGCTCAGGACCTTGGGCGACGGCGCGAAATGCTTCCGTGAACCCCAGATTCAGGATCTTGCGAAACGCCGCACGGCTTTCTGGCCGGAACAGAGCATCCTCGCGCCATGCATCTGGACGTTTGGCGTCTTCGGCCTGCGGGATGATGTTATAATCCCCAGCCATCAGCGCGGGCTCTTCGCTCGCCAACAAATCGCGCGCGCGGTCATATAGGCGCTCCATCCAGGACATCTTGTATTCGTATTTCGGACCCGGCACCGGGTTACCGTTCGGCAGGTACAGACCGCAGATCCGAAGGGCTTTTTTGCCAATGACGGTGGCCTCAATCCAACGGGCCTGTTCGTCCTCGTCGTCACCAGGAAGGCCCCGAGAAACATCTTCGAGTGGCAGCTTGGACAGGATCGCCACGCCGTTGAAGCTCTTTTGCCCGTGGGTTTCGACGTTGTAACCGCGCTCTTCAAATAGTTCGCGGGGAAAATTCTCGTCGATCGACTTGATCTCTTGCAGCAAAACGACGTCCGGCTGCGCGTCATCCAGCCAACGGGGCAGGGCTTCGGCTCGCGCTTTGATGCCGTTGATGTTGAACGTGGCGATTTTCATGCGCGATCCTCCGGCTGGCTGCCGGTTGATCTATCCCTCAACCGCGCGGGCAGGGCAAGGTCACATTGAAAATGAAGTGCCGCAGCCGCAGGAAGAAGTGGCGTTTGGGTTTTCGATGACAAACCGGGCACCGATCAGTTCTTGGGTGAAATCGATAACAGCATTTTCAAGAAACGGCAGCGACACCGAGTCGACGATGACCTTCTGGCCTTTACCTTCCAGAACAAGGTCGTCCTCTTTCGGTTCATCCAGCGCGATTTCGTATTGAAAACCGGAACATCCGCCGCCTTCCACCGCGACGCGCAGGGCTTGTCCCTGATCGGCTGCGCCGATCTCGGCGAGACGTTCAAAGGCGCGTTCTGTAACTGTGGGGGGCAGATTCATGCCAAACTCCAAAGGTTTATTTCCTTTACGCCTTACAATATAGAAAGTGCAAGGACAGGCGACAAGGACAAGGCCTTTGAACATAGCGGGTTTTGCCTCGAACCCAGGCCGCGCCAGGGGGCGGCTTGTGCCAGAGGAGGAAAGCAGTTTCCGGTCATGCTTTCAACGCGACAGGGACCGGATCATTCACGCCAGCGCGTTTCGGCGGCTTAAGCACAAGACACAAGTGTTTGTTGAGCACGAGGGCGACAGCTATCGCACGCGCCTGACCCATTCTATCGAAGTTGCACAGGTCGCGCGAACAATCGCCGGAGCTTTGGGCTTGAACGGCGAACTGACCGAGGCCGTGGCGTTGGCGCACGATCTGGGACACACACCGTTCGGACATACGGGCGAAGATGCCCTACATGCGCTCATGGAGCCTTACGGCGGTTTTGACCACAACGCACAGGCCATTCGCATCGTCACGAAGCTGGAACGCCACTATGCCGAATTTGACGGATGCAACCTGACATGGGAGTGCCTAGAGGGGATCGCCAAGCATAACGGGCCGGTCACCGGTGATTTGCCGTGGGCGCTGGCCGAGTGCAACGCGGGTTTCGATCTTGAGCTTTACACTCATGCCAGTGCCGAAGCACAAGTTGCCGCCCTTTCGGATGACATAGCCTATAACAACCATGACCTGTTGGACGGGTTGAGGGCGGGTCTGTTCACGGATGATGAAATCGGGCAATTGCCTATCGTCGGTGACTGCTATGCCGAGGTGGATCGGAGATATCCGGGTTTGGATTCTTATCGGCGCCGGCATGAAGCGCTGCGCCGTGTTTTCGGCGTCATGGTTTCCGATGTGATTGTCACGTCGCGTGGGCTGATCACGAGTTCGGGCGCGGAGACCGTCGAGGAAATTCGCAATATTGGTTATCCGGTGATCCAGTTCTCGGGTGGCTTGTGGGCGCAACTCAGGGAAATCCGCGCCTTTTTGTTCAAGCAGATGTACCGCGCGCCCAGCGTCATGGACGTGCGCGCCGAGGTTAGCAAAGTCGTGGAAGATCTGTTCCCAATCTACATGAACGATCCGAAACAGATGCCCGCGCGCTGGCATGAGGATATTGAGGCGGCCAGCGATGAAACAGCGCTGGCGCGGATTGTCTCGGACTACATTGCAGGAATGACCGACCGATTTGCCCTGCAGGATCACGCAAGGCTGGCTGGTGCCTGATCACTCGACCCCGATGTAAGCCAGCGCCCAGACCTGCTAGCCCGACTGTTCGGCGGCCAGGTCGGGGTCATCGGTCGGGGGGAAGACGATCATAGTGGGGCCGTAGCCGCCAACACCCATCGGCGCACCGTCGGCGTGTGTCGCGACGATGGGTTGATGGGCGGTTATGCTGTCCCAAGGAATTTCAGACTGATAGCCATCCATGGCCATTGGCTTGGCGGTTTTTCCTTCGGCCCCGGCCATGATCAACAGGTCCGACAGGCGTGGCCCGGAAAAGGCGATGTCGCTCTGATTGTCTTCCGGGCCGTAAGGAATAGTGATTTCAACCTGCTCCAGTCCGTCCAACATGGCCGCATCAAAGCCGGCGGCTCTGTCGTGCTGAACCTCCAAGTATCCCAGCAGACCGCCATCGTTTTCACCGCGGGCTGGCAGGTTGGTTTCCGTGACCGCTCCGCCAAGGGTCAAAAGTACATGGCCTTGCGGTTCAGGCATGTCGGCCCAAAGCGGCAGGGCAGAGGTCAGAACAAAGGCGATTGGCAGGGCAAGGCGCATAGGGGTGTCTCCGGCTTGAATTTCCACCGACGTTAGCTGAGTCTACCGCTAATCCAAGCCCAAACTGATCGCTTCCATTGACCTTGCCGCTTTGCGTGGTAAACCGCCGGGCAAGCAAAAGGACATCCGAAATGAACCTGTTTTCCGAGATCCGCGGCCTGGTACTGGACGCGCTGGCACAGATGCAGTCCGAAGGCGCATTGCCCGAGGGGCTGAGTTTTGACAACGTGGCGGTTGAACCGCCGCGCGATGCGGCGCATGGCGATATGGCAACCAACGCCGCGATGGTGCTGGCGAAACCGGCCAAGATGAAGCCGCGCGACATTGCCGATGTGTTGGCTGGGAAGCTGGCGGCGGATGACCGGATCACCAGTGCCGAAGTTGCCGGGCCGGGCTTTTTGAACCTGCGGCTTGCGGTATCGGTGTGGCAGGGTGTGTTGGCAGCGGTGTTGGATCAGGGCACTGACTATGGCCGCTCGTCCATGGGGCATGGCCAGAAAGTGAACGTGGAGTATGTGTCCGCGAACCCCACCGGCCCACTGCATGTGGGCCATACGCGGGGTGCTGTGTTCGGTGACGCGCTGGCAAGCTTGCTGGCGTATTCGGGCCATGACGTGACACGTGAATACTACATCAACGACGGGGGCGCGCAGGTAGATGTACTGGCGCGGTCCGCGTATGAGCGCTATCGCGAGGCCAACGGGCTGAGCCCCGAGATCGCCGAGGGGCTGTACCCCGGTGACTATCTGATCCCGATCGGTGAGGCGCTGAAAGAGAAATACGGCGACAGCCTGATCGACAAGCCGGAAAGCGAGTGGCTGGAAGAGCTGCGCGAGTTCTCGACCGACGCGATGATGGATCTGATCCGGGCCGACCTGAAGGCGCTGGGTGTCGAGATGGATGTGTTCTTCTCGGAGAAATCCCTCTATGGCACAGGCCGGATCGAAGCTGCGCTGCAATCCCTGACCGACAAGGGCTTGATCTACGAAGGCGTGCTGGAACCACCCAAAGGCAAAAAGCCCGAGGATTGGGAGCCACGAGAGCAGACCCTGTTCAAGTCCACCGAGCATGGCGATGACGTCGATCGGCCGGTCAAGAAATCGGACGGCAGCTGGACCTATTTCGCCCCGGATATCGCCTATCACTATGACAAGGTGACCCGTGGTTTTGATGCGTTGATCGACGTGTTTGGTGCGGACCATGGCGGCTATGTCAAACGGATGAAAGCAGCTGTTTCGGCCCTGTCCGATGGCAAGGTTCCGTTGGATATCAAGCTGACGCAGCTGGTAAAGCTGTGGAAGAACGGCGAGCCGTTCAAGATGTCCAAGCGGGCAGGGAACTTTGTCACTCTGCGCGATGTGGTCGATCAGGTTGGCCCGGACGTGACCCGGTTCGTGATGCTGACCCGCAAGAACGACGCGCCGCTGGACTTCGATTTCGACAAGGTGCTGGAACAAAGCCGCGAGAACCCTGTGTTCTACGTGCAATACGCCCACGCCCGTGTCATGAGCGTGCTGCGCCGTGCCGCCGAGGCGGAAATCGCTACGGATGACGCGACTCTCAAGGGTGCTGATCTTGGCAAGATCGACCATGCCTCAGAGCTGACGGTGGCAAAAAAGCTGGCTGAATGGCCGCGTCTGATCGAAATTGCCGCACGCACCAATGAACCGCATCGGGTTGCCTTTTACCTGTATGAGCTGGCGGGTGACTTCCATGCGCTATGGAATAAGGGCAACGATGAAACGCAACTGCGATTCATTCAGGATGGCGATGTTGCCACAAGCCAATCAAAAATCGCATTGGCCCGGGCCGTTTCTGTTGTGATTTCAGCGGGCTTGGGTATTCTTGGCGTCACTCCGGCGCAGGAGATGCGGTAACTAACACCGCCCGACGCGCCGGTACGAGGTAGGCAAGAAATGACCCGCGCGCCACTTTTTAAGGCGCAATCGGGCGGTGAGGCGGACATGGCAAGTTACGATTACTCGGGGCAGATGCGCCCCGAGGAGATGCATTACACGAATCAGCCGCATCCTGAGGATGGGTATGAGTATCCCGACGACTCCTATGGCTATGAACAGGCTCCGCGAGGGGCAGGGCTGGGCCGTATCGTCAACGTCATGGGTGCAGTAGCGTCGCTGGCATTGGTCGCCGGGATCGGCGTCTGGGGCTTCAAACTGGTGATGCGCGACGTTAGTGGCGTGCCTGTTGTTCGCGCCATCGAGGGGCCAATGCGCATTCAGCCGGAAAACCCTGGCGGCACCCCGGCCGATCACCAGGGTCTGGCCGTCAATGCCGTGGCAGCCGTTGGAACGGCAGCGCCGCCAGCAGATCGCTTGATCCTTGCGCCGCGCCCGGTTTCGCTGACAGACGAAGATACGCCTGTTGAACCGCTGAAGCCGACGCAGGCCGTGCATGTCGTCGAAGAAGAAATCTCGGATCAAGAGGCCGCGCAGCTGCGCCAGAATACAGTCGATGCCCTGGTTGCAGAATTGGCCGGTGGGGCGGCGAAAGCGGATGAACCGGCAGAGCAGGGCGTGCAACTCGCCTCGTTGGCACTGCCCGAGGAAGAGCCCGCCATTGACCCTGCTGATCTGGCCGCACAATTGCCGGACCCGGAACTGGCGGCACTGCCCGGTGTCCGCCGGTCCCTGCGTCCGTCCACGCGCCCAGCCCGAGCGACGCCAAGCGGGATTTCATCCAACAGCAATACCGAAGCTGCGATCAACGCCGCTGTCAAAGCTGCGGTTGGGCTGGATGTGGATCCGAATACCCTGTCCAAAGGGACACGCATGGCTCAGCTGGGTGCGTATGAAAGCTCGGACGTGGCCCGTGCGGAATGGGATCGTATGAATGGCCGCTTTGGTGAGTACATGGCTGGAAAACAACGTGTTATCCAGAAGACCTCAAGCGGTGGCCGGACATTCTATCGTCTGCGTGTTCTTGGGTTTGATGACCTGAGCGACTCGCGTCAGTTCTGTGCCGCTCTGGTCGCACAAGGTGCAGACTGTATCCCGGTTGCCGTTCGGTGACGTTCGGAGCTGCGATCACCGATGCCGAAGGGCTGCGCCTGACGTCAGAGGAAAAGAGACTATTCCAGCAGATGAACCCATTCGGGTTCATTTTGTTTGCGCGCAACATAGATACAGCTGAACAAGTTCGTGCCCTATGCGATGACTATCGTGATGCCGTTGGGCGCAATTGCCCTATCACCATCGACCAGGAAGGTGGCCGTGTGCAGCGTCTGCGTGCGCCATTGGCACGCGAATGGATGCCGCCCCTGGATCATGCGGGCCGCGCAGGGGATCAGGCGGAACGCGCTATGTACCTGCGGTATCGACTGATCGCAAAAGAGCTGTTCGAGCTTGGCATTGACAGCAACTGCGCCCCGATGGTCGATTTGGCGCGCGACGATACCCATGCGTTTTTGAAGAACCGCTGTTATGGCTCTGATCCCAATCGGGTTTCAACTCTTGGGCGCGCTGTTGCAAAAGGCCATCTGGATGGGGGTGTTTTGCCGGTGCTCAAGCACATGCCGGGGCATGGATTGGCAACGCTGGACAGCCACCATGATCTGCCGCATGTGGACCTGACACAGGACCAGCTTGTGCAAGCGGATTTCGAACCGTTTCGGGCGCTGAACGATCTGCCGATGGGGATGACGGCGCATCTGGTCTATGACCGGATTGATCCGCAACCGGCCACGATTTCGTCTGCGATGATCGGCCTGATCCGCGATAAAATCGGTTTTGACGGTCTGATCATGACTGACGATATCTCGATGAAAGCGCTAAGTGGCGCGCCCGAAGACATTGCGCGTCAGTCACTGGCCGCAGGGTGCGACGTGGTTCTGCACTGTAACGGAACGTTTGACGCGCGTGCCAAGGTGCTGGAAGCAGCCGGAGAAATGACCGCGCAAGCGCAAAAGCGCGCGGAAAGGGCGTTGTCGATGCGACAGAAGCCTGTGGAACTTGACATCCAAGCGGCCGAAGCGGAACTATCTGCCCTAATGGGCGGGCAGGTATATGAACGATAATCTCTTTAGCGAAGACCCGGCCTCGGTCGCGGATCGTCTTGCGGCAGAGGCGTTGATTGTTGATGTCGACGGGTTCGAAGGTCCGTTGGATGTATTGTTGACCCTGTCGCGAACCCAAAAGGTCGACCTTCGGAAAATCTCGGTTCTCGCGCTTGCGCAGCAGTACCTGTCCTTTGTGGAAAAGGCGCGCGCGCTGCGGATTGAACTGGCGGCGGATTATCTGGTCATGGCCGCCTGGCTGGCCTTCCTTAAATCCCGGCTTTTGTTGCCACCGGATCCGGATGACGAAGGCCCCTCGGGCGAGGAACTGGCCGCTCACCTGGCGTTCCAGTTGGAACGCCTGCAGGCCATGCGCGACTCTGCCGCGCGTCTCATGGCACGTGATCAACTGGGGCGCGATTTCTTCAAACGCGGGCAGGGTGAGGATATCACCCGTATCCGCACCGTGACTTACTCTGCCACGCTGTTGGATCTGATGCAGGGATACGCCCGTATCCGAACTCGTGACGAGTTCCGCCCCTTTGTTATGGACCGCGATTCAGTTTTCACAATGGAACAGGCGCTAGAGCGGATGCGCCCACTGATCGGGTTTGCCGGGGCTTGGACGGATATGGAATCCTATCTGCCCGAGGGCTGGGACGCTGACCCGGTGCGTCGCCGCTCGGCCACTGCAGCGACCTTTGCTGCCTCGCTTGAGCTGGTGAAAGAAGGACATATGGAGATGAAGCAAACCGAGACGTTTGCTCCGATCCATTTGCGCAAAAGGACTGACACACGTGACTGACGAACCGCAAGACGAAGGCACCGGCACTCTGTTCGAAGCGCCACCCCTGGCGGAGCAGGAGCGCATGGTCGAGGCTGTGCTGTTCGCCAGTTCCGAGCCAGTGACGATCGCCGATCTTGAGGCGCGGATGCCCCATGGCAGCGACGCGGCGCAAGCGGTTAAAATTTTGCAGAAACGGTATGAAGGCCGGGGTGTCCGCGTTGTCCGCGTGGGTGAGGCTTGGGCTATTCGCACCGCCCCCGATCTGGGTTTTCTGATGCAAAAGGAAACGGTTGAAACTCGCAAGTTGAGCCGCGCAGCCATCGAAACGCTGGCCATCGTCGCCTATCATCAGCCCTGCACCCGTGCCGAGATCGAAGAGATCCGGGGCGTCTCGGTTTCGCGCGGTACAATCGATCAACTGTTGGAAATGGAGTGGATCCGTCTGGGCCGTCGCCGGATGACACCCGGCCGTCCGGTCACCTTTGTTGTGACGCCACAGTTTCTGGATCATTTCGGGTTGGAAAACGCCCGCGATCTTCCGGGGCTCAAGGAATTGCGGGCTGCTGGGTTGCTGGAAAACCGGCCCCCCCCGGGCACGATGCCATTGGGCGAGGGGCATGATGACGGCGAAGATGAGGACCAGACCGAGCTGTTCGAGGAAGAGTGATAACTTGGCCCTTTTGTTGCCGTTGGAATCACCTATGTTGTGGCCAATCTGAGGAGTTGAGCAATGAATATGAATCGCATCATCGACATGATCATCCGCCAGATCATGCGGCGGGTCGTCAACAAAGGAATCGACAAGGGTTTTGATGTGGCGGGCCGGATGGGAAAGCCGAAACAAAGATCGGCTGTGCCTCATGACTCGGGCGCAAATGACGACAGCAACCGTCAAGCCTAGCAGATAAGCCCGGCGCAGGGCGTAATCTGAACGTGCGCCGGTTCAAGAAGTGTTAACCAACAGCCTTGAAGTGTTTGGACAGTTTCAGCCCCTGTCCCTGATAATTCGACGCGATGCCCGCACCATAAAGCTGCGTGGGCATTTCGGCCATCTTCTCATAGACCAGCCTCCCGACGACCTGCCCATGTTCCAGAACAAAGGGAGCCTCGTGGCAGCGTACTTCCAGCACGCCGCGTGATCCCGCACCGCCCGCCGCGGCGTGACCAAAGCCGGGATCGAAGAATCCGGCATAGTGCACCCGGAACTCGCCGACCATTGCAAGGTAGGGGGCCATTTCAGCCGCATACATCGGGGGAATATGGACCGCCTCGCGGCTGA
Source organism: Ruegeria sp. CDSA034 (assembly GCF_059612275.1). Classification (NCBI taxonomy): domain Bacteria; kingdom Pseudomonadati; phylum Pseudomonadota; class Alphaproteobacteria; order Rhodobacterales; family Roseobacteraceae; genus Ruegeria; species Ruegeria sp. CDSA034. The sequence goes on from NZ_JBXWQH010000003.1 coordinate 348,967, forward strand.
CCAGGATATAGAATGCGCCGGGGTCCAGGATGATACGGCCATCGGTGGTGCGCACCTCTTCCCAGTATTCTTGCGGGTCATATTCCCCAATCCGGTCCAGATCGATCACACCGGTATGCGGTTTGGCCCGATAGCCAACCAGATCAGTGTCGGGCAATTGCAGGTCGACCGAGAATCCCAGCCCATCCTGAATGACCGCCGGTCCGTCGACCAGTGGCGAGTCGTTGTGCAATGCGGTCAGTTCCGCGTCGCTGAGCACTGCCTGACCCTGACGAAAGCGAATCTGGTTCAGCCGCATGCCCGGTCTCACCAGAACCGAGAATGAGCGTGGACAGATCTCGGCAAAAAGCGGCCCGTTATAGCCTGCCGGTACCCGGTCAAACTCGGTGCCACCATCGGTGATCGTGCGGGTCAGAAGATCCAGCCGCCCGGTCGAGCTTTTGGCATTTGCCACCGCGCTGGTATCGGTGGGCAGGGCCAGCGATTCCATCAGCGGCACCAGATAGACGCAGCCTTTTTCCAGAACGGCTCCGTCGGTGATGTCGATGCGGTGCATCTCGAACTCGGCGAGACGATCCGCGACCGAACGTCCTTCGCCGGATAGAAATGAAGCGCGGACCCGGTAAGCAACTGTACCTAAACGTAAATCAAGGCTGGCGGGTTGAATTTGCGCCGGGATAACCTCGGGGCTGGCGGTGATCTCACCGCGGCCGATCATCGCCTCGATCTGTTGGTTTGGGCATACACCTGTCATTCCGATCCCCTCTGTTGCCAGAGCGGGATCTGGCCAGTCTGCCATAAACGTCGGTGTGATTTGGTCGGGCTAGCAGGACTCGAACCTGCGACCTTCCGTCCCCCAGACGGACGCGCTACCAGGCTGCGCCATAGCCCGACGTTGAGGTGTTCATAAAGACTTTCCCGGCGGGGGCAAGAGGAAATCATCGCCTTTTTTCTTATCCTGCCGACCGGTTCTCAATTCGGTTGATGACAGCGCGCAAGTCCTTGGCGATTGGTGCAATCCGACGCAAAAGATCGTCGTCAAACTCGGTCCGTTCCCACGCTTGTGTGGCGATGCCGCCCATCAGGGGGGCTTCATCCAGATACTCGGGCGCAGGCTGTGATGGCTCTGCTTGTGGTTGCTGCGGGGCAGGCGGGGGCGTTTCGGCCTGAGGGGCTTGTTCAGCCGGAGCGGTTGCCTCGGCTACCGGGGCCGGTTCGCCCAGATCGAGATCAATCTGATCGCTGGGCGTGGCAGGCTTGGCGGAAAAGGGCACGACAACGGTATCATCTGCCGGGGCGCTTTCAGGCGCGGCGGGCTCATCCAGGCTGGGCGACAGCGAGGAAACATAGGCCACGCCTTGTTCACGCAGGATGCGTTGGACGCCTTTTATGGTGATCCCGTCCTCGTGCAGCAGCTTTTTGATACCACCCAAAAGGCGCATATCATTTGGCCGGTAATACCTGCGGCCACCCGCGCGTTTGACGGGTTTGACTTGGCTAAAACGGCTTTCCCAGAAGCGCAGGACATGAGCCTGAACGCCTAACCAGTCCGCAACTTCACTTATTGTGCGAAAGGCGTCGGGGGACTTGCTCATGACCGTTCCGTCCCGAATTTACTTGCGATTCCCTGCGGCGACGCGATCCTTCATCAGGTGCGACGGGCGGAATGTCAGGACACGTCGAGGCTGAATTGGCACCTCTTCGCCGGTTTTGGGATTACGGCCGATGCGGGCGGTTTTGTCCCGAACACTGAACGTACCAAACGATGAAATCTTGACCTGTTCACCTTGGACCAGTGCGTCCGACATGTGGTTCAAGACGCTTTCGACAAGCTGCGCACTTTCATTACGTGAAAGGCCAACCTCGCGGAAAACAGCCTCGCTCAGATCCATTCGCGTCAGTGTTTTTTCGCCCATACCATTTCCCCTGTTGATATCAGAGAATATGGTGATGGCAAATTCGCTGTCAATATCAATGAATTGCACGAGGCTGTGTAAGCCGTTTTGCGCCGGTTACCAGCGCAGAACCACTGCGCCCCATGCCAGGCCGCCGCCGATAGCCTCGGTCACGATCAGATCCCCGGTCTTGATCTGGCCCCGTTGTTTGCCCACTGACAGGGCCAGAGGAATCGATGCGGCGGACGTGTTGCCGTGATCCTGAACTGTCACGACAACGTTATCCATCGGCAGGCCCATTTTCTTGGCAGTGCCCTGAATGATGCGAATGTTGGCCTGATGTGGCACGATCCAATCGACGTCCGCGTTGGTCAGACCGGCACGCCCCAGGGCCGTTTCTGCGGTTTTGGCCAGCTTTTCGACCGCGTGGCGGAACACCTGATTGCCCTGCATCCGCAGATGCCCGGTCGATTGGGTCGACACACCGCCGTCGACATAGAGCAAGTCCTTGTAGCGCCCATCAGAATTCAGGTCAGTCGACAGAATGCCGCGATCCTGCGCGGTTCCTTCGCTGTCCTGCAGCTCAAGAATCAACGCGCCGGCACCGTCGCCAAACAGCACGCAAGTGGACCGATCAGTCCAATCCATGATGCGCGAAAACGTCTCGGCGCCGATGACCAGCACACGTTTGGCCTGACCGGACACGATCAAAGCGTTGGCGTTGCTGAGGGCAAAAACAAAGCCCGCACAGACGGCTTGCACGTCAAACGCAAATCCGTGGGTCATGCCCAGGCGCGCCTGGACCATCGTCGCGGCAGAGGGGAAAGTCAGGTCAGCAGTCGATGTCGCCAGGATGATGGCGTCGATATCCTCGGCCTTCAGGCCAGCATCGGCCAGGGCGGCCAAAGCAGCGTTGGTCGCCAGATCGGACGTGGTTTCACCATCAGCGGCAAAGTGGCGGCGTTCGATTCCCGAGCGAGCTTTGATCCACTCGTCCGACGTATCTAGCGTCTTTTCAAATTCGGAATTCGGAACGATGCGCTCTGGCAAATAGTGTCCGACACCTACAACAACTGAACGGCCTGCCATTTGGGGGTACTGCCTTTATTGTTATTCGCCCGCCTTTGGCGGTACGTGCGCGGCATCTTGTGCAAGCTGGGCTGTCGATGCAACCCGTGCCGCCAATTTTTCGGCGAAACCGGACTCGGCCAGGGTAAAGGCCAGTTTGATCGCTGCCGAAACTCCGGTGGCATCTGCGCCACCATGTGATTTGACCACGGTTCCGTTGAGGCCAAGAAAGACACCGCCATTCACTTGGCGTGGGTCGATGCGTTTCTTCAACCGTTGCAGCGAGGTGATGGCCAGAACCGATGCGAGCCGGGACAGGGGGGAATATTTAAAGGCCTCGCGCAGCAGGTCACCGATCAGGCTGGCCGTGCCTTCGCCGGTTTTGATTGCGACGTTTCCGGTAAAGCCATCGGTAACAATGACATCCGCCTTGTCACCGGGAATGTCGCTGCCCTCCACGAAGCCTGCGAAGTCAAAATTCGCCTGCTCTGCGAATTCCGAGATCATCGCGTGGGCTTCTTTCAGTTCGGCCCGGCCTTTGTGTTCTTCGGTGCCAACATTCAGCAAACCGATCCGGGGCCGATCCAGTGCCATGCCGTTGCGGGCATAAGACGCCCCCATCAGCGCATATTGCAGCAGATCCTTGGCGTCGGCCCGCACATCGGCGCCGACATCCAGCATCACGTTAAAGCCCTGAGGGTTGCGCGAGGGCCACAGAATCGCGATGGCCGGGCGGTTCACGCCCGGCAATTTGCGCAAACGCATCATCGACAGCGCCATTAGCGCGCCGGTATTGCCACAGGAAACAGCGCCGTGGGCTTCGCCTTTGCGCACTGTTTCCAGCGTCGACCACATCGATGTCTGCTTGCCGCTGCGGACGACCTGACTAGGCTTGTCCTCCATCGTGACCACGTCGGGGCAATCACGAAAAACGACGCGTCCCTGCAGGACACGCCGTTTGGCGACAAGTTTGCGCAACTTTTGCTCGGGCCCGTGCAGAACGAAGGCGATATCGGGGTTCTTGTTTGCCGATTTGGCAATGCCCGCAACAACAGTCGCGGGCCCCGAATCTCCGCCCATAGCGTCAACCGAGATGGTAATCCGTCCGGCTTGCGTGGGCTGTTCCGTCATGCCTTGGCCTACGAGTTATGAGGCTTAGGCCGCGTCTTCGTCCAGGTCGATTTCGTCGGCCTGAGCGACGACTTCACGGTCATCATAATGGCCGCAGGACGCGCAGACGTGGTGCGGGCGCTTCAGTTCGCCACAGTTTGCGCATTCGTTCGGGTTTGCAGCAACCAGAGCGTCATGTGCGCGGCGATTGTTGCGGCGCGACTTGGAAACTTTGTTCTGTTGGACAGCCATGGTCTCAACCTTTGTCTATTAAGGGTCAGCAGATTCGCTGCTGGCCGGGTTTCATTCTTCGTTTTTCTAGTGGTTTGACGCGCGTTTAGGGGACGGGCCCCGCAATGTCCAACCCAAATTCCGTTGAGCGCGCGAAAATACTGCGATTCTCGGCATGTTCAAGCGATTTTTCTGGAGGCCTGCTATGACAGGAAAACAGACCTATGTCACTCGTCTTTTTTCAAAGCATCGCGCAAATTCGCCAGTCCGGCAAACGGCTTTGCGTCTTCGTCCGTCATCGCCTGTTTGCCCGGCTCAGTATAGCCGGCCTGTTCCAATTCTGCGCCGTCCTTCCGTGGGTATTGGGGCAGGGCAAGTGACAGCGCCTCAACCATCACCGACGCAGTGTCGATTTCCGCGCCCAGTGCTTCGGTCTCATCGCCTTCGGGGATTTCGAATTCAGGCTCGTCGGGGTTTTGCCAGTCTTTCAGATAGACCCGTGACACAGGGATATCGATGCGCGTGGTTACGGGTTCAAGCGTCACGACACAGGGTTGAATCACCGTCGCCCCCAGTTTTCCGGCAAGAATCCAATCGCGTTTGCCTTGTGCCCTTACGTCACCCACAAAGCTAAGCTTGCGCAGGCCCAACAATCCCAGTTCGGTTTTGATCGCGTCCAGGCCCTTGCTATCGGGGCGCAAATCAAACGGCGTGGGCGCGTTTTGGGGCAGGTCGGCCACCCGCAGAGATGTATTAGTCGTCATTCGTGACCCTTTCGTGTGTTGAACCGGGGCTGCGGTTTATGTAATCGGATAGGGTCCGCAAGGTCCCAAGGCAAGAGGATGTAAATGTTGAAGGTTGTGAACAGGTTGAAACCGGCGTCCAAAAGGCTTGTCTTTGCGGCCTGTTTGGTTGCGGCTGGCGCTTGCACGCCAATCTTCAAGAATCACGGATACGTCCCGCCGGCTGACCAACTGGCTGAGATCAAAGTGGGCGTCGATACCCGCGACAGCGTTGTTGAAACCATCGGAGCGCCCAGCTCTGCCGGGCTGGTGAAGGATTCGGGTTTTTACTATGTCCGCTCTCGCGTGCGCCATTACGGTCCTAAGCGCCCCGAAGTGGTGTCGCGCGAACTGGTTGCGATCAGCTTTGACCAGCGTGGCGTTGTGCGGAATATCGAACGTTTTGGTCTTGAGGATGGATATGTGGTGGTACTGGACCGCCGCGTGACCGAATCCAGCGTTCAGAACCGTGGCTTCCTGCGCCAGCTGTTGGGCAATATCGGCAACTTCAACCCTGCGAACATTCCGGGCGCGAATTAAGTCTGCGCCGCCTCTTGCGACGGTCACAGGACAGTCACATGTTCTGTGGTAGAACCGCTGCAACATGAAGCAGGTCAGCAACCGCGGAGGATGCGACCATGGCATTATTGCTGGGCAAGGGCAGATACCGGGCTCGTTTGGCGCAGTCCCCACAGGATGTGGAGGCGGCGCAGGAACTGCGAACCCTGGCATTTGGGACGGATCAGATTGACCGGGACGAATTTGATCCGGTCTGCGCGCATATCCTTGTTGAAGATTCGCGCTCCGATGGAAGGCTGGTGTGTTGTTTCAGGTTGCTGACAATAGAGCACGGGGCCGAGGTTGACCGCAGTTATTCTGCCCAGTTCTATGACCTGTCTGCCCTCAAAGGGTTCGACGGCCGCATGGTCGAAATGGGCCGTTTCTGCATTCACCCGGAATGGACAGACCCGGATATCCTGCGGGTCGCCTGGGGTGCGATGACCAATTACGTGGACCAGAACAACGTCAAGATGTTGTTCGGCTGCTCATCCTTTGCAGGAACCGAAACGGTCGAGTATCTGGACGCCTTTGCCATGTTGAAGCAACGGCATCTGGCGCCAAAGCGTTGGTTGCCGCGGGTCAAGGCCCCCGATGTATTCAAGTTTGCCTCTCGCCTGCGGCGTAGGCCCGATGTGAAAAAGGCTATGTTGCGGATGCCTCCATTGTTGCGCACCTATCTGATGATGGGCGGCTGGGTCAGTGATCATGCGGTTGTGGATCGGCATATGAATACGCTGCATGTATTCACCGGGCTTGAGATCGGGGCGATCCCCCCGGCCCGAAAACGGTTGCTGCGCGCAGTGGTCCGGTAGTTTGAGTATTTTCGAAAAGGTGAAACAGGGGCGTTGACGCTTTGTGTCCACCGGTTTAGCTGGCGGCATGGCGAGAATTCCTTTGTTGCAGATGTCCGGCATTTCCCTGACTTTCGGGGGCGATCCGGTGTTTTCGGGGCTGGACCTAGTGGTTCAGCCGGGCGACCGAGTTGCGTTGGTTGGGCGAAACGGGTCGGGAAAGTCGACCCTGATGAAAGTCATGGCCGGTCTAGTCGAGCCTGATCAGGGTGACATCGTGGTGCCGCCCGGAAAATCTGTTGGCTACATGGAGCAGGACCCCGGCATGGAAGGGTTCGCGACACTGGGCGATTACGCGTCCAGCGAGTTGGAGCCGGGTGAGCTGTACAAGGTCGAACGCGCGGGCGAGGGGCTGAAGTTCGATCCCTCCCGCCCGATTGAAACCGCTTCGGGTGGCGAGCGTCGCAGGGCCGCATTGGCCAAGCTGATGGCCGAAGCGCCGGACCTGATGCTGCTGGACGAGCCGACAAACCATCTGGATATCGAAGCGATTGCCTGGCTGGAACGCGAACTGGGATCGACCCGCGCAGCCTTCGTTCTGATTTCACATGACCGTGCGTTTTTGCGCGCTTTGACCCGCGCGACGTTGTGGATCGACCGCGGCATGGTACGGCGGCAGGAGCAAGGGTTTGAGGCTTTTGAAACCTGGCGCGACAAGATTTGGGAAGAAGAAGATCAACAGCGTCACAAGCTGAATCGTCTGATCAAATCTGAAGCCAAATGGGCGGTCGAAGGTATCAGTGCACGGCGCAAGCGAAATCAAGGCCGGGTGCGGGCTTTGCAGGCCTTACGCGCTGAAAAGGCCGCGCAGATCAAACGTCAAGGATCAGCGGCAATGTCGCTGGAAGGCGGACCAAAGTCTGGGCGAAAAGTGATTGAAGCCAAGGGGTTGTCCAAGTCTTTTGGCGCGCAGCAGATCGTTCGGAACTTTGATCTGTTGGCACAACGTGGGGATCGCGTTGCCTTTGTCGGACCGAATGGTGTGGGAAAGACAACCCTGCTCAAAATGTTGCTGGGTCAGGAACAGCCCGACGAAGGAACAGTGACGCTGGGCACCAATCTTGAAATCGCGGTTTTCGACCAGGCTCGCGCGCAGCTGGATCCCGAAATGACCCTGTGGGATAGCCTGACAGGCGATCCCGAAATGCGGGTTTCCGGCAAAGCGGATCAGGTGATGGTCGGTGGCCAGCCAAAGCACGTGGTCGGATACCTCAAGGAATTCCTGTTTGATGATGCGCAGGCAAGAGCGGCCGTTAAGTCATTGTCAGGTGGCGAAAAAGCGCGTTTGCTGTTGGCGAAACTGATGGCCAAGTCCTCGAACCTTTTAGTGCTGGACGAACCGACCAACGATCTGGACGTTGAAACGCTGGACCTATTGCAGGAACTGCTCGACGACTATGACGGCACCGTCCTGCTGGTCAGCCACGATCGGGATTTTCTGGACCGGGTTGCCACCACAACGATTGCGATGGAGGGCAATGGCCGCGCGACCGTCTATGCGGGCGGATGGTCGGACTACATCGCGCAACGGGGTGACGTTGCCGAAAAGAAAGCTGAAAAAGCAAAGACTTCGAAGTCAAAGCAAAAGCAAGAAGCGCAGCCGAAATCCGGGCTATCTTTCTCGGAAAAGCATCGGCTTGAGAAGTTGCCTGCCGAGATTGCCCGCCTGGAAGCTGAAATAGGCAAGCTGGAAGAGCTTATGTCAGATCCTGAACTGTTCACCCGTGAACCGGTCAAGTTCCAGAAGGCGACCGAGGCGCTGGTCGAACGACAAGAGAAACTGGCCGCCGCCGAAGAAGAGTGGCTGGTGCTTGAGGAAAAGGCCGAAGGCGCCTAGCGGCGCGTCAATGGTTGGGCAGGGTTGCCGACAACCGTTTCTCCGGCCGCGACGTCTTTGGTTACAATGCTGCCTGCACCAATAATGGCGTTGTCGCCGATGGTGACGCCGGGCATCACGATGGCACCTCCGCCAACCCAGACGTTTCGGCCAATGGTCACCGGTATCCCGATTTCCAAACCTTGTGCGCGTTCTGCCGGGTCTTTGGCGTGCTGAGCACAGTAGATCTGGGCATGCGGGCCGAACATCGTGTCATCGCCGATCCGAACCTGTGCGGTGTCCAGAACGACGCAGCCGGCATTGAAATAGACCCGCGCGCCGAGGTGGATGTTTAGCCCGTAGGCGCAATGAAACGGAGCCTCGAGTAAGCAATCCGGTCCGACTCGAGCGAACAACGCCAGCAACTCGGGTGCCGTGGCACCACGGGCGTCAGGCGGGCAGGTGTTGTGTGCGTGGACTGCGTGCCGGGCGCGGGTGCGCAGCGCCTCAAGTTCCGGGTCCAGGCAGTTATACCACTGCCCGGACTGCATCTTTTCCCGCTCTGTCATGGGACAGGCTTAACGCATACGAAGGGCTCCGTCGATGCGGATGACTTCTCCGTTCAAGTAGCCCATCTCGACAATGAAACCGGCCAACCGCCCGTATTCTTTCGGATCACCCAGACGTGCAGGGTTTGGGACATCTGCCGCCAGTTGTTGTTGAACCTCTTCGGGCAGACCGGCCAGCATCGGTGTCATGAAAATCCCCGGAGCGATGGTCATCACGCGAATGCCGGTTGAGGCCAGATCGCGCGCCATTGGCAGCGTCATCCCCACGACACCGCCTTTCGAGGCTGCATAGGCCGCTTGTCCCTTTTGTCCGTCGAAGGCTGCGATTGAGGCCGTGTTGATGATTACTCCACGCGCGCCGTCCGGTTCGGGTTCGTTCTTAGCCATTTCAGCTGCGGCCAGGCGCGAGACATTGAACGTACCCACCAGATTGATGTCGATTGTGCGCTGAAACGCGTCCAAAGGGTGGGGACCATCCTTGCCGACTGTCTTGATCCCATAGGCGATCCCGGCGCAGTTCACAGAGGCCGTGATGCGACCCATCTTGCCCTTCGCGTGCTCGATTGCCGCCGCTACTGAGTTTTCATCTGTCACATCGGTCTGAGCGAAATGCCCGCCGATGTCTTCGGCAACCTTAGGGCCACGCGCGGCGTCGCGGTCCAGGAGCGTCACCTGCGCGCCCTGTTCTGCGAAATGGCGGGCGGTGGCCTCACCCAAACCTGACGCGCCGCCAGTTATGATTGCCGCGGATGTCGATAGTTGCATCACGGATACCTCTCCAAAATTTTGACACTTTTCTGCCACTTTTGATGTGGCGGTCGTAATAGATATTGTATATTTGGCCTATCGGACCGTCACAACTGGTGTCGTGCCCGAGTTTAATGAGTGGTGGTGAGCCAAAGTTAACGCATCTTCAGCGGATATTTATCCGCACTTCATTTGCGGCTCCCACTTGGTAATCGAAGACCCTGACGCACTTGGGTGTTAAGGCGCAAGGAGCTAAATGATGCGAATTAAACTGAAATCTAGCGTTTCGGCTTTGGTGGCCTCTCCGTTTGTTGGGGCGCTTCTGGTGACCACAGCGCAAGCTGCATCTGGGGTTTGCGACGCACGCACAGCACGGATCGCAGCAAATGCAGGAGACTACCAAACACTGTGTGATTGCACTCAGGTGACCCCGAGTTTCCTGAACCGGCTGCAGAAGCACTCCGATTTCGATTCGATACTGGCTGCAACTGGTCAACAGTGCCCCGGTTTGGCCGCATTGTTGACGGATTTTTCAACTGGAACGATCGCGGCGGTGACCTCGAATGGCGAAGATCGTGATTCCAGCCAGTCATCTGGGAGCGGTTCCAATTCCAGCGGTGAGAATGGTTCGGGCGGCGAATCTTCTGGAGGAGGTAGCTCCTCTGGCGGCGGGTCTGGTGGCGGAGCGCCAGGCGGTCCCGGCGGAGCACCAGGTGGCCCAGGTGGTGGAAATGGCGGCGGCAATGGCGGCGGAGACGGCGGCGGCAGCGGCGGTGGAGACGGCGGCGGCAGCGGCGGTGGAGACGGCGGCGGCAGCGGCGGTGGAGACGGCGGCGGCAATGGCGGCGGAGACGGCGGCGGTAATGGCGGCGGAGACGGCGGCGGCAGCGGCGGTGGAGACGGCGGCGGTAATGGCGGCGGCAACGGCGGCGGAAATGGCGGCGGTAATGGCGGCGGCAACGGCGGCGGGAATGGCGGCGGCAACGGCGGCGGTAATGGCGGCGGCAACGGCGGCGGTAATGGCGGCGGCAACGGCGGCGGTAATGGCGGCGGCAACGGCGGCGGCAACGGCGGCGGAAATGGCGGCGGCAACGGCGGCGGCAACGGCGGCGGTAATGGCGGCGGCAACGGCGGCGGTAATGGCGGCGGCAACGGCGGCGGAAATGGCGGCGGCAACGGCGGCGGCAACGGCGGCGGAAATGGCGGCGGCAACGGCGGCGGAAATGGCGGCGGCAACGGCGGCGGTAATGGCGGCGGCAACGGCGGCGGAAATGGCCCTGGCAATGGCAACGGCAATGCCGGCAACCCGGGTAACGGCGGTGGCAACAACGGCGGATCTGGACCCGGAACTGGAAACGGTGGTGGCAATAATGGTCAGGGTGGCGGCTCTGGCAACGGCGGCGGCGGCTCCGGAAACGGTGGTAGCAACGGCGGTGGCCACGGTGGCGGCAACGGAAATGGCGGCAGCAACGGTGGGCCCGGAAACGGGAACGGCAACGCTGGTAACTCCGGTAACGGCGGCGGAAACAACGGCGGATCTGGCCCCGGAACCGGCAACGGCGGCAGCAATAACGGTCAAGGTCACGGCGGCGGTGGTTCTGGCAACGGCGGCAGCAATGGCGGCGGTAAGGAAGAGCGCTAACAACAGGCGTTTTGGCGCCAGCCAAAGGAAAAAGGCCACCCAACTGGGTGGCCTTTGTTTTTCTGAACTATTGAGTGGCCTAGCCTAGCTGAACCAGTGCGTGGCGCTTTTTACCAGCGCTCAACTTGATCGGCGACGACAATGCGCCCGCGTCGATCATCAGCCCGGCATCAGTTAGCGGTGCGTCATCCAGTTTCGCACCGTTTTCTGCGATCAGGCGTTTGGCCTCTTTACCGGACTTTGCCAGACCCGATTTCACGATGACCTGTACGATGGACATGCCGTCGCCCAATTCAGCCGCGCTGAGGGTCAGGGTCGGAAGATCGCCCCCAACACCGCCTTTTTCGAACACTTCACGGGCCGTGGCCTCGGCGTTGGCCGCAGCCTCAGTTCCGTGCAGCAGGGCGGTGACTTCGTTGGCGAGGCGGATCTTGGCCTCGTTGATTTCGGACCCTTGCAGCGCGCCCAGTCGGTCACACTCATCCACCGGCATTTCGGTGTAAAGCTTTAGGAAACGGCCAACATCCGCGTCGGTCGTATTTCGCCAGAACTGCCAGAATTCATAAGGCGAGCGCATCTCGGCGTTCAGCCAGACCGCACCGTCCTGCGACTTGCCCATCTTCTTGCCGTCGCTGGTGGTCAGAAGCGGCGAAGTCAGGCCGTAGATCTCATGATCCAGCACCCGACGCGTCAGGTCGATACCGTTGACGATGTTGCCCCACTGATCCGAGCCGCCCATCTGCAGGACGCAGCCGTAACGGCGGTTCAGCTCAAGGAAATCATAGGCCTGCAGGATCATGTAGTTGAACTCAAGGAAGCTCAACGATTGCTCGCGATCCAACCGTGATTTCACCGATTCAAACGCCAGCATCCGGTTGACCGAGAAATGGCGTCCAATATCGCGTAGGAAATCGAGGTAGTTCAGGCCATCAAGCCATTCGGCATTGTTCAGCATCAGCGCCTTGTTTTCGGCATCGCTGTCATAATCGATATAGGCCGAGAACACCTTTTTGATGCCCGCAATGTTTTCGTCGATCTGTTCGGGACCCAGCAGGGGGCGTTCATCCGCGCGGAACGACGGGTCGCCCACCTTGGTGGTGCCGCCGCCCATAAGGGTGATTGGCTGGTGGCCAGTTTTCTGGAACCAGCGCAGCATCATGATCTGAATCAGGCTGCCCACATGCAACGACTTGGCCGTCGCATCAAAGCCGATATAGGCCGGTTTGCACCCACTGATCAGCGCCTCGTCAAGGCCCTGATAATCGGTGCAGTCGGCGAGAAAGCCGCGCTCGATCATCGTGGCGATGAAATCCGATTTGGGGTGGTAGGTCATATCGTGCCCTTTGGGTTTATGTTGCGGGGCACTGTATAGGCGGCGCTTTGGGTAAGGAAAAGGCACCATTTCCAAGAAAACGCGGGCTGTGTCAGCTTTTGACCGGGGGCAGGCGGAAGGCATAGAACATTGCGATTGTGTTCAACACCACAAGGACAACAATCGGCGTGATCGGATCATGCAGATGTGCGACTGCGCCAAGGATCGCAGCAAAAACAATTCCAACGAGGCCAGCGCTGACATCCCCTAGTGCAACCAGGTAGGGGCGCTCTTTTTCAACGCTCATCTGAATGAGATACAGGTAGCGCCCATAGATCACCCCATTCCCGCCCAACGATAGCAGCAGGATCACCAGCGTGTAGACCCAGACGTTCTGAGCGTAGCCGAAGAACGTAAAGCCAAGCGCCATCAGGGCCGAGATTGCGGCGATCATGCACCCCAGCCACATCACAGGTTTGACCGAGACACGATCGCTGAGCCATCCCCACAAAAGCGAACCGATCACCATTCCAAGGCTGGCCCCTATGACAAAATAGCTGAGCGAATGCTTGGTCCCCATATGCAGCGTCGCAGCATGGATCGTGTAGAAGGGCATCGCCAGCTCGACCGATACAAAGATCAGTCGGGCCGAAAGAAACTTGCGATACCACGGATAAGCCATACCGGTTTTGAATCCGGTCGCCAACTCGGCCAGGGGCTTGGGATTTTTATTCGGCTCCGGCAATGGGGCGCGCTGTTCATCCTCAAGCAGTCGCACTCCTGCAAAGGCAACACCTGCGGCAAACATGGCAATCACGCCGCACCACAGAACGACGATGTGGCGCTGCATCGGTTGGTCCCCGGACAGCAGGTCGCGCGTGATCAGAACGACGATGATGGCCAAAACGCCCGAGATGGTGGCTTGCGCAAACACCATCCGGTTTCGTTTCGCTTCGGGAACAGAGATGCCGTAGATCTGGCTGGTTCCAAGGCTGGTAATCCCCTGGCACAATCCCAGGACCATCGCAGTGGTCAGGAACAGCAGTACGATCATCACACTGGGCAGTTTTGTTGAAAACAGGGCCACCGCCGCCAGTACCGCGGCTGTCAACAAGTTCGGTGCGTAAACGGCCAGCTTGGCGCGGGTCGCCCGATTGATGAAAGGTGCGACAAAGATCTCGGCAATCAGGCGCGATCCGGTGACAAAGGGCAGAAGCATTCCTGCAAAAAACGTTGGCGCGCCCAGAGCCAGATACAGGAACGGCAGCACCAGATTTGGGTTGATCAACTGCCCTCCGATCGTGGCCAGAGCGCCGGACCAGAAGATCAGAAAATAGTTCCGGCCTTCGGATGGTTGTTTCTGCGAGTATGTGTCTGCCATATGTACCTAAAACTGATTTGTGTTCCTTATACCAAATTGTCGGGAAAAAGCGCGACCCTCGTATGATCTGGCTTGCCTTGGGTTTAGCTGAACGGGCAGGTTAAACAGACTGTACCGATCAACCATGACGGTACCACGGAGTTCGGCAGGAGAGATACGCGTGGGGCGGGCCATCAAACGAACAGGTGCGATCAGGGTTTTGGGCGCGATGTCCGGCACTTCGATGGATGGGGTGGATGCCGCGGTCGTAGAAACGGACGGGCACCGGATTTTGGGATTTGGTCCAAGTGGGTATCGTGCCTACTCCGATGAAGAGCGTGCGGTTCTGCGCGCCGCTTTAGGGCAGTGGCACGGGCCTGACGTGGATGCCGCGGCAGAGCTTGTCACCCTGGCTCATGCCGAGGCGCTGTCTGAATTCGATGAGGTCGACCTGATCGGTGTGCACGGCCAAACTCTTGCGCATGAACCGAGCGGGCGTGGGACGTTGCAGGTGGGCGACGGGAAAGGGCTGGCTCAGGCATTGGGCGTGCCGGTCGTCTGGGATTTCCGCAGCGATGATGTGGCGATGGGCGGCGAAGGCGCTCCGCTGGCGCCCTTCTTTCACTTCGCTTGCGCCAAGTGGATCGAAGCAACCCAACCGCTTTGCTTTTTGAACCTCGGCGGTGTCGGGAACCTGACCTATGTGGACCCCAGTTACGATGGCCCCGAAGCCCCGGGCGCGTTGCTGGCGTTTGACACTGGTCCCGCGAATGCACCGGTCGATGATCTGATGCAGGCGCGTCTGGGCCTGCCGATGGATCGCGACGGAGCTGTCGCGCGCGGCGGAACCGTCGAGATGGGCGCACTCGAGCTGTTTTTGTCTGAGCCTTTTTTCACCCGTATGCCGCCAAAATCACTGGACCGGAACGACTTTTCCGAGATGATCAAACTGGTGCAAGAGCTCAGCGATGCGGACGCAGTTGCCACGCTTACCGGCATGTGTGCAGCAGGCGTGGTGCAGGGGATGGAACACTGCCCCAAACCACCGTCGCGTTTGTTGGTCACCGGGGGCGGTAGACACAACCCGGTATTGATGGAGATGCTGCGCGTCGCGCTGGATTGTCCGGTCGAACCGGTTGAGGCCGTGGGTCTGGACGGCGACATGCTCGAGGCGCAGGCCTTCGCCTATCTGGCGGCACGCGTCGCCCGCAGGCTGCCGACGTCGTGTCCGGGGACGACAGGTGTGAAAGCGCTGGTCGGTGGTGGGGTTGTGAGTTCGGTTGCGTAATGGGGCGGTGGGTTAAAAGTTGATTGCCCGGATTCCGCATTGCGGGCAAAGTGTGAATTCGCTGCGCCAGCCTCAAGGTCTGCATCTAACGTATAACGTCTTGGAGTAACGCGTTTTCTCGGACTCAGAAATGTCCACGTAGTAACTTAAATTACTCGAAGTTTAACGGGTGGATCGCAGTTGCTCCACGTCCGCTTCTGACGATTCAGCAACTCCTACAATTTCAAGTCGCGATAGCAGACTCACGGCAATGTAAATCGCGGCACACATCAAAAGGAAACCCAAGGCATTTGGTTCATAAGCTTCCCTTGCCTCACGATAAACGTTCAGGCCTTTGATGTTTCGAAGAACAGAAAACCCCAAAATCGCAACTCCAAAAAATGTGGGCAACACCAGTAGAAAAAACCGACGAACACGCCACCTACCAGTCAAATAGAGGAGTTTTCCGCAGCCTCCGCACATGTGGAAGTCGGTTTTATTGAGCCCGTGATGGGGATTAGTTGAAGCCATCATACGTGGTGGCTGAGGACGACCACATTTTGGGCACTTAATTCCGATAATCTTTGACCACCAAGTCGGAAGCTCACCAAATCGCGGAGTGCTTACTTTGGGTGGATTGCCAATGTTTCTTGCCAATTGCCTACAACGTGCCTTTTCGCATGATCATCTCAACCTTCGATTAAGAACCGCTTCAACGGCAGTTTTTATCTGCTCAGTGGCTCCTTGTACTTCAACAAAGCGGACCTTCAACCAACTAGCTGAATGATTGGTGCTTCACGCTTCTTACATAATTACTTGTAAACTGTGAGTATCCGTCCGAAGTCGACTTCAAATATTCCCGCGTCCAACCGTGCAATGCAGGCAGCTGATGGAAGGGCACATTCGGAAAGGCGTGGTGTTCGGCGTGATAGGGCATGTTCCAGGCCACAAAACGCACGATCCGGTTGGTGAACGTGGTGCGCGAGTTCTCGAGCATGTTGGCGACTGGCGGACACAGGCCGTGTTCCGCCAGTAGGTAGAGGCGCAGGAATGGTTGCCCCAGCAGAACGGGTAAAATCCAAAGCCAGAGGAGCAGCGGCGACAGGAACAGGTTTAGGGCTGCGACCGCGTAGAGTATCAGCAGCAGACGTGCCTCAGCCCGCATGGCGGTGTGTTGGCGCGCAGGTAGGTACGGGGCGTCGATGCGACCAAAGGCGTTTTGATACAGGACAAGTGCCATGCCTTTCCAATAGGGCCAACCGGACAGGTAGATCAGCAGGCTCAGCCGGTCCTGCGGTCGTGGCTTGCCGCCAAGCTCGGGGTCTTTCTCCGGGTGGTTCGTCCATTTGTGGTGCGCAAGGTGAAAATACCGAAACCACGTAAAGGGCAGGGCGATTGGAACTGAAGCAAGATGTCCGACAGCGTCGTTCAGCCAGCCGGTCTTGAACGGGGTCTTATGGGTGCATTCATGGCTAAGCGTGAACAGAAACACCAACAAGACACCCTGTGGCAGGATCAGGACCGGCCAGAGAGGGACCCGCCACGCGATACCCGCGCTGGTGGCGGACAGTAACACAAGGTAGCCCAGAAGATGACGCAGACCTGCTGTGTCCGAGCGCCGTTGTAGCTGATCTTTGGCCTCAGGTGGCAGCGACGCTATGAGGGCGCGGTGATCCATGCATCATCCGCGCGCTATGTCGAACCCTGGCTCGGCCAGTTCGAACCCGTCAAACTGGAACCCGGGCGAAACAGTGCAACTGACCAACGTATAGTCTCCGGTGGTGCGCGCCGCCTGCCAGTGGTTTTCGGGCACGATCAATTGCGGTGCGCCCTTTGAAAGGTCGGGGCCCAGGATGTGATCGATGGCTGGACCGTCATCCGTAGCGCTCAGCGACAGGATCAGCGGAGCACCTGAGTGGTAGAGCCAGATTTCGGTGGCGTCCACGCGGTGCCAGTGGCTGCTTTCACCAGCGGCCAACAGGAAATAGATGCAGGTGCCGGTGGCGCGGCCCGCGTTATCCGCGCGCCAGGTTTCGCGAAACCAGCCACCCTCGGGGTGTTGTTCCAGTCTCAGGTGGTCGATGATCTCTTGTGCGGTCATGGGGCCTCTTGCCTTTTGCGATGATTATGCACGGGAAGGTGCGATCCGCTATGGTATTCGTCTACGCAAGGAATATGTTTGCCGCATGACCCTGACCATCCCGTTTGACAACAGCTACGCCCGCCTTCCCAACAGCTTTTATGCGCGGCAGGCACCTATACCTGTGCGTGCCCCACGCCTGATCGCATTCAACTCGGAATTGGCGAAGGTATTGAAGGTCACACCGGGGGAGGTAGAGGAGATGGCTGAAGCCTTCGCTGGCAACACGCTGCCCGAAGGCGCAGAGCCGATAGCGCAGCTTTATTCGGGACATCAGTTCGGCAACTATAACCCGCAGCTTGGGGACGGCCGCGCTGTACTGCTGGGCGAAACGATCGGGACAGATGGCCTCCGCCGGGATATCCAGCTCAAAGGGTCCGGTCCAACCCCGTTCAGCCGTCAGGGGGATGGTCGCGCATGGCTGGGACCGGTGTTGCGGGAATACGTGGTGTCCGAGGCAATGCATGCGCTGGGCATCTCGTCGACCCGTGCACTGGCGGCGGTTGAGACCGGCGAGATCGTTCTGCGCGAGGGGCCTATGCCCGGCGCGGTGCTGACCCGCGTGGCGCAAAGTCATCTGAGGGTCGGTACATTTCAGGTTTTTGCAGCGCGCGGACAGCAGGACAGCTTGCGCCGCCTGACGGAATACGCAATAGACCGTCACTACCCGGATGCGGACGGTCCGATGGGCCTGTTGCGTGCAGTAGTCGAAGCACAATCGCGGCTGATCGCGGCATGGATGAGCGTAGGATTTATCCATGGGGTGATGAATACTGACAATTGCTCAATCGCGGGTGAGACCATCGACTATGGTCCTTGCGCGTTTATGGACAGCTATCATCCGAACACGGTCTACAGTTCGATCGACCGGATGGGGCGCTATGCCTATTCCAACCAGCCCGAAATCGCCGTTTGGAATGTGGCGCAGTTGGCGACGGCACTGATCCAGCAGATGGAAGACAAGGACGCCGCCGTCGAAGAGGCGACCGGGATAGTACACGCCATGCCGGATTTGCTGCAGCAGAACTGGCTGAAAAGGTTCCGCGCCAAGATCGGGTTGGTGACCGAGGAAGAGGGCGATCTGGAACTGATCTCGGATCTGCTGACGCGCATGGCGCAGAACCAAGCGGATTTCACCAACACCTTCCGGGCGCTGGGCAGTGATGCCGCACGTGATCAGTTCACCGATCCTGCGGCGTACGACGAATGGTCCGACGGGTGGAACGCGCGTTTGGGGCGTGAGCAGGACCCATCCACCGTAATGTCCGCCGCAAACCCGGCTTTCATTCCGCGCAATCACCGGGTTGAGCAAATGATACAGTCGGCCGTTCAGGGCGATTACGAGCCGTTCCAAAGGCTGAACACTGTTCTGGCGCGACCTTATGAGGATCAGCCCGATGCGGATGATCTGAAACGCCCGCCATCAGAGACCGAAGTTGTCCATGCGACGTTCTGTGGAACCTGAAGTTCCGGCGCTCAGACCTCGTCACGATAGGGATTGATCTCATCCGGCCAACGGCGGGCGTATTGCGAGATCATCAGGTAGACATCCGCCCCGTCGATTGCCTTGCGCGCATCGCGGACCATGCGCAGGTTAAGCGTGTCGACCTCTTCAGCGGTGATCGCGCGCAGCGGGTTGTAGTAGACGGTAATCAAAATGGTCCGACCTTGTTTGGTTACGGACATATCCCGCAATGCGCCACCGTCCTCTGCGATCGCCGGGCGCAAAGTCCGACGCGCAGCGGCAAGAAGTTCGGGGCTGGCGGTGGCGTTTGCCAGCTCACCCAACCCACCACGGAAGTCGCGTAGGTATGATCCGATGGCCAGAACGCACAGGAACAGTACGATGATCGAGTCGCCGACGGGTGCGATCGCCGATAGGGCCCCATCCCGGAACAGGTAGATTGCCCCAAGGCCAATTGCTGCGGCAGCCGTGAATAGACCATCGAACAGTGCTGCTTTGGATTCCAACCGCAGGATTGCACTGGCCTTCCCGGTCTGCCGCCAGGTGAAATAGTGAAACGCCCATAACAGCACGCAGGTCAGGCCGATGGCAGCGAAGTAGATGAACATCGGTCCGAATATCAGCGGTTCAGGCATCATGCCGTTGTAGTAGCTGTAGATGTTTTTAGTCGCGTTCGAGATGGCGAACAGCACCAGTCCTAACAGAGACAAAGAGCGGAAGGTGGAAAAGATCGCCTCATCCGCTGCATAGCCAAACGGGCGTCGCTTGTCGGGGCCTGCATCAATCTTCAAACTGATACGGCGGCCAAGGAATGCCGATCCAAAGCCGACCAGCGAATACAGCCCGTCCATCATGATCGCATTGGAGTTCGACAAAATCCCGGCCAGTATACCAGCCGCGCCCATGAACAGGTTGCCGCCCATGGCGATGATGAGAGCGCGCCCCTCAAGCTGCTTTCTGCGTTCTGCATTTGGCATCGACATCTGGTAACGTCCTGATAGGGCATCAAACTCCGCAACAGATACCCGTTCGAAGGGGATAGGCCAACACCTGCGATGGTGGGTTGTCCTAGTCCCGCACGATTTCAAGCACAGCAGCGCTGACGATCAGGATGGCGCCCAACAGCTCGCGCAACCCGAACGGCTCGCCCGAGAACGCGGCGGCCGAGGCCAAGCCGACGACAACCTCGCTCATAAGGAGGATGCCGACGCGGGCAGGGGACAGTTTGGTTGCGGGCCAGATTGTCATGAACACCATGGGTAAGGTGTAGAAGGCCGACAGCAGAACAAACTGAAGGGTCCAAAGAAGATCCGCCTGCACTATTGTCGGCAACACAGGTTCGGGCAGGACCGCGAGGCTGACCAGGGAAAGGATCAGCGCGCCTGCGACAAAGGCAAAGACCTGACCGGAGGCCGAGATCGTGCTGGTTCGGTACAGCCCCAATGTACCCAGCGCCCAGCACATGCCCGAGGCCAACGCCATCCAGTCGCCGCTGTTTTGGGGCAGCGGGATACCACCCGAGTCGCCCAGCACGACGAATAGACCACCGACACCGCAGGCAAGGCCCACAAGCCGCCCCAGAGTCAGGCGTTCACCCAGAAACACCCGGCCCAGAATCGTGCCCCAGATCGGGGTGAGGTAGAATAACAGGATCGACCGCACCACATCCGTATAGACAAGGCTAATGGAATAAAGACTGAAGGCCGCGCCGGTGAACGCACCGCTGAACACCAGATCGCGCCATTGCAGGGCCAGCGTCCCTCTCTCTTTCCAGATAAAGGGAACCAGCCCCAGCAGCGCAACGCTATACATCGCAATACCCGGCCAGGGCCCGGTCAGGCCCAGATCATAGAAAAACCGAACGGGGATCCAATAGAGACCCCACATCATGCCACCGATCACTAGGACAATGCTTGCCCAGGTGCGGTTGTTCGAGAGTGTGTTGCTGGAAACCACTTCAGGCCTCAATTGGACGCGTTCCACGGGGATAGTGTATCGGCACCCCGTTGATCAAGCGCAGCATTCCTGATCGCGCCGCCTGCCAGAATATTGGGCACTTTGGCAGCGCGAAAAGCTCTTATTTGCCACTCCTGCAGAAGACTGGGGTTGCGCCCGGCCACCAGCGTGGCACTTTGGGGTTCGTCCATTTGATCGGAACCTTATGTCGCCTCAATCAACCCTGCGGATTGCAAGCTATAACATCCAGAAATGCGTTGGGTTGGATTTTCGCCGCCAGCCTCAGCGCATCATGCAGGTCATTGAAGGCATGAAGGCTGATATTGTGGTGCTGCAAGAGGCCGACAAAAGGCTACCGCCGCGACCCGCCGCCTTACCGCATTTCATGTTGGACGAAGCCGGTTGGCAGATTGTCGATCTGGGGGGCGCTGGCAGCTTGGGCTGGCACGGCAACGCGGTCATCTGGCGCGGGGACAAAATTGACGTGCGCACGACCGCTCACCATGATTTGCCCGGGCTGGAACCTCGCGGTGCAGTTCGGGTCGAGTTCGACACCCAGATCGGGCCGCTTCGGGTGATGGGGATGCATCTGGGTCTTTTGCCCGCATCTCGGCGGCAGCAGATTCATCAACTCCGGCGCTGCGATGAGGATCTGGATCAGATGCCTACCGTTTGGGCCGGAGATTTCAACGAGTGGTCGCGCCAGCCAGTGCTCGATCATCTTGCACCCGACATGCGATTTTTGCCCCCGGTTCCCAGTTTCCCGGCTGCACAGCCTCTGGGCGCCCTGGATCGGATCGCGCTGGGCGCTGGGCTTGAGGCCGTTGTACATGGCGTCCACAAAGCGCGGCCTGCGCATATCGCATCAGATCACCTGCCGATCTGGGCTGATCTTCGCAAGGTCGCTTAGGCGCAAATCCCCTGTGGCGCCAGCGGCGCAGACGTATTAAGACAGAAACCCGAACTACTCTGAGGGTCACTATGTCCGACACGATCATCGCCCGTTGCGAAGCCAAAGGTCTCCGCATGACGGGTCAGCGCCGCACAATTGCTCAGGTGTTGCAGCAAAGTGATGACCATCCGGATGTAGAAGAGCTGTATGCGCGCGCCTCTAAGGTGGATTCGGGTATCTCGATCGCCACGGTCTATCGCACCGTGAAGCTGTTCGAAGAGGCAGGGATTCTTGAGCGGTTGGAATTCGGTGATGGGCGCGCCCGCTATGAGGATGCCGAGAGGGACCACCACGACCATCTGATCGACATGCAGTCGGGGGAAGTGATCGAATTTGTCGATCCCGAGATCGAGGCCCTGCAGGAAAAGATCGCAGCCAAGCTTGGGTACAAGCTGAAAGGGCATCGGTTGGAACTGTACGGCGTGCCGCTGAAACAGGGCTGATCCATCACGAAACGCGATTGGTTGCCGCACGGCAATTCATGAAACATGTCGCAATATCGCTTGCGGCGTCGCGGATGATACGGTTTTGCTGACTTAAGGTCGCGGAATTTCCCGCGCCATCTCAACGGACACGCGTATGAACAACGTACACGGCATCTTGCTGATCATCGGATCGATGGCGGCCTTCGCACTTGAGGACATGTTCATCAAGCATCTGTCGATCACTGTACCTACGGGTCAGATCATGATCGCTTTGGGTCTGGTCTGCGGGCTGGTGTTCGTACTGATGTCATTGGCCACGCGTAAACGCATCTTTGATCCGGAGGCGTGGAAAGGTCTGCCGCTGGCGCGGGCAGGGACCGAGGCGGTAGGAGCCCTGACCTTTGTTACCGCGCTGTCTCTGGTCGAGCTGTCCACCGTTGCTGCCGTCTTTCAGGCGATGCCGCTGGCCGTGACTATGGGGGCGGCACTGTTTTTGGGCGAGCAGGTCGGTTGGCGACGTTGGAGCGCCATCGGAATAGGCTTTATTGGTGTCTTGATGATTATTCGCCCGGGGCTGGAAGGGTTTCAGCCCGAGTCGCTGTTCGTTGTCGCGACCGTAATTGCGATCGCCGCGCGTGATTTGATCACACGTAAGCTGGACGTCCGTGTGGCCTCGTCCGTTGTTGCCATGCAGGCCTACATGGCCGTTGCCCTTGCCGGGGCGGTTCTGATGGTGTTTCTGGCTCAGCCAGTTGTTCCGCTGCAATCCATGCAAGTTGGTCCGTATCTGGGGGCAATCGGCTTTGGCGTCCTGGGATATTACGGCATCGTGACGGCCATGCGGATCGGTGAGGCCTCGGCCCTGACACCTTTCCGGTACAGCCGGCTCGTGTTTTCCATCGCGGCAGGGATGCTGATGTTTGGCGAACGGCCTGATTTGATGACGGTGGCCGGTGCCGCGTTGATCCTCGGATCGGGCATGTACACCTTTGTTCGCGAACGCCGGCTGGCGCGTGCAATGGCGGTTGCGGCCTGACGGATCGTCGCACGTTGGCGCAAACACGTGGCTATTAGCCCCAAAATCCCCATGAACATAACTGTTAGCGGTAACATCGCTGGTTTACTTTTGGCTCGGTGATGTTATGAGGCATGCAACCAAATGCAGCCACAGGGACGGGCCTCATGAGTACCATCATCGACATCCACGCACGCGAAATCCTGGACAGCCGGGGCAACCCAACCGTCGAAGTGGACGTGATTCTGGAAGACGGCACCATGGGCCGCGCCGCTGTGCCTTCGGGCGCGTCAACCGGTGCGTATGAAGCAGTGGAAAAGCGTGACGGTGACAAATCGCGCTATATGGGCAAAGGCGTGCTTGAAGCTGTCGCCGCTGTGAACGGTGAGATCGCCGAAGAACTGGTCGGCTATGACGCGACCGAGCAGGTCGCCATCGACGGCGCAATGATCGAACTGGACGGGACCGAGAACAAGAGCCGTCTGGGCGCAAACGCCATTCTGGGCGTCTCGCTGGCCACAGCCAAGGCTGCGGCAGATTTCACCACGCAACCTCTATATCGCTACGTCGGCGGTACGTCGGCCCGCGTTTTGCCAGTACCGATGATGAACATCATCAACGGCGGCGAACATGCCGACAACCCGATCGACATTCAGGAATTCATGATCATGCCGACCTCGGCCGCGAATATCCGTGAAGCCGTGCGCATGGGCTCGGAAGTGTTCCACACGCTGAAGAAAGAACTGTCCGCCGCTGGTCTGAACACTGGTATCGGTGACGAAGGTGGGTTTGCCCCGAACATTGCGTCCACCCGTGAGGCGCTGGATTTCATCCTGAAGTCCATCGAAAAAGCGGGCTACAAACCGGGCGAGGAAATCCACCTTGCGCTGGATTGTGCCGCAACCGAATACTTCAAAGACGGCAAATACGTGCTGGCGGGCGAGGGGATCTCTCTGAGCTCGGACGAGAATGCGGCTTACCTGGCGGCTTTGGTCAATGACTACCCGATCATTTCCATCGAAGATGGCATGTCCGAAGATGACTGGGACGGCTGGAAAGCTCTGACCGACATGATTGGCGACAAGGTGCAGCTGGTGGGCGACGACCTGTTCGTGACCAACCCCGTGCGTCTGGCCGAAGGGATCAAGCGCGGCTGTGCCAACTCGATGCTGGTCAAGGTGAACCAGATCGGATCGCTGACTGAAACACTTCGTGCCGTCGATATGGCGCACCGTGCACGGTATACCAACGTGATGTCGCACCGCTCGGGCGAAACCGAGGATGCGACCATTGCCGATCTGGCGGTTGCGACCAATTGCGGTCAGATCAAAACCGGCTCGCTGGCGCGGTCGGACCGGTTGGCCAAGTACAACCAGCTGATCCGCATCGAGGAATCGCTGGGTGAAGTTGCGGAATACGCAGGCGCGTCGATCCTTCGCAACTGAGGTCAATAATGCTAGACTGATCCTCGTGTTTTTCGAGGATCGTGTTTTGCTTAAAGTTATCGAAGCTGAAACGCCGGACCACTTTGATGAGGTTCGGCGTTTGTGTTGGGAATATCGCGACTTCCTGCTGACGTTGGACGCCAAGTCCGTGCGCGTCGTAAAAACCTTTTATCCCCGCGACGTTTATGCCCGGCTGATGGACGAGATCGAAGTCGAACACGCCCCACCGGGCGGTGGTGTGCGGCTGGTACTAAAGGATGGACATGCCGTTGGGTGCGGAATGTTCCGGACAATCGGGCCGGGCATTGCCGAAATTAAACGGGTGTTTGTAAATGACGCCGCCCGAGGGACGGGGGCTGGATATGCGGTTATGATGTCCTTGATTGAACAGTGCCGTGAACAGGGGTTTGACTGCATTCGCATGGACACGGGCAAACCATTAGCATCGGCAACGCGTCTATACCTGTCGATGGGCTTCCAACTGCGCGACGCATATTCCGAGATTCCGGAGATCGCGAAAGACACATTACTGTTTTTTGAGATGCCTTTGTCCGGTGCTCAGGCGGAAAACTCACAAATCGAGTGAATTTTTTTCAAAGTCTTACGTGTTGTTATCGCTTGTAAAAATCAAACTTGTTAGAAATACACCTACATAAATTCAATTTTGTGTGAACTTTTACCTATTTGTCCGATCCCGGTGTCTCGTAATGTGCCTGCATTACAGAAAGGGAAACGACATGACTGGTTCGAAAATCCTTCTCGTAGCTTCAGTGATCAGCACTGTATTTTTGGCGGCCTGTGCAGGGCCTGGCACTTATCCGATCACCGGGGAGGCGGTGTCCGCAAGTGACCCGGTTCTGGGTATGGAAACGCCGTCATACATGTATCGCGGTGAAGCCCGCTAGGGCCTTCACGGGGGGACGGGCGGCGACGCCCGTAAGTATCTGACCGATTTAGAGCTTTCGGCTCATCAAGACATAGCGATCGCGCGGTTGGAAGCCAGTGCGCAAGTACAGCTTATGCGCAGCCTCGTTCGTGCGATCAACTTCCAGGTGAAGGGCGGTCAGGCCAGCCTCGGCCAGGGCTTTGGGCAGGTCAAGCAGCACTTCGGTGGCGATGCCACGGCCGCGCACGGCCGGGCGGATATAGATTTCGTCTATGAATCCGTCCATGCCGCCGAACTCGACCGACCAGCCGAACGTCAAGATGGCATAGCCCAGCGGCGCACGTCCTGGACCGATCAGGTAGACGCAACCGTGGGGAATACCCTCTAGCAAGGGGGTCAGCGCATTGCGGGTCTGGTCCATGTCCTGCGCGATCCCGGCTTCGGTGTGGAACGCGGTCACCAGGCCCATCAGGCGGTCCAGATCTTCGGGGCGCGCGAGGCGAAGTGCGGCGCTCATAGCCGGGCCAGCCGTTCGGTCAGCAAGGCAAAGAAACCGTCAGCGTCGATTTCCCCAATGAACATTGCATTGGGCGGATGGTCTGTCACGCGCCACCAATCAGCGACGGTCATGCCCATCGTCAGTTCGGACTGCGTTTCGATCTGGACGTTGATGTGCCGGCCCGAGAACAGCTCCGGCCGGATCAGATAGGCGGTCACGCACGGGTCGTGCAGCGGCGCGCCTTCCGAGCCGTATTTCTCTATATCGAAACGTTCGAAGAAATCCGTCATCTCGGCCACGGCATGCCCGACCTTACTGTTGAGCGCGCGGAAGGCGTCATTGCGGTGCTTCGTGACCAGCGCATCGTGGGTCACGTCTAGCGGCATAACGACGACATGAACGCCGGATTTAAACACAATATCAGCAGCTTCGGGATCGACGTAGATGTTGAATTCCGCCGCTGGGGTGATGTTGCCGACCTCAAAATACGCACCGCCCATCAGAACGATTTCCTGGACCCGATCAACAATATCAGGCGCTTTTTGAAAGGCGGATGCGATATTCGTCAGCGGGCCAAGCGGGCAAAGTGTGACGGTTCCAGGCTCATGTGCGCGCAGGGTGTCGATGATGAAGTCGACCGCGTGCCCGTCAGCCAGCGGCATTTCCGGATCTGGCAGGACGGGACCGTCGAGGCCGGTCTTGCCGTGCACATGTTCCGCGGTGACCAGAGGGCGGTTTAGCGGGCGGTCACACCCGGCATAAACAGGGATATGCGAGTGGCCGGCCAGTTCACAGACGATCCGCGCATTCTTAGCCGTCAGTTCCAGTGGCACGTTCCCGGCAACGGCGGTAATGCCCAGAACATCAATCTCTTCCGGGCTTGCCAATGCCAGCAAGATGGCGACTGCGTCGTCCTGCCCGGGATCGGTGTCGATGATGATCTTGCGCGGTGCCATGCTTTGCCTCCGGGGTATTGAAGCGCGGACACTCGCAAGTGTCACCACGCTTGTCCAGCGGTTTCAGACCTCGGTCGTCGCACCTACCGGCGGGAGTTTGCCATTGGCGCGGTGCTCTTCAATTTTGACCTCGTCCCACAGCGCATCCATTTCTTCGAGATCGCTTTGGGATGGTGTTTTCCCGCGCGCAGCCAGCCGCGCTTCTACTTGCTCGAACCGGCGGGTAAACTTGGCATTGGTGCGGCGCAGGGCGGCCTCAGGCTCGATGCCTAGATGACGGCCCAGATTGACCATCACGAACAGAAGATCGCCGAATTCATCCTCCAGCGCGTCTGCGTCCTTAGCCTTGCGCGCTTCCTCCAGCTCTGCAGCCTCTTCCGTGATCTTGGCCAACACATGACTGGCATCGGGCCAGTCAAACCCTACGCGGGCCGCGCGTTTTTGCAGTTTGTGCGCGCGCAACAGGGCAGGCAGGTTGGCCGCGACACCGTCCAGCGCCCCTTTCTGTTCCTTGCCGGCGCGCTCAGCCGCCTTGATGGTTTCCCAATCCACGGTCTGCTGGTCCGCTGATTTATCGCGGGATTCATCGCCAAATACATGCGGGTGACGGTCGACCATCTTGTCCGACATGGTCTGCACCACGTCCTGAAAGGTGAAATGCCCGGCTTCTTCGGCCATTTGTGCGTGAAAAACCGACTGGAACAGCAGGTCGCCCAGCTCGCCTTTCAGCTCATCATAGGCTTCGCGCTCGATGGCGTCGGCGACCTCATAGGCCTCCTCAATCGTGTAGGGGGCGATGGTGGCAAAATCCTGTTCGATATCCCACGGGCAGCCCGTTTGCGGGTCACGCAGACGGCGCATGATTTCCAACAGGCGCTCGATACCTGCATCGCTGTCGTGGATCAGAGGATTTTCGGCCATTGCGAACCCTTTCGTTCCGGTGTCAGATGCATCCATTCCGCAGTCCCGATCAGGAGTCCACCCCAGATGCCCGTCGTCAACCGAATTGCCGATTACTCAGCCGATATGGCCGCATGGCGCAAACACTTGCATTCGATCCCCGAGTTGGAGTTCGAATGCCATGAAACTGCAGCGTTCGTAGCGGACCGTCTGCGCGAATTCGGAGTGGACGAGCTGCACGAAGGTATTGCCAAGACCGGGATCGTCGCGATCATCAACGGGCGGGGTGAGGGGCCTACGATTGGTCTGCGGGCCGATATGGACGCGCTGCCGATCCCTGAGGAAACGGGCGTCGACTACGCCTCGACCAATCCGGGCAAGATGCACGCCTGCGGTCATGATGGGCACACCACGATGCTGTTGGGCGCGGCGCGCTACCTGGCCGAAACGCGGAATTTTCGCGGCCGTGTGGCGCTGATCTTTCAGCCAGCCGAAGAGGAAGGCGGCGGCGCGGGCGTGATGGTCGAAGAAGGCATCATGGACCGGTTCGACATCTCTCAGGTCTACGCGCTGCATAATGCACCGAACCTGCCCGTAGGCGCATTTCACACCACTCCGGGGCCGATCATGGCGGCGGTGGATACGTTCGAGGTTCATATTCAAGGCGTTGGTGGTCACGGTGCCATGCCGCATGAAGCCCGCGACCCGGTGATGGCGGCCTGCGGCATTGCGCAGGCCATTCAGACTATCGTCAGCCGCAACAACTATGCTCTGGACGACCTGGTCGTCTCGGTAACGCAAATCCACACCGGGACGGTGAATAACGTGATCCCCGATACGGCTTTCATCAACGGCACTGTTCGAACCTTCGATCCAAACGTTCAGCAGATGGTAATCGAGCGTATGGAGCAAATCGTACAGGGGCAGGCGACCTCTTACGGCGTCGAGGCGCGGCTGGATTACGAAAAGAACTACCCGGCCACGATCAACGACGGCGAAAAGGCCGGATTTGCCGCCGAGGTGGCCCGGGACGTGTCCGGGGCCGAGCGTGTGGTGGGAAACATGGGCCGCGAGATGGGGGCAGAGGATTTCTCGTACATGCTGCAATCGCGCCCCGGCGCCTATCTGTTTTTGGGGCAGGGTGAGAGCGCCGGGCTGCACCATCCGAAATACAACTTCAACGATGAGATCGCGCCGGTCGGCGCTTCGTTCTTTGCACGGATCGTCGAAAAGGCGCAGCCGCTGGGCTGACGGGGGAAAGACATGGCACTGGAAGACGCAAAGAACCAGGTGGACGAGGCATTCACCAATCCTGATCTCAAGGGACTGTCCTACGAGAACACCTTTGGCGGCGCGACCTCGTTCCTGCGTCGCCTTTACACTAAGGACCTGAAAGGCGTGGATATCGCAGTCACAGGTGTGCCCTTTGATCAAGCGGTGACGAACCGTCCGGGTACCCGTCTTGGACCGCGTGCCATACGTGAGGCCAGCGCGCTGCAATCGCCGGATGCGCCCTACGGCTGGCCGTTCGATGCGCTCAGCGAGCTGGCGATCGTGGATTATGGCGACATGGCCTATGATTATGCCAATATCCCGGCCTTTCCCGATACGTTGACCGACCACATCCGCACTATTTTGGCCGCTGATGTGTCTTCGGTCACGTTAGGCGGGGACCACTATATCAGCTTCCCGATCCTCAAGGCCTATGCCGAGAAACACGGGCCGATGTCTCTGCTGCAATTCGATGCGCATACCGACACTTGGGCCGATGACGACATGTCCCGCGTGGATCACGGGACGATGTTCTACAAGGCGGTGAAATCCGGCATCGTGGACCCGAAACGCTCGGTTCAGGTCGGTATCCGTACCACGAACGAGGACACATTGGGCGTCAACATCATCGACGCGCGAGAAGTCTACGAATCCGGCCCCGCCGCCGTGGCGAAAAAGATCAAAGGTATTTTGGGCGACAGCCCGGTCTATCTGAGCTTTGACATCGACGGCCTGGACCCGGCCTTTGCCCCCGGCACCGGCACGCCCGTTTGGGGTGGTCTGAGTTCCATTCAGGCGCAGATCATCCTGCGCGATATCGCCGGGATAAATATCAAAGGCGGGGATGTGGTCGAGGTCTCACCGCCATATGACACGTCAGGTGCCACGGCCATTGCCGGTGCTCACGTGGCAACTCAGATCATTTGCCTGCTGGGGTGGAACAAGTTGGTGCAGGATTAACCTTTGGTTAGCCATCTTTCCGGTATCTGATTAACCAAAAGCCGGACGGGAGAAATACGGGCATGACAGACTTTAACCAACCGATCAGCGGCAATGATCTGGCGCGGTTTTCCGGGCCGAACACGTTCATGCGGTTGCCGCAGGCTGACTCGCTGGCCGGTCTGGATGTGGCCGTGCTGGGCATCCCGATGGATATCGGCACCTCGTGGCGGTCCGGCACGCGGTTTGGGCCAAAACAGATCCGCAGCGAAAGCGCGATGATCCGGCCCTATAATATGGCCAATTCGGCCGCTCCGTTCGACAGCCTGCAGATCGCGGATATCGGGGATCTGGCGATCAATACGTTCTCGCTGGCCGACAGCCTGAAGATCATCAAGGAAAGCTACGATTCAATACTCGATCAGGCGGTGATTCCCGTTGCGATGGGCGGCGATCATTCGATCACGCTGCCGATTTTGCGCGCTATTGCGGCCAAGCATGGTCCGGTCGCGCTGGTGCATGTGGATGCTCATGCCGACGTGAATGAAGAGATGTTCGGCGAGCGTGAAACGCACGGTACTGTCTTTCGCCGCGCCTATGAAGAAAAGCTGATCGTCCCGGACAAGACCTTTCAGATCGGCATTCGCGGTTCGGGTTACGCGGCCAGCGACTTTACTGAGGCGCAGGACTGGGGCTTTCGCCAATTCCCGGCGTGGGAGCTGTGGCAGCAGAACCTGACTGAGATCGGCTCACAAATCCGCAAAACGATCGGCGACCACCCGGTCTACATCACCTATGACATCGACAGTCTGGACCCGGCTTACGCCCCCGGCACCGGAACACCTGAAATCGGAGGGCTGACCACGCCGCAAGCGTTGCAGCTGATTCATGCGCTTTCGGGTGTGAAAGTGGTCGGATGCGATCTGGTCGAGGTGTCGCCGCCATACGATCCGTCAGGCAACACGGCGCTGACTGCAGCGAACTTGTTGTTCGAACTGCTGTGCATATTGCCAGGCGTGACGTCACGGTAAAAGAGTTCGCACCTTGTCTGCCAAAGCGATCCGAATATGGTCGGCGAAAGGGCTGGTCCGGGGATGAAAAAAATGGCGCTGTGGCTGATTGTTGTTCTGGTAATTTTGCTTGGAGCATACATTCGTTTTGCACCATCAGACCCGGCAAAATGGCATGTGGCACCGATAGGTGATCAGGACCGTGATCTTGATGGAGGTGTCGTCCGTGTGGTCGAAACGGGACCGGATGGCCTGCTGCGGCTGGATGCGTTCGCGCGCGTTTCAGACCGAACGTCAGTTCTGGCCGGGTCTGTTGATGAAGGGATAATTACCTACATCACGCGTACGAAAGTGATCGGCTTTCCGGACTACACGACAGTGCAGCAGGACGGAGACACGCTTCGCATCTATGCTCGTCTCAGGTTTGGGCGGTCAGATTTTGGGGTAAACCGCGCTCGTGTTGATGAGTGGCTTGCTCTGTTGCAGCCCTGAGGACAAGCACCCCTCCTGAACCTCGCGCCACATCGGTACGTTCAGAGACATCTGGCATTGCGCCATGAACATGCGGCCATCGACCTGGAGGCAGATCATCTCGCCCAGTTCGACGCGGGTTCCCGATTTATCGGTGCAATAGCAGTCCTGAACCTTGCCGCCGGGGCCGACCACGTCAGCCAGGGCGGGCGTTACGAGCAGTGTACAAACAAGTATCAACCGTTTCATGTGCATTAGCCTAGCATAGTGAGGGGCCTTGACCAAAGGGCCGGATTGATAGACACCGCCCGGATGATCCCCGAAGAACGACTTGAACAGATAACCCAGCGATTCCAGTACCTCGAAGCGGCCATGGCAGATGGTGCCTCGGGTGGGGATATTGCGGCCTTGGCCAAAGAATATTCCGACCTCAAACCGGTTGTGGATCAGATCATGGCGTGGCGTCAGCTGGTCGCCGATCTGGCCGAGGCCGAGGCGATGCTGGCCGACCCGGACATGAAAGAACTGGCGGAAGAAGAAATTCCGGCATTGAAGACCCGCATCCCCGAATCCGAACACGCCTTGCAGCTTGCGTTGTTGCCCCGTGATGCGGCGGATGCGCGTCCGGCGATGCTGGAAATCCGCCCCGGAACTGGCGGAGATGAGGCCGCGCTGTTCGCCGGGGACCTTCTGCGCATGTACCAGCGCTATTCCGAAGCGCGGGGATGGAAGTTTGAGGTCATCGAAGAACAGGCCTCGGATCTGGGTGGGATCAAAGAGGTCGTCGCCCACATCAAGGGCGAGAACGTGTTTGCCCGGATGAAATACGAATCCGGCGTGCACCGGGTGCAACGTGTGCCCGAAACCGAAAGTGGCGGACGCATTCACACCTCGGCTGCGACGGTCGCGGTTTTGCCCGAGGCCGAGGATGTGGATATCCAGATCGACGCCAATGATATTCGCATCGACACCATGCGCAGTTCAGGCGCGGGGGGGCAGCACGTGAACACAACCGACTCGGCGGTTCGGATTACCCACCTGCCGACGGGGATCGTTGTGACAAGCTCGGAGAAATCGCAACACCGCAACCGCGAGATTGCGATGCAGGTGCTGAAAACCCGGCTCTATGATCAGGAGCGTCAGCGGATCGACAGTGAACGGTCGGCCGATCGTGCGAGCCAGGTGGGGTCGGGGGATCGGTCCGAGCGGATCAGAACCTACAATTTCCCGCAAGGCCGCATGACAGACCACCGCATCAACCTGACGCTTTATAAGCTGGATCAGGTGATGCAGGGCGATCTGGACGAGGTGATAGATGCACTGACCGCTGATGATCAGGCGCGACTATTGGCGGATATGGCGCAATGATTGCGGCGCTGACAGCAGCACAGGCGATGGTTTCGGCCACGGCGCGACTGCGGGCGGCGGGTGTGGCCGACCCGGCGCGAGACGCCCGGGTTCTTTTGGCCCACGCGGCACGGATCGAAGCCAGCCGGGTCACTCTGATCGCGCCCGAAGAGCTGTCACCAGAGATTGCAGAGCGCTATGATCAGTTGATCTCGCTGCGTGCGGTGCGTGTTCCGGTGTCGCACCTGTTGGGCGAGCGCGAGTTTTATGGCCGACGCTTCCGCGTCAGCCGCGATGTGCTGGACCCACGGCCGGAAACCGAAGCGCTGATCGAAGCCGCGCTCAGCGACCCGTTCGATCATGTACTGGATCTGGGTGTCGGCTCAGGCTGTATCTTGATCACGTTGCTGGCTGAACGGGCCAGTGCCTCGGGCGTGGGTGCGGACCTGAGCGAGGCCGCCTGTCTGCAGGCCAGCGCAAATGCAGTGCAGCACCAGGTACAGGGTCGGGTGGAAATCCTCCAATCTGACTGGTTTCAGAATATTGACGGCCAGTTTGATCTGATCGTTTCGAATCCCCCCTATATTTCTTTGACGGAAATGGACGACCTTTCACCAGAAGTGCGCGAGCACGAGCCGCGACTGGCGTTGACGGACGAAGGGGACGGGCTGGGCGCTTACCGTCGCATCGCGGCAGGCGCACCGGATTTCCTACTGCCGGGCGGCCGTCTGCTGGTGGAAATCGGGCCGACACAGGGGCGCAGTGTCGCAGCATTGTTCGAGTCGGCAGGCCTGACAGCCACACGGATCGTTCCCGATCTAGACGGCCGCGATCGCGTCGTTTTTGCCAAAATGCCGCTTTAATGCGGCAACCTGAGGCCGAAATACGCCGATTAATGTAAAAAAGCTGCGAATTTTTGGACAACCCCCTTGTCTGTACGCACAGGACGTGTTTACTCAACACCAGTCGGAGGGCTGACGCTGGTACAGCGGGCCCCGGACGCCAAGCCCAAAATAGTCGACATCGCGTCACAGCTAAGCTTTTGAGCAGTGCAGGATGCGAGATGATCGACAGCGAATGACAAGGCTGACGTAAAGTAAATGAGATCTTCCAAATCCCGCTCTCGGGTCAAGAATAACCGCAACCGTCCTTCTGGGGGCAATGTCGTAAACCGGGTTTTTGACAGCTCGGGTCCCGAAGGCAAGGTGCGCGGTACGCCCCAGCAGATTATCGACAAATATAATCAGTTGGCGCGCGACGCCCAACTGTCCAATGACCGTGTGGCAGCTGAGAACTTTCAGCAGCACGCAGAACACTATTTGCGCCTGCTGAGTGAGGCACAGCGCGAAATGGAAGCGCGCCGCGAAGAGCAAGACCGCCAGAACCGCGAGCGTCAGGCTGAGCGGGATCGCGAACGCGCCGAGCGCCAGGAGCGCGAAGCTGCCGCCCGTCAGTCGGACCCGGCCGAAGCGCCGCAACCGGACGTGATGGATTTCACACCCGAGGCAGCTACCCCGGAATCCGGTTTGGTTGAGACCCCGGAGAGCAAGGATGCTGCTGCGGCGGCGGCCACCGAAGCACCGGCAAAAAAAGAAAAAGCACCGCGTCGTCCGCGTACGCGCAAGCCAAAGCCCGCGCCAGAGGGGGCAGAGGACGCGCCGACAAGCAACGGCGATGCACCGGAAGCGGCTGAGTAAAACTTGGTCCATGATTTAATCGAAAAGAGCCCTACATGTGAAAATATGTAGGGCTCTTTCTTTTGTTTGTTTTGATACCAAATTCTGTTGGTGTCTAACTTTGATAGTCGCTCAGGCAGCGGTCGGATTATTCAATAATTTGACAAGGCCCATTGCCTTCTGCCGGCCTACCCAAACTTGTTTTCAATTGGGCTGACTTTGCGTCTAGATCAATGAAAACTGAGTATGTGATCGTGCGGTAAGTCTCGTATTTTCTATACACGCTGTTGTCGAGGCTTCGCGTTACTTTAGTAGGCAGCTTCAACTTCCATTTGAGCCTATATCGACCGTCCCTCCTTTCAGCATACTTCGTGCCAAGAGGCGCGCCGTGGACATGGTGTATCAATCCATCATATGCCGATGCTGATCTAGATGAGGTGTCTATTTCGTAGAACGCTTCATTGGGAATCCAACCCTGACGGTCTGGTTCATATGTACAACGTAGTTTTATTTGAGCCGCGTGGCCTGACAACGGCACTTGGACGAATAGAATCGTCAAAAGTGTCACTAAAACCTTCAACTGATTTTCCTGCGATTTGAGATTAACTCTTTTGTAAATATCCCCGCCTGTGAACATGATAAAGCTGAAGATTCATTGAGACCAGAAATCTTATGAATTTCTGATGTTTCTAGCCAATGCACAGAAAGCTTCCAGCGGGACTTGTTCGGCGCGCTCTGTTGGTTGAATCCCAGCCGCGAGCAGGCGGTCCTCGATATCCGGCGCCACGCCTTTTAGCGATGCGCGCAGCATCTTGCGGCGCTGGTTGAAAGCTGCGGCCACGACACGCGACAGAACCCGGGCATCCGCCGGATAGCGCGGTTCGGGCAGCGCCGTCAGGTGCACAACCGCGCTTGAGACCTTTGGTGGCGGCGTAAAAGCCCCGGGGGGCAGGGACATGGCGATGCGCGCCTCGGCCCGCCATTGGGCAAGGATCGCAAGGCGGCCATAGGCTTTGCCCCCGGGTTGGGCAACGATGCGTTCGGCGACTTCGCGTTGGAACATCAGCGTTAGGCTTTGCCAGAACGGCGGCCATTCGGGCGGGGTCAGCCAGCGCACCAGTAATTCGGTGCCTACGTTATACGGCAGGTTCGCCGCGATGCGGATAGGTGGGGTCAGATGCGCCAGAGGATCGATTTCCAGTGCGTCGCCGTTGATGACCTCAAGACGACCCGGATAAGCAGCAGCGATGTCATTCAAGGCAGCGATACAGCGGGTGTCTTTTTCGACCGCAACGACCTTGCGCGCACCTTCGGACAACAGGCCACGGGTCAGACCACCGGGGCCGGGTCCGATTTCCAGCACGTCGCATTCCGTGAGATCGCCCGCCTGCCGTGCGATCTTGGCCGTCAGGTTGAGATCCAGCAAAAAGTTCTGCCCCAGCGATTTACGCGCCGAGAGTTGATGTGTCGCGATAACCTCGCGCAGAGGGGGAAGGGTGTCGATTGAACTCATGATCCGATTACCGTGGCGTGTCCGGGGGGGAACGCCAGTGATTTTTTGCCTCCGGCGGGGATATTTTCAGCCAAGTGAAGGATCAAGCGCTTTGTGCCATCCGTTGGGCCAGTTTCAGCGCCTCGATCAGGCTGGTGGGGTTTGCCATGTCCTGTCCGGCGATATCCAGTGCCGTGCCGTGATCGGGCGAGGTGCGAATGAAGGGCAGGCCGAGGGT
This sequence comes from Ruegeria sp. CDSA034, assembly GCF_059612275.1. Lineage (NCBI taxonomy): Bacteria > Pseudomonadati > Pseudomonadota > Alphaproteobacteria > Rhodobacterales > Roseobacteraceae > Ruegeria > Ruegeria sp. CDSA034. The sequence continues at coordinate 385,262 of NZ_JBXWQH010000003.1, forward strand.
CACGTTGACACCACGGTCGAAGTCGAGCGTCTTGATCGGGATCAGTGCCTGATCGTGATACATGGCAATTGCGGCGTCATATCGGGCGCGGGCGGCAGCGTGGAACATCGTGTCCGCCGGGTGTGGGCCGGTAACCGTGCAGGTATCGCCCGGCAAGTCAGATATCAGAGGGGCGATCCAGTCCAGTTCTTCATGCCCCATTTTACCGCCTTCGCCCGCATGCGGGTTGAGGCCTGCAATGGCGATGCGGGGATGGGGGATACCAAACTGTCTGCGCAGGCCTTCAGCGGTAATGGCGATGGTTTCGCGCAGCAGGTCGGGGGTAAGCTCGGACGGGACGCGCGACAGCGGAATGTGAATCGTTGCGGGCACCACGCGAAGCTGCTCGCTGGCCAACATCATCACGACGCGCTTGCGCCCGGCCAGAGCGGCGAGAAATTCGGTATGGCCAGGATAGGCGAACCCGGCCCCGTCGATCAGAGCCTTTTTGTGGATCGGTGCAGTGCACAACGCTGACGCGGCACCGGATTGAACTAGGGAAACACCGGTTTCGATTGCGTCGATCACACTGGGCGCATTGGACGGGTCCGGTTGGCCTGCTGCGTTTGTGGCGGGAAAGCTCAATTGCAGAACAGGCAGGGCATTCGCGCAGATATCAATGGCCTGTGCCGGATCGCTGATCCGCTGCGTAGGCGTACCTGCCGGCAGATGCGCCGCATCGCCGATATAGAAAAACGGGCAGCTCGCGCGCAGTTTTGACCAGGCTTTGGCGGCGATTTCGGGGCCTATTCCAGCGGGATCGCCACAGCTAAGCGCGATGGGCGCGGTCATTGCTCGATGATCGTCGCGTCGGCGCGGAGCTGTTCAACCAGACTTTCGGCAAAGGCCTGCAGGCGCTGTTGCGTCAGGGCGTTGGCTACATCCACGCGCGTCGTGTCTTCGCCCCGGTCCAATGTGCGTGTACACAGCATCAGGAACTTCAGAGTCTGGCCATTGTTTCCCGTCAGCGTCGTGGAAACTTCGTTCAGGTCCAGCTTGGACAGCTCAAGCGCCACGTCGCGGGGGATCTCGGACGGGCTGGCTTCGACACGTTGCAGTACCCCGGCAGGTTGATCCTTGGCGATGCCATAGAGGTCGTCGCAGTTATCAATCTGTTCGCGCAGCTTGGCGGCCTTGGCCAGGGTTTCGGCACTGCGACCGCCGGCCATGTTGTAAATCGCGTAGTCGATCTTGGAGTAACGCGGCGCGCTGGTGCTTACTTCGCGCAATCCGCGCAGCTGGAACAAGGCGATCGCGTTGGGCAACGACAAGGGCTGTGTGATGTCGCCCGTTTTGAGACCTAGAATCACGGGTTGCAGGGCAGGCGGCAAGTCGGTCAGGTTAAGCCATTCCAAACGCCCGCCGTCATCGCGTGTGCCAGCTGCAGAATACTGTGTGGCGGCAGAGGAAAACGCATCGAAACCTTCAAGCAGTGCGATCTCTTCGGCTAGCAATTCGGCTTGGGCCAAGGTCTGCGGCGTGACCGGAATAATGATTTCCGACATCAGGACTTGAAGCCCGCCACTCCCGGCCTGTCCCAAAGCCCGGTTGATCTCGTCGTCGCTCGGCCTGGCTTGCGACAGAAAACGCGAACTGACGTAATCGCGCCACGACAGCTGATCAGCGACGAAATCCCGTACGGTTTCGGGGGAAACGCCGGATTCGCCCAGCAATTGCAGGAATTCATCGGTCGAAAGGCGGCCACGGGCTGCGAATTCATCAATGCCCACCTGAATGTCTTCTGGTGCAACTTCGATTCCTGCGTCGCGCATGGCCTGTTTGCGAAGTCGTTCGTCGATCAGCGCGTCGCGGACTTCGTCCTCGGTGGCGCCAGGAGCACCCAGAACGGTCAGGAATTGCTGGCGTTGCTGAAGTTCGTACCAGGTGACAATGTCCTGGTTCACCTTGATCGCAGGTGAAAACAGGCTCTGGGCCTGGCTGTGACCAGTGGACAGGGCAAGCAAAGCGGCAGCCAGTGCCGGTGCAACCGGTTTCAACCAACCGGAACGGACTAATCGCGAGAAACGTGAAATCAACTGCATCTTCTCTTGTACTGTTGGCCGCCACCCTCGACGGAGTAACCTGTCAGGGCAACGGTAAACCCGAATTCTGTCGAAGGCTCAATACTTGATGATGAGGTAAATCGCCTGCTGACGGTCATGTTAACTTTTACACACTCATTCTGGTAGGTAACGCCTAACCCATATCGGATCGGTTCGGATTCGCTGAGGTCATAGCGCGCATAGGCCTGTGTCAGCCAGTTCTGGTCAACAAGGTAACGCCCATTCATCCAGATTTCGGATATCTCGTCATTCGCATTTTCTGCCGGATCCTTTTCCTGCCACACATAACTGCCGGTTAGGCCGACATTTGGCTTGTTCCAGCCTGCGCGCACCTCGGCCTTGGCAAAGCTGAAATCACCATTCAACAGGCCGCGACCCGCCAAAGACCAGCCATTGGCGGTTTGCAACTGACCGGCCAACAACACGTCGGAGGCGGTTCCCTGTAGGCCTGACGTCAGGTTGAAGTTGGGGTCAGCGGTCGAGCGGAAGACCTGTCCGACAGTGGCAAGCGCACGCCAGCCATTTGCGGCATAGCGCGCCCAATTGAGCCCAAACACCGCCGTCGCGCCGTCTTCGCGACGATCCGGGGCCGGAAAGCGTGACAGGGACAACAGGTTCCCCTGGTCGAATTCCTGAAAGGTGCTTTCGTCATTGGGAACGTCCTGATCTGTCACGTTCGTCCAACCGACTTGCGCGATGGGTTCAAGCACCTGCGTGGCACCTGACTTTTCCCGACGGGTCATCGGATAACGCAGCGTGAGTGCGGCGCGGGGGGCCGCGCGGGTCACCTGGTCAGGAAACTGGCTGTCATCTCGGATGTCAAAGATATCCACCGATGTCCCGAACCGGGCATCAGCCCTGAGGCCCGATGCGAAAATCCAGCTGCGCATCCAGTCCGCATCGAACGTGGCACGCGCGACATCGCGGCCAACGATATCCTGATCGCTGGTACGTGTGTGATTGTGGGCCACAAAGCCCAAGCGAACTTCACCGCCGACAGAGGTTGGGAAGTAGCGTTTCTGAAAATACAGGTCGAAGATCCGCGATGGGATCACTTCCTCATTTTCGCTGTCTCGCAGGGATTTGTAGTGGATGAAACTGGTGCGGAAGGCGGTATCGCGTTTGATCCGCTCAAGCGCGATTTCGCTGCGCAACCGGTCAAAATCGGGTAGGCCATAATCCGCGAGATAAGCGTTATCCGAAGTTGTCTTCACATCAAACAAAAAGCGGAAGTCGTTGTTCAGGAAGAAATAACCGTTGGCAAAAAGATAGCCTCGATCCTCATTTTCTTGCAGGTCATCGCGGGTGAAAGCGCCGTTCAGCTCAATCCGTCCGCGTTTGAATGCCTGGCGATAGCGATAGCCCAGTGTTCTTGTTTTCCCCGAGATATAGGGGGTCAGCGTCAGGTCCTTGTGGTCGCCAAGCTTAAAGAAATACGGCACCTGCACGCCGGTTCCCAGCTGCGATGTGGTGCGAATCGACGGAACAAGGAAGCCTGTGGCACGGTCCAGTGTCGGGTCGGGCAGGCGCAGGTAGGGGAAGTAGAAAACCGGGAAATCCAGTATCCGGAACTGTGCCCCTTCGAAATACAATTGGCGTTCCAACTGGTCATGCGTGACCTTGCGGGCGCGGATTTGCCAAAGCGGCGGTTTGCCATTGGCGCAGACATGGCAGGACGTCGCCGAGACCTTGCTGAATTGTGTGTAACGCCCCCCAGCGCGCGCAGCCTGGACCGAGGCGATCTGAACCTGCTGATCGAACACCATGCGGGCACCGATCAGCAGACCGTTCATGATTCCGTCATCCAGTTCGGCGGAATCAGCCAGCAACGTGGTTGCGCCGCCCTGATCGATGCGGACCGGGCCTTCCAGCGATAGGTTGCCGGTTTCGCGGTCATAGGTGATGCGCGTGGCCGTGACCTTGGTGTCGCCCTGAAAGGCTTCGACATTCCCTTCGGCCACCAGATTACGCTCGGGTGTGATAAAGATCCGGTCGGCCACCAGCAGGGCAGGCTGATCCTCTTGCGTGGCACCCTGTGCGGCACCGGCAGCAGGTTGAGATTGCGCGAATGCGCCCACGGGCATGGTCAGTGCGACTGCACCGGACAGAAACAAACTGGCAATAAGCCGCATCAGCCGTCCTCCGCATGCAGCAAAAGGCCGAGGGACAGAAGAATGGCTGCGAAGGGCGGGGCCCAGGCCGCGACTAAGATAGGCAATTGACCGTTTTCCCCCAGAATTTGGGCAAAGTTGCGAATGAAGTAGATACCAAATCCCAGCAGGACGGCGGTTAAAACCGCGATCCCGGTGCCGCCAAATCGCACGTGGCGCATGGTGAAGGCCGCGCCGATCAGGACCATCGACATCAGAAACAAGGGGCGGGCCAGTTGGACCTGCAACCAGACCTCATATTGCTTGGTCGAAAACCCGGCTTCGCGCAGGTCGCGGATCAGTTCCGGCAGGTCATAGACCGATACGGAATCCTGATCGCCAAGCGTGTCCAGAATCCGTTGGCGTGTCAGCGATGTGGGAACCTCAAGCCGCGCGTGTTCAGTGGCGTGGGTTTCTGGATTCACACCGCCTTCCAGCGCCCAAATCTTGGCATTGGTCAGGACCCACGTACCGTTCTCCAGATCCGCTTGGTCGGCTACGATCTGCTGGGTTGGTGTGCCATCCGGGGCAAAAGTAATGATCGTCACCTGATTAAGGGTGAACCTGTCGCCGTTAGATGTGTCCTGGGCGTGGATCACGGATTGGCCATTGGCCGAACCCTGCCGCAACCAAAGACCATCTGCACTGATCGACAGCGTTGATCCGCCGTTGTTTTTGTAGGATTCGGCAAGCTGTTTGTACTCTTCCGACGTGGCGGCTGCGATGGGGTTCAACATGCCAACCGCCAGTGCGCCGATGATCAGGGCGATCACCACAGGGGCCAACAGGGCGCGGATGCCTGAACGGCCAGTGGCACGGGTGACAACCAGTTCCGAACTGCGGGCCAGACCGATAAACAACGCGATCGTGGACAGGATGACTAGCAGCGGCAGCATTTCGCTGATCGCGGCAGGCGTATTCAACAGCGTCAACTGAAGCAGCTGACCAAAGGACAGATTTGCATCGTCAAAGCGGCGCACCTGTTCGATCAGGTCGATCAGAATCATCAGTGTCAGGAAAATGCTGCCGATGACCAGGAAACTTTGAATGAAACGGCGGGCGAAGTAGCGGTCGAGGATCACGAAGGAACTCCTGCCGAAAAGACGCGCAAACAGCCTTTGGTCGGGTGCAGACCAGAATCACCGCTGCACGCAATTGTGCGCGACAGCCTATGCCTGCTCTGTCTTGCCAAAACCTTCTCCCCCGAGCCTGTCGGATTTTTTCCGGGACTGTAGTCCAAATGCGGGCCGGGGAAAACTGCTATCTGGTCAAGCCGCGCGGCGCGGGCTAGGTCTTGGGGAACTGATTTTGAGGAGTTCGCAATGAGCAGTCTTGTACCGATCCGTTTCCAGGACCCCGACATGGATACGATGGCGCAGGCCGAAGGGCGCGTGGCCATTATCATCCCGTCTGACGGCAAAATGAACCCCGCCGCCCGTCGCGCCAACCGCCTGACCCGCGGGGCTGTGACACGGCTGGTCGAAAGCGAGCGGTTCGAAAAGGTGAAAACCGGTGACGTGATCTCGATGGCGTGGCCATCCGGCATGGCAGCCGAGGCGCTGGACGTTCTGGTTCTGCCGCGCCGCCCCGAACCCGCCGAGGCCCGCAAGGCAGGTGCCGCGCTGGCCAAGCTGGCGGGCAGCAAGGACTTGCTGGTGATGTCAGGCAATCAGGTCAAGGCCGAGGATCTGGCGATGGGCATCGCGCTGCGCAGCTATGATTTTGATGCGCACAAGACTAAGGAGTCTGATGAGGCCGGTTCAGTCATCATAACCCACCAGAAGGCGGATGAGATCGAGGCTGCGTTTGCACCGCTCTACGCGGTCGCCGACGGTGTCCGCATGACACGCGATTTGACCAACGAGCCTGCGAATATCCTGACCACCACGGAATTCGCCGACCGGCTGGACGAAATGAAGGCACTGGGGCTTGAGGTCGAAGTGCTGGAAGAAGACAAACTGGCCGAGCTGGGCATGCGTACGCTGCTAAGCGTCGGGCAGGGGTCGGACAGCCCTTCGAAGGTTGTGGTGATGCAATGGAATGGCGGCGACAAAGATGACGCGCCGCTGGCATTGGTCGGGAAGGGCGTGGTGTTCGACACCGGTGGTATTTCGCTGAAACCTGCGGGCGGCATGGAAGACATGACCATGGACATGGGCGGCGCTGGCGTAGTGGCAGGCACCATGCGCGCGCTGGCCAAGCGCAAGGCCAAGGCCAACGTTGTCGGCTTGGTCGGTTTGGTGGAAAACATGCCTTCGGGCAACGCCACGCGTCCGGGCGATGTGGTCAAATCCATGAAGGGCGACACGGTCGAGATCATTAACACCGACGCCGAAGGCCGTTTGGTTCTGTGCGACGTGATGTGGTACACGCAAGAGCGGTTCAAGCCTGTGGGAATGGTCGATCTGGCCACCTTGACCGGAGCGGTCATCATCGGCCTCGGGCATGAGAACGCGGGCGTATTTTCGAACAACGACACGTTCTGCAATGCCTTCCTGAAGGCGGCAGGGGCCGAAGACGAAGGCGCATGGCGGATGCCGTTGGGCGAAGCCTATGACAAGCAACTGAAGTCGCGCATTGCCGATATGAAGAACGTGGGCGGGCGCCCTGCGGGTTCGATCACGGCGGCGCAGTTCCTGCAGCGGTTCGTAAAAGAAGACATGCCGTGGATTCACCTGGATATTGCCGGTGTGGCTTCGGTCTCGTCCGAGACATCCTACGCCCCGAAGGGCGCAACCGGCTGGGGTGTACGCGCGCTGAGCCGTTTCGTTCAGGACAACTTCGAGTAAGCCGATGGGGGCCGTCTATTTCTATCACCTGACCCGCCAACCGTTGGAGCATACCTTGCCGGTGCTGCTGGACAAGGCACGGCAGGCCGGGTGGAAGATTGCCGTGCGAGGCAGCGATCCCGCGCGGATGGACTGGCTGGATGAAAAGCTGTGGCAGGGGCCCGAAGAAGGGTTCCTGCCACATGGCCGCGCAGGCGGTCCGCACGATGCCGCGCAGCCGATCCTGCTGACGACCGAGGCGCAGGCTGCCAATGATGCGTCTTGTGTCATGGCGGTAGATGGCGCGGCGGTCGACCCCGATGAGATCAAGAAACTGGACCGCGTATGTATCCTGTTTGACGGCAATGACGCAGAGGCCGTTCAACGCGCGCGCGGGCAGTGGAAGGCTTTGACCGGTGCGGGATGTTCCGCCCAATACTGGTCCGAAGAATCCGGGCGCTGGGAAAAGAAAGCTGAGGCTTAGGGCCCGAGCCGCTTTCCGGAAGGCGTGGTGTTGATTGCGCAATGATGTGCGATCAGAAATGCCTCAATGGCTGGATTGAAGCCCAAATTGACGGATTCGGTGCAAGGCAAAAATGACTGCTTTCAACTGTTAAGGCAAAAGTTTGAGGAACCAAATGTCCAATAGAACCCAGTCTCTCTTGCGCCAGCCGCTAATTCTGCCCTGCGGCGTAACTCTTAAAAACCGAATTGCTAAATCGGCGATGTCTGACTCGCTTGGTGACGGCAAAGGCAATCCAAGTGATGATCAAATCAAGCTCTATGAGCGTTGGGCAACTGGCGGCCTCGCCCTGTCGATCATCGGCGAAGTGCAAGGCACACCTCATTTCGCAGAGAAGCCCGGCAATTTGGTTTTGAACGATCAATCCGATTTCGCATTTCTAAGAAAACTTGCACAGGCAGGGGCAACCAACGACGCTCATTTGTGGCCGCAACTTGGACATGCAGGTGCGATGGCGGATGCTCCGATCAGCTCGCCGAAGGGGCCGAGTAGACTTGATTTGCCCAGTCTGAAATGCGAAGCGCTGTCCTTGGATGAGATCCATGCGCTGCCGGCCGAATTTGCACGCACAGCAAACCTTGCCAAGCGGCTTGGGTTCGGTGGCGTTGAGTTGCATGCGGCCCATGGATTCTTACTCAACCAGTTTCTGTCTCCGCTATTCAACAAACGCGAAGATGCCTATGGCAGTTCTTTGCAAAACCGGATGAGGCTGCTGTTGGAAGTGATCAGCGCCGTGCGCAATGCCGTTGGCCCGGATTTCCCTGTGGGCATCAAGTTGAACGCGACAGATCAACTTGAAGGCGGCTTCGCTGAAGATGAATCCCTTGAGGTCACTGCGGCATTAGATAAAACAACAATTGATCTGATTGATGTCAGCGGTGGCACATATTTTCCAGGTGCTGCGTCATCATCAGATCGCGCGGGTTCCGGCGCCTATTTTCTTGATTTTGCTGAACGTGCGCGTGCGAAAACGAACATTCCCCTTATGGTGACGGGCGGTTTCAAGACGCTTGCACAGGCCAAAAGCGCCATTGCAGAGGGCAAAGCCGATCTCGTTGGATTGGCCCGCGCATTGGTCGTTGATCCAGAATTGCCATCATTTTGGCTTTCCGATCAACGCGACGAGCCACAATTCCCACGTTTCAGAAACCCTCCGGAAGGCGGTGTGACTGCATGGTACACGATGCAAGTCACGCGGATCGCCAGAGGTGAGGACGCGCTTGAACCAGATGATCTAGACGAAGCAATAGCGGCATACGAGGCCAGAGATGAGGTTCGACGAGAGGTTTGGAATTCTCATTTCAGCGGAATCTCACGAGCAACCTAAAGCCGGCATTGGCGCAGCTGCAGTGACCGGAAGCATTGGACCGCATTGCGGACCAAAACTTTGAAAGGTAAGCGCATTCGCTGGAATCGGCATGGATACCCGTATCACAGGGGGCAGAAAACGCCGTGCGCTGCGTTTGGCTTTATACCGCTTTTTGCAGTGAGGTTTGAATAAGCCCAACCCCTTGTTGCACAGGAATTGATCGCCTGCACCCTTGCCCTACCTGTTCTCTGCTTTAGGGTGCGCGACGTTGCGAGCAGAAGGATTTTGAGATGAAAAAGAACCCATTGGGGCGCACTGGTATTGAAGTGACGGATCTGTGCCTTGGCACCATGACGTTTGGGACGCAGACCTCTGAAGCGGATGCACATACCCAGATCGACATGGCGCTGGAGGCCGGGATCAATTTCGTTGACGCCGCTGAGATGTACCCGGTGAACCCGGTCTCGAAAGAGACCGTGGGGCGGACCGAAGAAATCCTGGGCAACTGGAACGCGGTGAACCCCGCGCGGCGGGCGGAGTATATTCTGGCGACCAAACACTCCGGTGCAGGTTTCGCGCATGCACGCGACGGGGCACCAATTTCTGCGCAAACGATCCCCGAAGCGATCGAGGGATCTCTGCGTCGTTTGCAGACAGATTGCATCGATCTGTATCAGTTTCACTGGCCCAATCGCGGCAGTTACATGTTTCGACAGAACTGGGACTATGCGCCGTCTGGTCACAACACCGATGAGGTGTTGGCGAATATGCAGGAGTGTCTTGAAGCCCTGCAACAGCAAGTCGACAAGGGCAACATCCGCGCATTCGGCCTGTCGAATGAAAGCGCATGGGGCACCGCGCAATGGCTGCGGCTGGCCGAACAGTTGGGCGCGCCACGGGTCGCTTCGGTCCAGAATGAGTATTCTCTGCTGTGCCGCCACTTCGACACCGATATGGCCGAGCTAAGCGTGCACGAAGATGTCGGCCTGATGGCGTTTTCTCCGTTGGCGGCAGGGTTTCTGACGGGCAAGTATCAGGGCGGAGCGGTGCCTAAGGGCTCGCGCATGGATCTTGTTCCGACCATGGGTGGGCGAAAGTACGAGCGTGTGTTTGGGGCCGTCGATGCCTATCTGGAGATAGCGCAGCGGCATGGCCTGGATCCGGTGCATATGGCGCTGGCATGGTGCCGGACACGCCCGTTCATGATGTCTGCTATTTTTGGCGCGACCACAATTTCGCAGCTGGCCCATATTCTGGGGGGCACGGAGGTGGTGTTGGCGGATGATGTCCTGGCGGATATCAGTGCCGCGCATCGCGCGCATCCGATGCCGTTCTAAGGGGGCTCTGCATCCGCCGCGCTTTGCGCGACTCCCCCGGGAAATTTTTAGCCAGATGAAGCGGATCCGGTCAGTGATGTGTGGGCTGGATCCGGTCCTGACGGAGGTCTCTGGCCGACAGGCCGTGCGCGGTGCGGAAAGCACGGGCAAAGCTGGATTGTGAGGCAAAGCCTGTGGCGAGTGCCACGTCCATCAGTGGCATATCCGTATCGGTGACCAGACGCCGCGCTTCGGCCAGGCGCAGTTGCAGATAGTGATCCTGCGGCGTTGTGTTCAGGCGCAGACGGAACTGTTGTTGCAGAGTACGAGGGCTGGTGCCCAAGGTATCGGCGATGTCGGCCAATGGCAGCGGATCCTCAAGAGACCTTTCCATGAGAGAGTTCGCCTTTGCTGTCAGAGCCGTATGACGATGCGGCACGCCTGTACGGCTTTGTGGCTTGGACGGTTCCGGTGCGCCCTCGTAGAGGAACAGGCCGGACACGCGGGCAGCAAAACCTGCGCCGTGGCGCGCGGCGATGATGTGTAGCATCATCTCGACCGCGGGGATCGCGCCGCCTGAGGTCAGACGGTTGCCGGACACAGTGAATCGGTCGGGGCGAACATCGACTTCGGGGAAGCGGGTCGCGAAATTGTCCAGATCCTCCCAGTGCGTTGTGGCGGAGTGGCCGTTCAGCAGGCCGGCTTCAGCCAGTAGCCAGGGGCCGCCGTCGATGCCAGCCATGGTGGCTCCGGTACCGGCAATGCGGCGCAGTCCGGCGAGCAAGCTGGGTGTGGCGTGACGGGCCAGTTGGAAACCTGCAATGACGATCATCAGGTCGCAACCCTGCAATCGAGCCAGCGGTGTGCCTGGAACATTCAGGGCGCTGGTCAGCATCGCCGGTTCCGCTGTGGCCGTCACATAATCCCAGTCAAAGGCTGGGCGGTCCGCCAGACGGTTGGCGGCGCGCATGGGATCAACGGCCGAGGCAAAGCTGAGCGTGTTGCATTCATCCAGAACCAGCACGGCCGTTTTTAGGGCGCGATGTTCGGGCTGCAATATGTTTTTTGCGGATTTCATCAAGTTCGATTCGCATTCTGGCAAGTTGTTTCCATAAAGCTGCGCCAGAGTCGGGGATGAACGCAAATCGGAATCCGGGGAGAAGCCTGAGGATAACTTAGGTCAAAACCGGGTATAAGTTGGGGAAAACACCATGCCACTGGAAATGAACCGCGAAGTCTTCATCACCTGCGCTGTCACCGGCTCGGGCGGAACACAGGATCGCAGCCCGCATGTGCCGCGTTCGCCCAAGCAGATTGCCGAAAGTGCGATCGCCGCGGCCAAGGCAGGCGCGGCCATCGTGCATTGCCACGTGCGTGATCCGGAAACCGGTGCACCCAGCCGTCGTCTGGACCTGTACCGCGAGGTGACTGATCGCATTCGTGAAGCCGAGGTCGACGTTGTGCTGAACCTCACCGCCGGGATGGGCGGCGACATGATTTTTGGCCCGACGGAATCTCCACTGCCGTTGAACGCGGACGGCACCGACATGATCGGCGCGGCTGCTCGGGTGGAGCATGTGGCTGAATGTCTGCCCGAAATCTGTACTCTTGATTGCGGCACCATGAATTTTGCCGAAGCTGACTATGTCATGACCAACACGCCAGGCATGCTGCAGGCGATGGGCCGGATGATGACGCATCTGGGCGTGAAGCCTGAGATCGAGGCCTTTGATACCGGTCATCTGTGGTACGCCAAGCAGTTGGTGAAGGACGGCGTTCTGGACAGCCCGGCGCTGGTTCAGCTGTGCATGGGCGTGCCGTGGGGGGCTCCGGATGATCTGAACACCTTTATGGCCATGGTGAATAACGTGCCTGATGACTGGACCTTCAGCGCATTCGCGCTTGGGCGGAACCAGATGGCATATGCGTCGGCTTCGGTGCTGGCGGGCGGCAATGTGCGCGTTGGCCTTGAGGACAATCTGTTCCTCGATAAAGGCGTTCTTGCGGAAAACTGGCAGCTGGTTGAGCGGGCGAACACCATCGTTTCGAACATGGGCGCGCGGGTGATCGGCGCGCAGGAAGTGCGTGAGAAGCTGGGGCTGGTGAAACGAGCACCTAAGGGCTGAATTTTCTCCTTGTAGGAAGTTCGCCTTGCCAGGACACCGGGGCATCAACTGAGGGAATGAGACTCATGAAAGTGATGTTGCGGTGTCTGGCTGTCGTTGGAGCGGGGCTTATGGCGGCTTGCCTTCCGGCGGATGAAAAGGCGGAGGCGGCTTCTGTGAACAATGGGAGGCAGGCCTGCGAAGCCAAAGGCGGTGTCTACGAGGTTGCAGGCAAAGCCCAGCAATATGTGTGCGTTCTGCCGCTGGCAGATGCGGGCAAGACCTGTGAAAAAGGTTCGGACTGTCAAGGCTTTTGCCTGTCCGAGACCAAACAATGCAGCGCGGTCACGCCGCAGTTCGGGTGCATTCCTCATCTGGATGAGACGGGACGCGAGCTGGTGATCTGTATCGACTAGGAAAAGAAATGACAAAAACAGCAGCTATCATCGGTGGTGGTGTAATCGGCGGCGGGTGGGCCGCGCGGTTCTTGCTTAACGGTTGGGATGTCCGCGTGTTCGATCCGGACCCGGAGGCCGAGCGCAAGATTGGTGAGGTACTCGACAACGCGCGCCGGTCTCTGCCGGGGTTGAGTGATGTGCTTTTGCCGTCTGAGGGGGCGCTTACCTTCCACGACGATCTGACTGACGCCGTGCAAGGCGCCATCTGGATTCAGGAAAGTGTACCTGAACGGCTGGATCTGAAGCTGAAGGTTTACAAAAGCTTGCAGGATGCCTGCGATCCGGAGGCGATCATCGGGTCGTCAACCAGCGGGTTCAAACCGTCCGAGCTGCAGGAAGGAGCGCTGCGCCCAGAACAGATTGTTGTGACGCACCCGTTCAACCCGGTGTATCTGCTGCCGCTGATCGAATTGGTGCCGACCGACAAGAACCCGCCCGAAATGGTCGACCGCGCGAAGGACCTGTTGAAATCGGTGGGCTTCTTCCCTCTGCATGTCAAAAAAGAGATCGACGCGCATATTGCTGACCGGTTCCTCGAAGCCGTCTGGCGCGAGGCGCTGTGGCTGGTCAAAGACGGTATCGCGACAACCGAAGAAATCGACGAAGCAATTCGCATGGGCTTTGGCATTCGCTGGGCACAGATGGGTCTGTTCGAAACCTATCGTGTAGCCGGTGGTGAGGCGGGGATGAGGCACTTCATGGCGCAGTTCGGCCCGGCGTTGCAATGGCCTTGGACCAAGCTGATGGATGTGCCCGAATTCACTGATGAGCTGGTCGACATGATCGCGGATCAGTCTGACGCGCAATCGGGCATGCACTCGATCCGCGAACTAGAGCGCATCCGCGACAATAACCTCGTTGGTATGATGCGGGCGCTCAAGGCGCAGAACTATGGGGCCGGTGCTGTTCTGAACCAGCATGACGTGGCGCTGAAACCGGGTGCTTTGCCGACGATGGATCAGGCCGATCTAAGCCAGCCAATTCTGACCTTGTCGCGCGCGGTGCCGTTGGACTGGACCGATTATAACGGTCACATGAACGAGGCGCGTTACCTTGAGGCCTTCGCCGCGGCGACCGACCGGTTCATGGAGATCATGGGGTGTGATGCGGATTACATCGCCTCGGGCGGCAGCTATTTCACGGCCGAAAACCACATCCGCTATATCGACGAAGTCCACGCCGGTGCAAAGATCGAAGTGCGCACGCAGATGCTGTTGGGGCAGGGTAAGAAGCTGCACGTGTTCCATTCCATGTACGAAGGCGACAAGCTGTTGGCGACGGGCGAAAGCTTCCTGCTGCATGTCAGTCTGGAAACCCGCCGCCCGAGCGCACCTTCGGCCGAGATTGAAGCTGCCATGGCTCGGATCGCCGAAGCTCAGGCCGGATTGCCCTATCCGGAAGGTGCGGGTGCTGCGATCCGGAAACCAGCATGAGTGGGCGCGTTCTGATCACGGCCGGCGCGTCAGGCGTTGGCCGCGCCATGGCCGAGGCCTTTGATACAGCCGGTGCGCAGGTTTGGGTGGCTGACGTCAACCCGAAGGCCCTGTCTGATTGCCCGGCCCATTGGCAGCGGTCCGAGGCGAACGTCGCGGATGAGGATGCCATGGCCACCTTGTTCAATGACATCGAGGCGGAATGGGGTGGTTTGGATACCCTGTGCGCAAACGCAGGAATCGCGGGACCAACCGCTTTGGTTGAAGACGTTGCATTGGACGATTGGCGCATGTGTCTTTCGGTGAACCTGGAAGGGGCCTTTTTGTGCGCCAAATACGCGTCTCCGATCCTGAAACGGCAAGGCAACGGCGCGGTGGTCATAACGTCTTCGACTGCGGGACAATACGGCTATCCCAATCGCGCGCCCTATGCTGCGGCGAAATGGGGGATGATCGGGCTAGCCAAAACGCTGGCGATGGAGCTGGGCGCACACGGAGTGCGGTGCAATGTCATTTGCCCTGGCTCGGTTGAGGGTCCGCGGATGGAAGGCGTCCTGCAGCGCGAGGCCGATGCCAAGGGCATGACACGTGATCAGGTCTATGAGGGTTATGCCTCAGGCACTTCAATGGGTCGCTTCGTCGAAGGGCACGACATCGCCAATATGGCCGTGTTCCTTGCATCGGATGCGGCGCGGCTGGTGTCGGGGCAGGTGATTGCCGTCGATGGGCACACCGTCAACCCCGACCCGAAAATCTAACCCTGATTGGGTCCGCGAATCTGGCGGATGCTCTGGCGAACCGCCTGCCAGTCGCGGGCTTGCTGCATGTTCCCGGCGTCTTTGCATTCGCGCATCTTCTGCGCGGCTTCCGCCTCGGCCTGATCTCCGTGGGCGGAATAAAGCGCCCGTGCGTATTGAGCGGTTTTTAGTGCGTCCATTCTTATGGTCCTCCGTCTGTGATCGGATCGCTCGAAAGTTCGCGCCAAGTGACGATATCACACCTTGGTCGCTTACGCATCTATGGGACTGCGATCAGGTAGATATTGTTGATCGCAGCTGCCTGAGGTGTTCGGGGAAATCCCGTGCCGTCACATCCGCTTCGCGCACCAACGTATCAAAATGACGGGAAAAAACTTCGATCCTGTCGCGGTCCCGAAAGGCCATATAGTGGCTGCCCGCGTAGAACACACACAGCAGCGGACCAAAAATCGTGACGGGCGCAGAGTAGAGGCGTTTGGCATCAAACAGATAGATGCGCATGCGGGGATAAAGCTGGTCGCTCAGCTTTAACAGGTGGTCGATCTGTTCCATCCTGATTTTCGGGCACAGGCCTTCGTAGTATCCGGTCGCGCGGGCAAAACTGTCGATCTCATACAGTGGCATGGCGATTTCATAATCTGATTGCGCGCTGCGCATCCACGTCAGCCGGTCTTCTGATGCGCCGATGGCCTGGTCCGCTGTTCGCCCCAGATGCGGGGCGTATTCCCACTCTAGCACAGCGCGGGTTTTCAGCATGTCGGGCAGGGTGGCAGGTACATAGCGAACCTTGTAGCCAGCCGCCTCTTTGTGCCATTCAAAAATGCGCTCATCGACCAGCGCGCGGGGCGCCTTGGTCATACTCAGAGAAAGCGCCAGTAGCTCTGCAGCGCTTTCTGGCCGATCCGATAAGCTCAGCAGCCAGTCAGCCGAAACACCAAGCGCTGTGGCGCAGCTGCCAACGACATGCGCGTTCGGCAGGCGCGCACCTTCGCCAGTCAAAAGTTGGGATACGGTCGATCGGTCGACACCGATATCCCGGGCAAGCGCGCTTTGGCTGATGTCACGTTCTTCCATCGCGCGGGCAAGGCGTTGGCGAAACTGCGCAGCGCGGTCTCGTTTGTCTAATTTATCCGTCATATGATGATTTTTATCATAAGTGATGAGTTTTGTTAATCATATTCAGAATTTTCAACTCGGCCACGATCCGTAATTCTTAAAACATAACAATAATATGGGTGACGGAATGGAAACGCGACGAAGATCGGTCGTGAAGGCTGTGGTGTGGAATGCGATGGGCCTGGTCATGATGACGCTGGTGGGCCTTATCGCGACAGGCTCTGCCGCAGTTGGTGGAACTCTGGCGATTGTGAACACGGGCATCGGCCTGACGATGTACGTGATCTATGAGCGTGTCTGGGCGGGCATCACATGGGGCCGAAATGTCTGAGCGGCCGGGTCCCGAGTGGGGCACCTTTGCCCTGATCATTGCGTGTTATGCAGCGTGGCTGGCGGTGATACTCACACTTCCCATTTGGCTGGCAATCCCGGCCATGGGCTTGGTCGCGGCGCTGCACTCGTCGCTGACGCACGAGGCGCTGCACGGGCACCCGTTCCGCACGCGTTGGCTGAACGAGGCGCTGATGGCCCTGCCTCTGACCTTGTTCATTCCGTACAACCGGTTCCGCGATCTGCATCTGGCGCATCACAGGGATTCGACGCTGACCGACCCCTATGACGATCCCGAGTCGAACTATCTGGACCCGAAGGTTTGGAATACGCTCAAAAGCTGGCAAAAGCGGCTCCTGAGGGCGAACAACACACTGCTCGGGCGCATGGTGTTGGGCCCCACGATTGGTCAGTATATCTTCTTTCGGGATGAGTTGCGCGGCGCCAAACGCGGAGACAGAGCCGTACTGTTGGCATGGGGACTGCACCTGATTGGAGTGGCCGCGGTTTTGTGGGTGGTTGCTCGGTCTCCAATGCCGCTTTGGGCATTTGTTCTGTCTGCCTACATTGGTTTGGGCTTGGTCAAGATCCGGACGTTTCTTGAACACCGGGCGCACGAAAACTCCAGCGCCCGAACAGTCATTGTCGAAGATCGTGGGTTGTTGGCTTTTTTGTTTCTGAACAACAATCTGCACGTCGTTCATCACATGAATCCCGGTGCTCCGTGGTACCGGTTGCCTGCGCTCTATCGTGCCGGAAAAGACCGCTATCTGGCCAGCAACGAGGCTTATGTCTATCGGTCTTACGGGCAGATTTTCCGGTCCTATTTCTGGCGTACCAAGGACCCGGTCGAGCATCCGCTCTGGCCAAAGGGTTGATTTGACGACACAAGGGAATCCATGAGTTTGTGGATTCCCATCACCATCGCCGCCGCGGCATTTCAGACCGTGCGGTTCATGCTGCAAAAGTCGCTGAGCACCGTGAAACTTTCGGCAGCCGGCGCGACTTTTGCGCGGTTTGCCTATTCCATGCCGTTGGCAGTCCTTGCGCTGATCGTGGCAATGCAATTGACCGGATTCAGCCTACCGGCCCTGACCGGGCGTTTCTGGTTGTTTGCAGTGATCGGCGGGACAACGCAGATTTTGGCGACCATCTGCGTGGTGGCCCTGTTCAAACAACGCAATTTTGCCGTCGGTATTACATTCAAGAAGACCGAAGTTATCCAAACCGCCATCGTCGGATTTTTGGTCCTGGGCGATCAGGTATCCTCGGGTGCGTTGTTTGCGATTGTTCTGGGACTGGTGGCTGTCTTGCTGTTGTCGAAAAGTCCTGGTGGAGAAGGGGCTTGGTGGGCACACCTCACCAACCGTGCATCGCGCCTTGGGCTGGGTTCGGGCGTGCTGTTTGCTTTCTCATCCGTCAGCTATCGCGGTGCCTCGTTGGAGCTGGGGGATTTGAACGCCTGGTTCCGGGCGCTGGTCACTTTGGCAGTGGTGGTTTCGTTCCAATTCCTCAGCATGGGGCTGTGGCTGCTGTGGCGCGACCGTGCCGAGCTACGCGCGGTTTGGGACACACGCCGAACGGGCGTTTTTGTCGGGCTCACCAGTCTATGTGGATCGTTCTGCTGGTTCTTCGCCTTCACGCTGCAAAACGCGGCCTATGTCAAAGCTCTCGGGCAGGTCGAACTGATCTTCAGCCTGTTCGCCTCGCTCTTGTTTTTCCGCGAAAGAATCACCCGGCGCGAGATCGCCGGGATGACGTTGCTTGGTGCCTCGATACTGGCACTGGTGCTTACGATTTAGCCTGCACGGCGTTCGTCAAAGCTGAGGGCGATGAAGCTGGGCAAGTGATCGCCCATTCCGACAACTGCAGGGCCCCTGTCGTCTCTGCGACCGCGGCCTTTGGACTCTTTGACCTTACGGGGCTCTCTATCCTTGCGCGGTTCTCTATCCTTACGAGGCTCTCTTTCCGTACGGGGCTCGCTTTTGCGCCGATCGGACTTTTTGGTGTCCGCCGCTTTGGGCTGATTCTCGGTTTTTGGGGTATCGGCTTTGGAGTCATCCGCCTCAATCGGGTTGTTCAGACGGGGAATTTCTTTCTGAATCAACTTCTCCACCGCCGCCAGCGCCTTTTCATCGCGGGAAGAGCAGATCGTGATCGCCTTGCCCTCACGCCCGGCGCGACCGGTGCGGCCAATGCGGTGGACGTAATCCTCGGGGTGGCCGGGGACGTCGAAATTGATCACATGGCTGACGGATGGCACATCCAATCCGCGCGCGGCCACGTCCGAGGCCACGAGTAGGCGCAAAGACCCATCCCGGAAGCCGTCGAGTGTTTTCGTGCGCTGGGATTGATCCAGATCGCCGTGGATCGCGGCGGCGTCATAGCCGTATTTCTTGAGAGATTTGGCGCAGATATCCACATCGGTCTTGCGGTTGCAGAAGATGATGGCGTTGGTGCACTTCTCGCCTTCAGCGTCGATCAGCGCCCGCAGGACATTGCGTTTCTGGCTGGCCTCACGATCCCGACGACCGCCTTTGAACATCACGACGCCCTGTTCAATAGTTTCCGAAGCGGTGGCCTGACGCGCAACCTCGACCCGCGTGGGTGCGGACAAGAAGGTGTCAGTGATCCGCTCAATCTCGGGCGCCATAGTGGCCGAAAAGAACAAGGTCTGGCGCGTGAACGGCGTCAGCGAGAAGATGCGTTCGATATCGGGGATGAACCCCATGTCCAGCATCCGGTCAGCTTCGTCGACAACCATAATCTGAACACCGGTCAAAAGAAGCTTGCCGCGTTCAAAATGGTCCAACAGGCGACCCGGCGTGGCGATCAGGACGTCAACGCCCCGGTCGATCAACGCGTCCTGTTCTTTGAAGCTAACGCCGCCGATCAGCAGAGCTTTGGTCAGTTTCAGGTGTTTGGCGTAGGTGTCGAAATTCTCGGCCACTTGCGCGGCCAGTTCCCTGGTCGGGCACAGCACCAGCGAGCGCGGCATCCGTGCACGGGCGCGCCCACGGGCCAGCAAGGTGATCATCGGCAGCGTAAAGCTGGCCGTCTTGCCGGTGCCGGTCTGAGCAATGCCCAGAACATCCCGACCTTCAAGGGCAGCGGGTATCGCGCCTTCCTGAATTGGCGTGGGCGTTTCGTATCCGGCTTCCTCAATGGCTTTGAGGACCTTCGGGTTCAGGTTCAGTTCGTTGAATTTTGTCATGTATGTCCGGTTCATGCGGACACTAGACCTAGCCCGCGCGTCAAAGGAATGCCGGGCCCGGATGGCCATACGCTGTCACGCGCATTTCGGCTTTGCGCGGACATAACAAAATCATGGGGCAGGGTCAAATGAAGAGCCCTTAACCTGACGTCGCTAACGCCCACTGCTGGTTTTCCGCAACAATTCAGCAGCTTCCGGGAAAGTGTTTCGCAACCTTAGCGTCCAGATCCAGCGGTCTGTGCCGGATCAACCCATATTCTTCGAGACGTGCGCGTACGCCGGGATCGGCACCGCTAATTTCGTCATAAAACGCGCGCAAGCCGTCCTGGCCCTGTTCTGTCTCGATCCAGTTGAACAACTCATTCTTGTTCAGACCGCCCAGTTCGCGCGGAACGTTCGGGGACATGCCGGGTTGATAGGACCCACGCGCCATCCGGAACTGGTAATGCGCCGCCCAGTGATCCCAGTCAGGGGCGTGGCGATGACAAAGCTCCAACCCCGGAAGTTCGAATTTGCAGGGCAGAAGTTTTTTGTTTTGAAACAGGTTGTGGATGCGAAAGTTCAGCTTTTCCATGCCTGTGCGGACGAACAGCTTACCCTGAACGTGGCTGAGGAACCCGCCGAGTACAAAGCTGCCATAGTTGGGATAGACGGACTGTACCATGGCTGAGCGGTCCGGGCCGCTGGGGATATGCGCCTTGAACAGATCCTCGCCGCCTGCCATTGCCTCCATTGGCCGGACGCGGACGGCAGGGATTTCGGCGGGGACGGATTGCAACTGCTCCCGGATGGGTTTTGAAGACCAAAGGAACTCATCCACGTCGATATGGGCCAGCCAGTCCAGATCGGTGTTGCGATAGGTGAATGTGGCATGAAGTGTCTGACGAACCTGATGGCGGTCCGGGCGGTTGCGTTTGCGTTTCTCCCAAAAGACATCATCGCAGATTCGCGCTCTGATTTTCGGGTGTTTCCTGAGGGCCCGGTGCGCCTCACGATTAGGTTCGTCCAGGTAGATGTACAGATAATCCGCACCCAGATCGAGGTGATGGGCCGCGAACCTGAGGATGTCGCGGGTCGATCCGCGAACCATGGACACGATTCCCCAGGTCGTCATTGGCGCGCTTCCCTACGCGCCGTACGAGTCCTGCGCATTTTGGCCAGGCGCCGGAACACTGTCCTGGGATCGCGATTCAAAGCCTTGAACAGATGATCCGAATGCTCGGCCCACAACCGGCAAAACAAGGCGGGGGCGTGGTTCGGCCAGGATCGTTTCCGCAAGTTCGAAATAAGCTGCGCGTTCAGAAACGCCAGTTCAGATTTTCCGACGAATTCCTGCGCGATGTGTCGGCGTTTGCGCGTCCAGGATGTATCCGCCTGGCCGGGTTGCGGCCGTGTCGCGCTTTCAGGAACAATCTGACGCGTCAAATGGGTCAGATCGACATCTTCTGCCGGCAGTACCTCGTCCGAGAAGTCGAAAGGCGCTCGTCGCCTTTCGAACCTGTCTTGCAGGGCGGGCAAGCCACCCGAATACGTTAGATCATCATCCATTCGTGCTTTCGGCCCGTGCCATCACGCCATCATCTCTTTCGTGGCCGTCAGGTTCAGTTCGGGGTAGTCGCGGACGACCCGGTCGATGTCCCACTGCAGGCGCGTCAGATAAACGATATCGCCGTCATGATCATGGGCGATGTGCTGCTTGTTGGCTTCGACGAACTTCTCGACTTCGGCCTTGCCGCCGCTGACCCAGCGGGCCGAGGTGAATTGCGACGCCTCAAAGCGCACGGGCAGGCCGTATTCCATCTCAATCCGGCTGGCGAGTACTTCGAATTGCAACGCGCCGACGACGCCGACGATAAAGCCCGATCCGATCGAAGGTTTGAACACCTTCGCGGCACCTTCCTCGGCAAATTGCATCAGAGCCTTTTCCAGATGCTTGGCCTTCATTGGATCGCCGGGGCGCACGGTTTGCAGCAGTTCCGGCGCGAAGGACGGGATGCCGGTCACCCGGATCGCTTCGCCTTCGGTCAGCGTGTCGCCGATGCGCAATTGCCCGTGGTTGGGGATGCCGATGATATCACCGGCCCAGGCCTCTTCGGCCAGTTCGCGGTCGGACGCCAGAAACAGCACAGGGTTCGAAATCGCCATCGGCTTTTTCGATCGCACGTGGGTCAGCTTCATACCACGCTTGAAATGGCCCGATGCCATGCGAACAAAGGCGACGCGGTCGCGGTGCTTTGGGTCCATATTTGCCTGAACCTTGAAGACAAAACCGGCGACCTTCTTTTCATCCGGTGCGATTTGACGCGGTTCGGCAGATTGGATTTGCGGCTGCGGGCCATAAGCGCCGATGCCCTCCATCAGTTCCTTGACACCGAACGAGTTGATCGCCGAACCGAACCAGATCGGGGTCATATGCCCCTCAAGCACCGCCTGCGGGTCCATGGCGGGCAGCAGCTCCCGCGCCATCTCGACCTCTTCTAGGAACTTCTCCAGCAGGTGCTCGGGTACGTGTTCCGCGAGCTTGGGGTCATCAAGACCGTTGATCTCGATGCTTTCGGCCACTTTGTTACGGTCGGCGCGGTCCATCAGCTCCAACCGGTCGCGCAGCATGTCGTAGCAGCCGATGAAATCGCGGCCGACGCCGATGGGCCACGCGGCAGGCGTGACGTCAATGGCCAGCATTTCCTGAATTTCGTCGATGATCTCGAACGTATCGCGGCTTTCGCGGTCCATCTTGTTACAGAAGGTCAGGATCGGCAGATCACGCAGGCGACAGACCTCGAACAGTTTCTGCGTCTGGCTTTCCACACCTTTCGCGCCGTCGATGACCATCACGGCGGCGTCCACAGCGGTCAGCGTGCGATAGGTGTCTTCAGAGAAATCACTGTGGCCGGGCGTATCCACCAGATTGAACCTGAAGGTGTCATAGTCAAAAGACATCGCCGATGCGGAAACCGAGATGCCGCGATCCTTCTCCATCTGCATGAAGTCCGAACGGGTGCGCCGGGCTTCGCCCTTGGCGCGCACCTGACCGGCCATCTGAATAGCGCCCCCGTACAACAGGAACTTTTCAGTCAGCGTCGTTTTGCCCGCATCCGGGTGCGAGATGATGGCGAATGTCCGGCGCCGGGCGATCTCGGGCGGCAAAACGGGTTGGTTCGAGGCGGTATCAAGCATGAACGCGCGTATATGCGGGGAATTCTGCCGAGGCAAGACAAAGGGAGTGTTCAGAATCGCCTGACGATGGCAAAAAGAACATATAGTGAACAAATGATGGAGAGGTGTGATGAATTTAAAAGAAATCGCAAACGAACTGGTCGCTGGTTGCCGCGAGGGCCGGGCAAAAGCAAATTTAGATAAGCTCTATGCAGAAAACGCCGTTTCTGTCGAAGCTGTGGATTACTCGGGTATGGGGCGCGAAGTCGCCGGGCGCGACGCGATCCGCGGCAAACACGAATGGTGGGAAGGCGCACATGATGTAACCGAAGCTTCGGTAAGTGACCCATTTGTGCATGGTGAGGACCGCTTTGCTGTAATTTTCGAAGTGAAGGGTTCTGTGCTGGAAAGCGGTGACAGCTTTGATATGCGTGAAGTCGCCATTTACCACGTGGCGGACGGCAAGATCGTGCGCGAAGAGTTCTTTTACTAACGTGTTTTGGTTTCTGGTCTTCCCTGAAAGGCTGGTGCTAGATGTGCGGCAAAGACAGGGAGGATCAGATGGATCTTGGGATCAAAGGTAAACGTGCGTTGGTTTGTGCCAGTAGCAAAGGTTTGGGTCTGGGTTGTGCCGAGGCATTGGCCGCGGCGGGTGTTGATCTGGTGATGAACGCGCGTGGGACCGAGGCTTTGGAGGCATCGGCTGACCGCATTCGCGCAGAGCATGGCGTACAGGTTCAGACTATCGCCTGCGATGTGACTTCGGCGGAGGGGCAGGCGCAGGTAATCGAAGCCGCGCAGGGTGTTGATATTCTTGTGACAAATGCCGGAGGCCCGCCCCCGGGTTTGTGGTCGGACTGGGATCGCGATGATTTCGTCAAAGCGCTGGATTCCAACATGCTGACGCCAATTGCGTTCATGAAGGCTTTGTTGCCTGGGATGATGGACAAAGGCTGGGGCCGGGTGGTGAATATCACCTCGCAATCTGTGCGCGCACCGATCCCTGCGCTGGGTCTGTCGAATGCAGCCCGCACCGGACTGACAGGTTATGTTGCCGGAACTGCGCGTCAGGTTGCACCAAAAGGTGTGACGATCAACAACTTGCTGCCGGGCATTCACGCCACTGACCGGGCGGACTCATTGGATGGTGGTGTCGCGGCGCAAAAAGGAATTTCGATGGACGAGGCGCGCGCTGAACGCGCGGCAACCATCCCGGCGCGCCGGTATGGAACGCGTGAAGAGTTTGGCGCAGCCTGTGCGTTCCTGTGTTCGCAGAATGCCGGTTTCATTGTCGGGCAGAACATACTGCTGGACGGTGGCGCCACCAATCTGACGATGTGATCATGGCTCAAAACTTCTCACTTAAAGATCAACTGTTTAATGTCGAAAAGACCCGCTATTTGGCGGGGCTTTTCGCGGGCGCGGACCCGTCCTTTGATGCCGAGGCGTTTGAGGCGCAGGTCATGTCGCGTCTGCTGGATCTGGAGCTGAAAGAGAGGATGGCCTGGATCGCCGAATGTCTGCAACAGGCGGTGCCGGGCGACTTGCCTCAGATCGCACCTACGCTGCTGCGCGCCTTGCCGCCGCCTTTGGATCCCGGCAAAACCGATGATGATTTTGGTGATTTCATCTTTGCTCCGCTGGGTGACTGGGTTGTTGCCGTGGGGCTGGATCATCCGAGGCAGTCATTGGATGTGCTTGAGGAACTGACCCAAAGATTTTCAATGGAATGGGCCATACGGCCATTCCTCAATACCCATCAGGAACAGGTGCTGGTGCGGATGAAGGAATGGTGCGCGCATGACAGCTATCACGTTCGTCGGCTGGTCAGCGAAGGCACAAGACCGCGTTTGCCTTGGGGGCAGGCGGTGGGGCTGGACCTGACCGATCCGCTGCCTTTACTGGATCGGCTGCATGCCGATGGGACGCGATATGTCACGCGGTCGGTGGCCAACCACCTGAACGACATCACCAAAAAAGACCCCGATCTGGTTTTGGACCGGTTGCAGGATTGGGGTAGGAACGGGCGGCAGGATCAGGCTGAGATGGACTGGATGACCTCGCACACCTTGCGCGGGCTTGTGAAAGCAGGCCATCCGCGCGCCATGAAAATGTTGGGCTTTGACCCGGATGCGAAGGTTTCGGCCGATGTCACCATCAAGGGTGATGCCAGGATTGGCGGCGCGCTGGAATTCGATGTAATGCTGAGTGGAAATGGCGACCAACCTGTTTTGGTGGATTACATTGTTCATTTTCAAAGGCCTGGTGGTAAAACCTCAGCCAAAGTGCACAAGCTGAAACAGTCCACTTTGGCAGATGGTGCTCTTACCCTGACCAAAAAGCACAAGCTTAAAGGTGATGCGACCACGTTCAAACTGATCCCCGGTGCGCATCGGCTTGAGATACAGGTGAACGGCAAACTGCGCGCGGGTGTTGATTTCGAACTGTTGGCATAACCCCTACACGCCCTCACGCTTTCGTCAGATTCTAAAGGCCCGGATTGCGCCAAGCCCCGCGCTGCATTAGCTGCTATGCAGCCATCAGACAGAAGGATAGCCGCGATGAAGCATGAGGCAGTGCAGAATTACTATGGCGAGGTCCTGCAGGGCAGCTCGGACTTACAGACAAACGCGTGTTGTACGCCCGATGACATGCCGGATCATGTCAAAAAGATCCTGTCGAAAATTCATGACGAAGTTCTGACGCGCTACTATGGCTGCGGTCTGATCGCTCCGCACGACCTTGAGGGGATGAGCATTCTGGATCTCGGCTGTGGTGCGGGACGTGATGTTTATGCCCTGTCTGCCATGGTAGGTGAAAAGGGACGCGTTGTCGGCGTGGACATGACGCAGGAGCAACTGGATATCGCGCGCGCGCATCAGGATTATCACGCGCAGACCTTTGGGCATTCTGCCAGCAATGTGGAATTCCACCATGGCTATATCGAAAAGCTGGATGAGCTTGACCTAGAACCCGGATCTTTTGACATCATCGTCTCGAACTGCGTGATCAATCTGGCCACCGATAAAGAGGCTGTTTTGCGTGGTGCGCATCGGTTGCTGAAAGACGGGGGCGAGATGTATTTCTCGGACGTCTACGCCGACCGCCGAGTGCCTAAAGAGATGGCCGAGGATGACGTTTTGTACGGTGAATGCCTGTCCGGCGCGTTGTATTGGAACGATTTCCTGTCGATGTCGCGTAAGGCAGGCTTTGGTGATCCGCGCCGGGTCACGCATCGTCCGCTGACTATTGAAAACGCGGTTCTGGAAGAACGCGTCGCGCCTCTTAAATTCCTGTCTGCCACCTACCGTCTCTTCAAGTTGCCCGAGTTGGAGCGAGACTGTGAGGATTATGGCCAGGCCGTGATCTACAAAGGCACCATCCCGAACGCCCCGCATCTGTTCGAACTGGATGATCACCACGCGATCGAGGTAGGCAAGGTCTTTCCTGTCTGCGGCAACACGTGGATGATGTTGAAAGATACGCGTTTCGCGCGGCATTTTGAGTTCATCGGTGATTTCTCGACCCACTACGGGATATTCGAAGGCTGCGGTGGTGAAAGCCCGTTTGAAGCCACGGGCGAGGCCCCATCCGGCGGCTGTTGCTGATCTCTTGCACCTGAGGGGCGGGGTTGTTATCCCCGCCTAAGCCCGATGGAATTGATCGGGAAAGGCAACGGGGCCCATCGGTGACAGAAAACGCTACTCCTCCTCGACTGGAAATCCGAAATCTGATCGCCCGGTATGAAGGGCGGGTTGTTGTGGATGACGTCTCGCTGACGGTGCGGGCGGGGCAGGTGACCTGTCTGTTGGGGCCTTCGGGCTGCGGCAAGTCGACAACCCTGCGCATGATCGCCGGGGTCGAGATGCAGGAATCCGGTGAAATCTATGTCGATGGCAAGTTGATCTGTGACACGGTGTTTCGTGTGCCGCCCGAACGGCGTGAAATAGGGCTGATGTTTCAGGATTTTGCCCTGTTTCCGCATCTCAGCGTTGCCGACAATGTGGCCTTTGGCCTGAAGGGGCATAGGGACGAAAAGCGCGCCCGCGTCGAAGCGCTGCTGCGCAAAGTCGACCTGATGCGTTTCGTCGATGACTACCCGCATCATCTGTCAGGTGGCGAGCAGCAACGTGTGGCACTGGCCCGCGCATTGGCCCCGCGTCCGCGGATCATGCTGATGGATGAACCTTTCTCGGGCCTCGACAACCGGTTGCGGGACGGCATTCGCGATGAAACGCTTGCGATCCTCAAGGAAGAGGACGCCGCAGTTGTTCTAGTCACGCATGAGCCGGAAGAAGCGATGCGCATGGCGGATGAAATCGCCCTGATGCGGCGGGGTAAAGTCGTGCAACAAGGCGCGCCCTACAACGTCTTTACCCGCCCGGCGGACAAGGCGGCGGTGGCGTTTTTTAGTGATATCAATGTTTTGCAATCCAAAGTGAATGGAGCCTTGGCCGAAACGCCATTCGGGCAATTTCTGGCACCCGGCGTTCCGGACAATACAGATGTCGAAATCGTATTCCGCCCTCAGCACGTGCGGCTGGACTTTGACCGTAACGGCAAGGGGCCGCTGCCGACACCGACCGACGGCGTTGCCGCGCGGGGCGTAGTCGAGCGGGCACGGTTTTTGGGCAACGAAAGCCTTGTTGAATTTCGGATGGACCATGACGGCTCGATCCTGAGGGCGACGGTGCCCAATGTCTTTGTTCCCAGTCCGGGACGGGTCATGTGGCTGACCATCCGACGTGACAGGTGTTTCGTTTTCCCGGTTTAGGCTGGAAAGCCACAGTTTAGCGCCAAGTGGTGCGCGAAAGCATCAGATTGGACGCGCGCTTTGCTTGCCGCGACGCGGGGGCGGGTCTATCAAGGGCAAAACGCCGGGTGGATGGGGCTTATGCGTATACTTCTGACCAATGATGACGGGATCAATGCCCCAGGGCTGATCGCACTTGAGGCGATTGCCGCCGATCTGGCAGGCCCGGATGGCGAGGTTTGGGTCGTGGCACCCGCATTCGAACAATCGGGTGTCGGCCACTGCATCAGCTATACCCACCCGATGATGGTCGCCAAGCTGGGCGAACGCCGCTATGCCGCCGAAGGCTCACCCGCTGACTGTGTGTTGGCCGGGCTGCACGACGTCATGAAAGACACGCCGCCCGATCTGGTGTTGTCCGGTGTGAACCGCGGCAACAACTCGGCCGAGAACACGCTGTATTCCGGCACGGTGGGTGGGGCGATGGAAGCCGCACTGCAGGGTATTCCTGCAATTGCCTTGTCGCAGTATTTCGGGCCGCGCAACCTGGGTCTGGATGATCCTTTTGAGGCTGCAACGCGTTACGGGGCCGACCTTGTGCGGCGAATACTGAAAGCAACGCCTGAAGAGCAGGGCGATTACCGCCTGTTTTACAACGTGAATTTCCCACCCGTGCCGGCGGATGAGGTTCTGGGGACGCGCATCGCGCCGCAGGGTTTTCGCCGGGATACCAATTTCTCGGTTGAACCGCACAGCTCGCCCTCGGGTCGGCGGTTCCTGTGGATCAAGGGCGGCTATCAGCACAATCCGACAGCACCCGGAACCGATGCGGCGGTAAATCTTGGGGGCTACATCTCGGTCACACCGATGCGTGCGGACCTGACGGCCCATGACGTTCTGGAACAACTGAAGTCGATCGAATGAGCGGACTTGATCCAGAAACAACCATGCAGTTCCTCTTTGCCCTGCGGTCGCGCGGAGTAACGGATGCGCGCGTTCTCGCTGCGATGGAACAGGTCGATCGGGGCCGTTTCGTCAAGGGTCTGTTCGCCGAGCGCGCTTATGAGGATACGCCGTTGCCGATTGCCTGCGGTCAGACGATCAGCCAGCCTTCGGTAGTGGGGTTGATGACGCAGGCGCTGGATGTGCGCCCTCGTGACACGGTGCTGGAGGTTGGTACAGGCTCGGGCTATCAGGCCGCGGTTCTGTCCAAGCTGGCGCGCCGGGTCTATACGGTCGAACGTCATAAACGTCTGGTGCGCGAAACCGGCGAGCTGTTTCGAGAATTGGGAATGACCAATGTGACGGCGATGCTGTCGGATGGGTCGTTCGGTTTGTCGGAACAAGCCCCGTTTGATCGTATCATTGTGACGGCCGCTGCCGAGGACCCGCCCGGGCCGCTCTTGGCGCAGCTCAAAATCGGCGGTATCATGGTTTTGCCGGTGGGACAGTCGGATGCGGTTCAGACCCTGATCCGGGTCAGACGCACCGAGACCGGCCTGGACTATGATGAATTGTTGCCCGTTCGGTTCGTGCCCCTGCTAGAAGGGCTTGGCAAAGACGGAGCGTAAGGAAATATTTCGCGATAAGCGCTGGAACCCCGGACAACAGGGGCAGGCGGTGAGGACAGTAAAATGAGAGCAGTTTCCAAATCAGCAGTCGCAGCAGGTGTTGCGTCTTTGGCGTTCCTCGCGGGATGCGAGGGCCCCATAGATTATGATCTGCGCGGCAATGTCGGTGGTTTTTCCACGGCCGATGCGGCGCAGGCGGCCACCGCGAACCGGCCTGCTCCGGATGCGCGTGGCGTGATCACCTATCCCAATTATCAAGTGGCCGTTGCGCGCCGGGGCGACACGGTTGGCGATATCGCTGCCCGGGTCGGATTACCGGCAGCGGAAGTCGCGCGTTTTAACGGATTGCAAGCTGCGGATCAGCTGCGTGATGGCGAAGTGGTCGCCTTGCCGCGTACCGTCAGCGCGGCCAGTTCTGTCGATATCGCGACAATTGCAGGCACCGCGATTGACGCAGCTCCGGCGGATGGGTCAGTGCGCACATCGACGCTTGAACCGGCGCAACCAGCCGCCGCGCCTGCACCAGCCCCTGCGCCGGCGGGACCCGAACCCATTCGCCACAAGGTCAAGCGCGGCGAAACCGCGTATACGATCGCGCGCCTGTATAACGTGCCGGTTGATGCCTTGGCCGAGTGGAACGGGCTGGGGTCTGACTTTACCGTGCGCGAAGGACAGTTTCTGCTGATTCCCATCAAGAACCAGGCAGCACCCCGTCAGGAAGCTGCCGTTGCAACCGTTCCTGCGACCACGATCACCCAACCGGGGCAGGGCTCGCCCACGCCGACCCCGCCCAGTGCGACGCAACCGCTGCCGGATGAAGATATCAAGCCGGCAGAACCCGCGCCAGACGTGACCGCCGAAGCACCCACAACGCAAAGCAATTCTGCGCTTGGCCTGCCGGTCACAGGAACGATCATCCGCACCTATAAAAAGGGCTCGAACGAAGGCATCGACATTGCGGCCTCGCCGGGTAGCCCGGTTAACGCTGCCGCTGCGGGTACTGTTGCCGCAATCACGGCGGACGCGGATCAAGTGCCGATCATTGTGGTAAAGCACAACAGCGATCTGTTGACCGTCTACGCGAATGTCGAGAACATCACTGTGAAAAAGGGTGCTCGTGTCAAGCGCGGCCAAAAGATCGCCTCCTTACGCGGCGGCGACAATGCCTACGTCCATTTCGAGGTGCGTAAAGGGTTCGAATCTGTCGATCCGGAACCCTATCTGCGGTGAGGGTTATGGCCTCGGGCGGGCTGTGCCTTCTGCCTGAGTATTCGAGTAAAGACGAGACCCGTCACGCGTGCGGATCATAATCGCTTAGGCGCTTGCCGGGCTCGTCTGCGAAGACCTCGGGCAGGGGCAAGATTGCTTCGATCAGGTCTATGCGAAAAACACGGAACCCCTGACGTAACTCGCACCACGCCGTCAGCGTCCAGACGCGCCCCCAGTATTCCATGTGCAGCGGGCGTATGACCCGATCAGTCAGAACGCCGTCGATCCGACGGTAAGACAGACGGAGTTTCTGGCGGGATTTGATGGCGGCACGGATAGGGGCCATGTGCGCCAGCCCACGGGCCGCATCGGCAAAGGGATAGACTGCAAATTTCCAACTGTCAGCCTCGGCCACGACCTGCGTGGGCAACACGGCGTCGATCTTGTCGGCCAGCGATGTGGCTGCGGCCTTGAGGTCGGGGTCTGCGGCTTCCGCCACGATGGCCATACCGAGGTTCAACGCCTCAAGCTCGGCAGGGGTCAGGTTCAGCGGGGGTAGGGTGATCTGCTCGCGCACCATGTAGCCTACGCCACGCTCGCCCTCGACCGGGACGCCCGAGGCAACCAGCGTATCCATGTCGCGATAGATGGTGCGAACCGACACCTCAAGCCGGTCCGCGATGTCCTGCGCACGGTGAAGTTTACCGTCGCGCAGGATCTGGATGATATCGAACAGCCGGTCAGAGCGGCGCATGGGATGTTCTGCTTGTCATGACGCTCCGATGGTCCAGTGGATTGCGTCGTGGCGCATGGTGACCGTGTCCGGCGCGATTGCAGCCATCACCGCGGGGGCGAAGTTCTGTTTGGTGAAGGCTGCGGCGGCGGATTGAGCGCAATCCATGTCTGCCCAGATGACGGTGTCGGTCCAAAGCCCGTCATCCCCTGCGCTGAGGCGCCGAAAGACAAAGCCATCTGCGTTCCGAACAAAGGATTCGGTGCCTTTCATGATGTTCACGAAATCCTCCTTTGTTACATCGGCCGCGAGTTTGAAGGTTACGGTTTCTGCGATTTGTGTCACGTCATGCTCCTGATTTGATGAGACAGGGCCGTTGTACGTGTTTACAACTGACATAAACCTGTCAGTTGAGAAATGCGAGTCCTCAAAAATCGCGTGATCCGTTCATTTTTGGGCACAGAACCGGGTCGACACGCTTTTGCGAGGGACCGCCCGCGCGTAAGCACGGTGCCAGATCACATTCCCGGCGCGCTTGCGCCGACTTCAAAGGAGAAGAGACATGCTTAACAATATCGGACTTCCCGGTCTTCTGCTGATTGCCGTTGTGGTGCTGGTGCTGTTTGGCCGCGGCAAAATCAGCTCGCTTATGGGCGAAGTGGGCAAAGGCATCACCTCGTTCAAGAAGGGCGTCAAAGAAGGTGCGGACGAGCTGGAGCAGGACGCGTCCGAGGTGGCCAAAGACGTCACGCCCGAGACAGACAAAGACAAGGTCTAAGCGCAGATGTTTGATCTGGGCTGGACCGAGCTTCTGGTCATCGGCGTTGTTGCCCTGATCGTTGTGGGGCCAAAGGACCTGCCAGTGTTGTTCCGCAATGTCGGCCGCTGGGTTGGCAAGGCCCGTGGCATGGCGCGCGAGTTCAGCAGCGCCATGAACGAGGCAGCGGATCAGGCGGGCGTGAACGAGATCAAGAAGGGTCTGAATGCGGCTACCAATCCTGTGAACACCGCCATGGACGGTGTCAAAGAGGCCGCACAGGAAATGGCCAAGAGCATGGACCCGACCAAGTTCGACCCCGACAGCGAAACCGGCAAGCTGGCTGCTGAACGTGCCGAGCAGGCCAAGAAGATTCAGGCCTCGACCGCACGTGCCGCTGCCGAGCGTAAGGCCAAAGAAGCTGCGGATGCGCTAGCCAAGGCTGAAGAGGCCGAAGCCGCGCTGAATACTGAAAGCAAGACATGAGCAATACCGACGAGATCGAAGACAGCTCGGCCCCATTGATCGAGCATCTGGCAGAACTGCGCACGCGGTTGATTCACTGCGTCGTGGCGTTCCTGATCGGGATGATAATCTGTTTCACGGTCGCTACGCCGCTGTTTAACTTCCTGACGAATCCCTTGTGTCAGGTACTTGCTGATCGCGGACAGGATTGTGGGCTGATCTTCATCTCACCGCAGGAAGGTTTCTTCGTCGCCATCAAGGTTTCGCTGCTGGGCGGCTTCATACTGGCATTCCCCTATATCGGGATGCAGATGTGGCGGTTCGTGGCACCAGGCCTTTACCGGACAGAAAAGAATGCGTTCCTGCCGTTCATGCTGGCGTCGCCGTTCATGTTCCTGCTGGGGGCAAGCTTTGCGTTTTACGTGGTCACGCCGCTGGCTTACGACTTTTTCCTGGGCTTCCAGCAGTTCGGAGCGGAAGGCGAGGCGGTGGTTGACGGCACCGCCACAGCCCCGCTGAGCGTGGTCTTCCAGGGCTCGGCACAGGAATACCTGAACCTGACGATCAAGTTCATCGTGGCCTTTGGCCTGTGTTTCCAGCTGCCGGTTCTATTGACCCTGATGGGCAAAGCCGGGTTGGTAACTGCCGAAGGTCTGGGGGGCGTGCGTAAATACGCTGTGGTTGCCATTCTGGTTCTGGCAGCGCTGGTGACACCGCCTGACGTGATCACGCAGGTCATCCTGTTCGTGGTCGTCTATGGGCTGTACGAGGTTTCGATCTTCCTGGTCGCACGTGTTGAGAAGAAGCGCGAGGAACAACTGCGCGCCGATGGATACTATGACGACGAAGAAGAAGCGGATGAAGAGATCATTCAGGAAGAAGAAGGCAAGTAATCCTGATGATCGGTAACAATCAGGCGCGCCCGTTGGGGCGCGCCTTTTTTGTGCGCGGCTCTTGTTGCGCCCGGCGGAACATGGTTTGAACCCCACAAGAACGACCGGAGGCGCCTATGAACGACCAAGCCCTGAACCGTATCGCTGACGCCTTGGAACGCATGGCACCGGCCCCATTGGCCGCGCCCGACTTCGAAGCTGCCCCGGCTTTTGTCTGGCAAGTCGAGCCGGACCGGCTGGAGCCGGTCAAACAGGTCAACCGTGTCGATCTGGATCTGCTGGTGGGTATCAACCGCTCACGCGATACGTTGCTGGACAACACGCGCCGCTTTGCGGCCGGGTACAAGGCCAACAACGCGCTGTTGTGGGGCGCTCGGGGTATGGGCAAATCCAGCCTCGTTAAAGCTGCCCACGGTACGTTGCAGGCGGAATTTCCTGACCTCAAACTGGTCGAACTTCAGCGTGAAGATATGGGCTCGGTCGCGCGCCTTCTCAACCATCTACGCGCCGCTCCGCACCGGTTCATCCTGTTCTGTGATGACCTGTCTTTTAGCCACGACGACCAGCACTATAAGTCCCTCAAGGCGGTGCTGGACGGAGGCATCGAGGGCCGCCCCGAAAACGTTGTCTTCTACGCGACCTCGAACCGCCGTCACCTGATGCCGCGGGACATGATCGAAAACGAACGCTCCAGTGCAATCAACCCGTCAGAGGCGGTCGAAGAAAAAGTCTCGCTCTCCGATCGGTTCGGCCTGTGGCTGGGTTTTCATCCCTGCGATCAGGATGAATATCTTGCGATGATCGACCGCTATTGCGCGGCTCATGGCGTATCCGTAGACGCCGAGATCCTGCGCGCCGAGGCCATCGAATGGCAAGCCACCCGGGGCGGACGCTCGGGTCGCGTGGCATGGCAGTTCTTTGTCGATCTGGCTGGGCGCAACGGCGTACATATCACGTAATCCGCCCGCTACATCTGGCCAAAATATCCCCACCGGAGGCATGGCTAAAAGGGCTATACCTAAAACAGCGTCAGAATTCTGGCCGCCTCATCCGCAGGACTAGTCAACACATCGCGGTCTTCGCCGGGGTGGAACCGAGCGCGCACAGCCGTGGGCATTGGCGCGGGTTCCACGATGGACACGCGCGGACCTGTACGTTCTGTCTCTACCGCCCAGCTGCGGGCAAGCGCCAGTTGCGCGGCTTTGGTTGCGCCATAGATGCCATAGAACTTCTCACCCGCCTTGGGATCGTCAAAAAACACCGCATGGCCGCTGTCGCCCAACAGGGGCGCAATATACGGGATCAGAACCGACGTGGCTGTTGCGTTGATGTTGACCGCCTTCGTCCATTCCTTGGGGTCCACGAAATGCACAGGCGTCAGGGCCGAGGTGTGGACTGCAGTGTGCATCCACAGATCAACTTTGCCCCATCGGTCATGAATCCCCCGGCACAGGGTCGCCATGGCGTTCGGGTCCGCGATGTCCATCGGCGCAAGCGTGGCCGCGCCACCTTTGGCTTTGATCCGGTCGTCTAACTCTTCCAGCCCACCAGTGGTGCGGGCGACGGCGACGATGTGATACTCGGGTGCCAGAGCTTCGGCCAGGGCAGCACCCAATCCGCGCGAAGCCCCGGTGATGAGGGCAATTTTAGTCTGATCGGTCATAAGGGCGGTTTGAACCCATGCGCGCAGGGCGTCAAGGCAGATTAACTTCCGGGGATGACGATCCGCTTGGTCTGGCCGCTTTGTCGCAGCATGACGCCTTCGTCATCAATGGCAATCACAGTGCCCGACGACACCCGGCTGCCGGGCTTGACCTCTTTGACCCGGCCTGACGACAGGCGCACCAACGCACGCATGTCAGCTTTTGGACCAAAGACGCCCAGCACAGAGACTGAGTTCTTCTTTAGCGCGCCCGTCTGTGTGGCCGCGTTTTTGACGTTGGCGTTTGACATAATTTTCGGCCTGGCCACGTTGGCCTGACCCCTTATTTTATGAGTGGTTCGGCAAATGCGCTATCAAACGAAGGACGGGAACTAAAGAGGCGGGGATTGCGTGATAGCGCGGCTGAATAGCTGCGTCGCCGAAGTTCCTGCAATTGCGGTTTCTTCATCGAAAAGTTGTGCGCGAAAACCAACCGATCAGGCGTGGCCCATACGTGAAAAGGTCCGCATCGCAATTGCGAATCGGGCCATCACTGCAATCTGATTCGCGGGTATGTCCTTAGCCGGACGCTAGTTTGGCCGCGTTCCAGGATCCGCCGGGCACCTGCATGTCCTGCTTTTTCTTGCTGACTCGGCTGCTGTTTTCGAGGCTGTCCAGATAGTCTTCGCTGACGCTGCCGGTGATGTAGTTACCGTCAAAGCACGAGCAATCGAAGGATTCGATATCCGGGTTGCCTTCCTTGGCGGACCAAATCAGGTCATCGAGGTCCTGATAGAACAGGGCGTCTGCGCCCAGCTCCTGCCGGATATCCTCAATGTTCTTACCGTTTGCGATCAACTCATGCTTGGTGGGCATGTCGATGCCATAAACGTTTGGAAACTTCACCGGTGGCGAGGCGCTGGCGATGAACACCTTCTTGGCCCCGGCTTCACGGCACATTTGAACGATCTTTTTGATCGTGTTGCCGCGCACGATGGAATCGTCGATCAGCAATACGTTGTGGCCCTTAAACTCCAACGGAACGGCGTTCAGCTTGCGGCGTACGGATTTCTGACGCTCTTCCTGACCAGGCATGATGAATGTGCGGCCTACATAGCGGTTTTTGACCAGACCTTCACGATAGGGAATGCCAGTCGCCTTTGCGACCTCCAACGCCACTGGGCGGGCGCTATCGGGTACGGGGATGATGCGGTCGATCTCAAGGCCCGCAGCCTCGATCTGGCGCGCCAGGGTCTGGCCCATACGCATCTGGGTTTTGTAGACCGAAACACCATCCAACAGCGAATCCGGACGGGCCAGATAGACGTATTCGAAGATACAGGGAGTCAGCTGGCCCTCGACTGCCTGGAACGTGTGCATGTTGCCATCGAGGTCAATCAGGATGGCCTCACCCGGTTTCACATCACGCAGCTTTTCAAATCCGTTGATGCCGAATGCCACGTCTTCGGACGCAAAGGCATAATCGTCGCCGTCCCCATCCACATCGCGCTTGGCAACCGACAGGGGGCGAATGCCGTAAGGATCGCGGAACGCCAGCATGCCAACACCGGCCACCAGACAGATCACTGAATAGGCGCCCTGAACGCGCTCCATCGTCATCTTCACACCGGCAAAGATGTTGCGGATCGGTTCGGCATTGCCATTGACCTTGATTGCGTCGGCCACTTTGTCGGCCAGCACATTCAGCATAATCTCTGAATCCGACGTGGTGCGAAGATGACGGCTGTATTTGGCGGTGACTTTCTCGCGCTGCTCGGCGGTGTTGGTGATATTGCCGTTATGGACCAAATAGATGCCATAGGGCGCGTTGACGAAAAACGGCTGCGCCTCAGCCGCGCTGAGCGATCCGGCCGTAGGATAGCGCACATGCCCCATACCGACCTGTCCCAGCAGGGTCTCGGCGTCACTGGCGTTAAAGACGTCTTTGACCAACCCGTTGGCTTTCTTCTCACGGAAGAATTCGCCGGTATAGGTCACAATCCCCGAGGCATCCTGACCCCGGTGCTGCAACATCAGCAGCCCGTCATAGATTTCCGCAAAGACATCATGTGTCCTGCTTGCGATCCCTAAAATGCCACACATATACGGGCTCCAATTTCCATGACGTGTTTATGTTGATTAGGTGTGCGGGTCGGGCCGTCTGGACAGCGATATCTGTACGCATTGCCGCCCGGCCGATTGGCGGCGCAAACACGCCAGCGTCGCAAGGGCAAGCGCGCAAGAAAACAGATACAGCAAGATCGGCAGCTCCGATTCCATGTCAGTTCGCCACTCACATAATGCCTAAGCGCGCCTGTGTCATCAAAGGATCACATTCGCGATTTGACGCATGCGGATTTTGTCAAAAACAACATGAAAAGGTGACAGGGACCGCAGGCATGTGGTGTCATGGTCGACATAGTGAGTTTTCGGCAATGATAAAGGTTCGATCGGATACCCGCCATGTGGCAGCACAAACAAGGAAACAAAAAAGAAGAACCGGTAAAGCGCCGGTGTCACCGATGCAGGGGTATGGGGCGGGCACCTTGCCAGATCTGTAACGGATCGGGTGAAGTCATCAAAAGTCGCGACATTCACGGAAAGCCGATTTTTAATCGCTGCGACGGTTGTTTCGGTTTGAAGACGATCAGATGCACGGTTTGTGCAGGCGAAGGGTTCGTCTGAACTCGAAGATTTACTAAGCAAAAATAAACGGGTGTAGCTGCGAACCAGTGCCCTTTTTTTGTCGAAAAGATATCTCGAAAACTCTTCAGCTAATTGTTTTTGTACCGGGCTCTGACAAGCGGGTATCTGGTGGGTCTGGTCGGGCGCCCGGAATGGGACCGGATTAGACGTGATTTCCTTCCACAGTGCGCCATCAGCGTCAGTTTTTGGGGTTTTGGTGTCATTATGATACAATCCTAGCGTTGAGACTCTCTGGTAGCTCAACGGGAAAAGTAGTCATTACAATCTCGGATTTGTCGAAAAGGATGTGTTTCATGTCTTACGGGCTTTGTAATTTTCAACTCAAAAGTGTGCGTTCATTTCTGAGCGTGGCAGTCATTGCTGCAGGCTTTGGAGCCATGACGACGACAACAGCGTTTGCGCAGGTTTTCATGACTCAGGAAGAGCTTCTTGCCACAATACCTGGCGGCCAGTTGTCTGGCGTCTCTAACAATGACGGAAAGACGCCGTGGATTCAGGCATACAGCAAGGCAACAAGCAAGAAGAACGGCAAACTCAACGGGCTTTGGGACGGTAAGGACAAATACACGGGGGACTGGTTCGTCAAAGACGATCAGTGGTGTGAGAAAGGGAATTGGGGGCAAAAGTGCTGGAGCGTCGAACGCATCGGCGCAAACGAGTTTCGGATCTACGAAAACGGACAACCGAAAAAGAACACTTGGAAACTCAAGTAGAAGTGCGCTTTTAGGAGGGTTTTGATCGGGATGTGTGGGTTTTTTGAAGACCCGGCAAGACACCCAAGAAGTTCTTAATGACAACCGTTCAGTGAAAGATCTTCCAGACAATTACAAAAGCTCGGGCACAAACGAAGACGAGCCGCCGGCAATGCGGCGGCTCGTTTCAACAATTGCAGCATGGGTGGGACCCGTGCCAGGCATTTATTCCGTAGTCGTGGGGGCCGTCAGATCCTCGGCCGGTGCGGAACCTTCCGTGCAGCTGGCGACCAGTTCTTCATATTGGCGGGTGACCCAGCCAAGAGCCGCTTCGGGGTTCTGTTCTTCGATCTTGTCGCTGAACTGCTCGAACACCTTGGCCGAACGGCTTTCGTCAACGATCGTATAGGATTGACCCGTCATGACCGTGTCATAGACAAAGAACGCGATGGCAACCAACAGGATGCCGCGGGCGATGCCGAAGAAAAAGCCAAGTGCCTGATCCAGTCCGCCCAAAGCAGATCGCTGGACGATCGACGAAAACAAGGGCGTAAAGATGCTGACAATAATAAGTGCAACTGCAAACACTGCAGCAAAGCCCGTAATGACGGACAATTCGCAGCTGTCGCGCAGGAAATCCCCAACAACCGGAATCTCTTTGACCAGTGGCACCGCTTGGGGTGCGAAAATAAAGGCCAGCACTGCGGCTGCGACCCAGCCTGCGATGGCCAGAACCTCACGTAAGAAGCCGCGCGAATAGGCAAGAATGCCTGAAACGACGACGATCAGGGCAACGACCCCGTCAATTATTGTAAAACCTTCCATGGCCCTCGCCTGTTTTTTTTCTGCCCCTCAGGGGGCGACTTTAACCTGCTCCGAAGGTTTCGCCAACAAACCCAACCAAATCAGAGGGTCGGGTGAGTGTCAGACCTGCCACAGTACCGGTTTTGCCGCCCGCCGGAGCGATTGCCGATGTGAAACCAAGTTTTTGGGCTTCTTTCAACCTGTTTTCGGTCTGTGGGGCCGGTCTAAGTGCCCCAGATAACGAGATTTCTCCGAAAACAACGGTATCTGCGGGCAGGGCTGTGTCTTCTCGGGCACTCAGAAGGGCTGCGGCAACGGCCAAATCTGCGGCGGGTTCACCGATTTTCAATCCGCCTGCGACATTGAGGTACACATCGAGACCTGCAAAAGGGATGCCGCAGCGTGCTTCAAGCACGGCGAGGATCATTGCCAACCTTCCACTGTCCCAACCGACAACGGTCCGGCGTGGTTGTGAATGTGGAGACGGGGCCACAAGCGCTTGTAATTCAACCAAAACGGGGCGTGTGCCTTCGATCCCGGCAAATACGGCTGACCCAGGGCTGGGTGTGCCGCGCTCGGACAGAAACAAGGCCGATGGATTGGTCACCTGTGCCAGGCCTTTGCCTGTCATTTCGAACACGCCGATCTCGTCCGCAGGGCCAAAGCGGTTCTTGACCGCCCGCAGAATGCGGAACTGATGGCCGCGCTCGCCTTCGAAGTAAAGGACGGTGTCGACCATATGTTCGACGACGCGAGGACCTGCAATTTGACCTTCTTTGGTGACGTGGCCGACCATGATGATTGAAACACCGTGTCGTTTCGCAAACGTGGTCAATTCATGCGCAGCGGCCCGGACTTGTGACACCGAGCCCGGTGCGCTGTCCACATTGTCGGCCCACATGGTCTGAATCGAGTCGATGATGGCCAGACCGGGTTTCTCAGCCTCAAGCGTCGTCAGAATGTTCCGCAGGTTGGTTTCGGCGGCCAGTTGAACCGGTGCGTCCTCTAAACCCAGACGGCGCGCGCGCATGCGCACCTGAGCGCTGGCTTCTTCGCCAGACACGTAAATCGTCTTGACGCCCGCACGTGCAAACCGCGCTGCGGCCTGCAACAGCAACGTCGACTTGCCAATCCCCGGGTCGCCCCCAACCAGCAGGGCCGAGGCCGGGACCAGACCGCCACCCAAAACGCGGTCCAGTTCTTCTACGCCGCACAAAGTGCGCGGCGGCGGTGTTTCCTCGGTCGACAGGTCCGTGAGTGTAATGGACTGGCCACGTTTGCCGCCGAGGGATTTCTTTGCAGGGCCAGCCGAAAGAGGCACGTCTTGCGTGATTGTGTTCCATTCACCGCAGCCGTCGCACCGACCGGACCACCGGGAATGCGTTGCGCCACAGGCCGAGCAGGAGAAAGTTGTCTTTGCCATTCGGCCTTGGTGCCCGAGCGCGGGCGGTTCTTCAAGCCCTTGCAGGGCTTTCATCTCCGCCGGTGGCGCGCCGCGTCCTCAGGCCCGATGGGCCATCGTTCCCGGCGGGCGCTGTCGCGCCTATTCGGCGGCGCGGGGCGGCGACATCGCTATGACGCTCGATTTCTTGGGATCGCGGTCGTCTAGGGGCGATTGAAGCTGTGCCGACAATTCGGGCAGCAATTCAAACAGTTCGTCCCGCAAACGCGCCAGCTGCGATTTGGCAATGGATTCTTCCATTTCGATATCGTGGGTCCATTGGCGCAGCTCATGCTGGATGACCTGCGCTTCTTCGATCCGCTTCTGGAACGTTTCAATCTCTTCCTGACGTTGCTGCAGGAACGTGCGGGCGCGGCTGACGCGGGCATCGCCATAGGTTTCCGCCAGCTCTTGGCTGATATGGCTCATTTGTGCGGCCAGCTCCAGGATTTCGGGTTCGAGCGATTGCAGGTCGGGGTGGTGGCGCAGGAAGGCCATCCTTTCCTTAACTGCGTCGAATTCCGAGGACAGCAGAAACGTTTCGCCGCGATCCGCTGAATGGGCCAATTGGTAGGCCTGAGCCACGTCATACATGTTCAATGAGAACTTACGATGTGACGTTTCAAGCGCCATCATCCGGGCATTAGCGGGCAGATAGAACGCCAGCATGAGAATCAGCACGGTCAGGCCGATCTGGATATACATGCCCGCGTCCATGGCCGGATCGTTGCCGAAACCGGCCTGCATGGACAGCCAGGGCAGAACCCCCAAGGCGGATAAAAGACAGGCACCGACCAGGAACAATGCCGCAGTGCAAATGAGGAAAAAAGTCAATCTTAAAAAGGCATTCTGAAATTGCAATGTGATGTTGTGGAGGGCAGTCATCTTAGACGAACTCCTTTTGAAACCGGAACACACCAGCCCAAAGCGGGGAACATCTAACACACACAGAATGATCCGCTCAGGACCGAAACTACAAAAATTTTCTGCTCGAAATATAAAGATGATACTCAGATAAGCGTTTTCAATCAATTACGTCTGAGGATTTCGTGATCCGCGTGTCATTTCGGTAATGTGGCCCAATGCGAGCGAGGCCAGAATGCACGCCGTAAACAGGTAAAGACCCCACGCGGTTTGGATTGTGGCGTAAGAGA
This sequence comes from Ruegeria sp. CDSA034, assembly GCF_059612275.1. Classification (NCBI taxonomy): domain Bacteria; kingdom Pseudomonadati; phylum Pseudomonadota; class Alphaproteobacteria; order Rhodobacterales; family Roseobacteraceae; genus Ruegeria; species Ruegeria sp. CDSA034. The sequence continues at coordinate 426,820 of NZ_JBXWQH010000003.1, forward strand.
TTCCCTTGGCCAGCGTGATGTAAAGCGCGATGAGGAAAATGTCGGCCATAGCCAGTTTCCCGAGGATGTTGAGTGCGGGTTGGACGCGTGGGTCCAGCATGTCCCATTGGATCAGGGCCGTACCGATTGTTTTGATATAGGGCGCAAACAGGGCGAAGATGGTGACGATCAGTGCCAGAAAGACGTCTGATTTCCACAGCGACTGCAGGCCGGTGATGACGCTGATCTCGCTGAGGCCGAAGACCGGCAGGAACCCCGCGCGCATCAGCGGGGCGAACCATGCGATGGGGTAGAGGATCAGGAGCGAGAGGGTAGCGAGGCGGAGCATGAATCTATATTTGGGTAATCAAAATAAACAATCCAACCAGAAAGCTTGCAAAGTCGATTTTCCATGCTTTTCCAGCCCATTTTCGCAAAAATAGTCTGCGGCAGTTAAGCCCTAAAAAGATGCACGTAATTCCCAGAGTGATATTCAGTGCAGGGATTTGTGCATTTTCTGCCCAGCGCAATCCAAAGTAGGCCACCACGATTAGAACAACTACCGCTATCCAAGTCAGAACGGTTGCTTTGGCATTGCTCTCGTCTTCGGCTAACAGTCCGAACCTCCAGCCGAGCTGTTTTGTTTGAATAAGGGTCTGAGATTCGTCGTATTTGCTGTTCGAAAACTGTGGCTTCGCGAAGGCGGGAAAAACGCCGGATGTAGAGATCACAATACCCGCCAAATACGCAAGGCCCAAAAGCCTTATGAAATCTGATAGTTCTATCAGGCTGACGTTCATCTTTATCTTACCGCCTCAATCGGCCCCTCTGCGCTCCCGCTGATGAATTGCTCCACGTAGGGATCGCCCGAGGCATCCATCTGGCTGACCGGGCCGGTCCATTGGATGACCCCTCCGTGCAGCATGGCCACGTTGTCGGCAATCGCGCGGACCGAGCTCATGTCATGGGTGATGGTCATCGCGGTGGCGCCCATCTCGGTCACGATCTCGCGGATCAGATCGTTGATGACGCCGGACATGATCGGATCCAGGCCGGTGGTGGGCTCGTCAAAGAAAATGATCTCGGGCTCGGCCGCGATGGCGCGGGCAAGGCCTACGCGTTTCTGCATGCCACCCGACAGTTCGGACGGAAAGCGGTCGGCCACGTCGGATTTCAGGCCCACGCGGCGAAGTTTCTCGATGGCGATCTCACGCGCGTATTCGGCGGGGCGCTTCAACGGACCGCGCAGCAGGCGGAAGGAAACGTTCTGCCAGACGGGCAGGGAATCGAACAGCGCCGCGCCCTGAAACAGCATTCCGAAGCGGGCCAGAAATTTATCACGATCGCCCTTGGCCGCGTCTTTGCCGTTCACGTAGATCATGCCGCCGTCGGGCTTGATCAGGCCCAGAATGCACTTCAGCGCCACAGACTTGCCGGTGCCTGAACCACCGATGATGACCATCGAGGTGCCCTTGGGGATCTCAAGGCTCATGCTCTGCAGAACCTGATTGTCGCCAAAGGCTTTTGCTACGTTCTCCATCCTGATCATACCGAGAAGAACACCCCTGTGAGAATGAAGTTGGCAGCGAGGATCATGATCGCGGCGGATTCGACCGATGACTTGGTCGCTCGGCCAACGCCTTGCGCACCCCGGCCCGAGTTCATGCCGTAATAACAGCCCATGATGGCTGCGATCAGGCCGAAGGCTGCGCCTTTAACCAGCGATGACACGATGTCTTTGGTTTCAAGGAAATTGACCGTGTTTTGCAGGTACGTGGCCGCGTTGAAACCCAGATTTTGGGTCGCAACCACATAGCCACCTGCGATGCCGATGACATCACCGATCCCGACCAGTAAGGGCACGGTGATGAGTGCGGCCAGAACCCGCGGCGCCGTCAGGTATTTCATCGGGTGGGTCGACAGGGTGACCAGCGCGTCAATCTGCTCGGTCACTTTCATCGTAGCGATTTCTGCTGCAATGGATGAGGTCACGCGCGCGGCGATCATCAGACCAACCAGCACCGGCCCAAGTTCGCGCACCATGCCGATGGCAACGATCTGGGGTACCACGGCCTCGGCGTTGAAACGCGCGCCGCCCGCATAGATTTGCAAGGCCAGCGCACCACCAGTGAAGATTGCGGTCAGGCCAACAACCGGCAGCGACAGCCAGCCCACATTCATCAGGGCAACGGCAAACTCGCGCGGATAATAGGGCGGCCGAAAGATGTGCGAGATCGCGTCCAGCGCGAAAATTCCCACCTTGCCAAAGTTGGCAAGCATGGACAGGACAGCACGGCCCAGCCCACCCAGCACGGCCAAAGGGTTCATTCGACGTATCCCCGGGAAAAACGCGTGCCCAGCGACGTCAGGATTTCATATCCGATGGTGCCGGCGGCTTCGGCCAGGTCGTCGACTGTTTGATGTCCGTTCAGAATGCGCAGGCGTTCGGGATCTTCGGGCAGATCGGTGACGTCTACCGTGATCAGATCCATCGAGATGCGTCCGACAACAGGGCAAGGCTGGCTGCCGGAAAACGCGTCGATCCCACCGCCGATGGCGCGGTGCAAACCGTCTGCGTAACCAGCGGCAACGGTCGCAATGCGAGAGGGGCGGCGCGCGATCCAGCTGTTGCCGTATCCGACCGATTCACCGACCTCGACCGGGCGAACTTGGATCACCGGCAGGTCAACCGTCACCACCGGTTTAGCTTCGGCAAAAGGCATGCCGCCGTACAGGCCGACGCCGGGGCGGCAGAAATCAAAGTGGAATTCGGGTCCAAGAAACGTACCGCCTGTGGCCGCCAGCGACCTTGGTGATGCGGTGCCATCAGTCATCTCGCGGAAGGTCTTTAGTTGCTGGCGATTCATTGGATGATCGGGTTCGTCCGAACAGGCCAGGTGCGACATCATTACGACGGGGTTCAGTGCCTCGGCCTTTGGGCGCAGTTCAGCCCAGTCAGCAGATTCCAGACCCAGGCGGTTCATGCCGCTGTCCAGCTGAATACCAAAGGGATGATCTGGAAGCGCCTGTTGATGGCGCATGAATTGCTCGGGCGCATTGATCAGCGGCGTCAGATCGTGATCGCGCAGTAGATCGGTGTCACCTTCCATATGACCCGAGAATACAGCGATCATCGGTCCGGGGCCGATGGCCTTACGCACGGCAACCCCTTCTTCGGCAACTGCAACAAAGAATTTGCGAACGCCTTCCTCTGCCAGGGTCGCGGACACAGGCTCGGCCCCCAGGCCGTAGGCGTCAGCTTTGACCACGGCGCCGGTCTCGACATCCGTTTTTGCATCGAGCGCGCGCCAGTTGCTGGCCAGCGCCTGAAGATTAATCGTCAAACGTGCGGTACTCATGGAACCGTTCATGACATTGGATCACGGCAGGTCAAGGGGGTAGACGGCTATAAATGCAAACTTGTCCGCGTTCATGGGCAACTATTGGCCAACGGTGCAAGGCATTGGCGTAAAAACATGTTCGGCTCGCCTCTGCATCGCCATTGTATCCGTCCTATGTTCAACCGGGTGCATCGGCGTGTAATCGTTGAACCAGATACAGACCCACGGACGATTGGAGAGAGTTCACCATGAAATTCACGACAGGGAAAGATGAATGGGAGGCCGCGCTGCCCGGCTTGTTCAGGAGGGTGTTCACGGCTTCGGAAAGCGATGAAGAAGGGACCGCGATCGGCGCGTTGGTTTCGGATCTGTTGGCCACAACGCCTGACGGCGATTTGAGTGCAGCCATTGCCCATGATGGCCCCCAAGTGCTGGGTTGCATCCTGTTTTCGCGGCTGCGCTTTGACCAAGATCCGCGACAGGTGTTCCTGATGTCGCCGGTTGCCGTGCGTACGGATCGCCAGAAAGCGGGGATAGGGCAGCGACTGATCGCGTTTGGGTTGGACGAGCTGCGCCGTGACAAAGTGGATTTTGTGGTGACTTACGGCGATCCGAACTACTACGGCAAAACCGGGTTTTTGCCGATTTCAGAAAAAGTCGCCCAAGCTCCTTTGCCGTTAAGCCATCCGCACGGGTGGTTGGGGCAATCGTTGACAGGGGCTGAGATGGCGCCGTTCAAGGGGCCATCTCAATGTGTCAGTGCATTCAACAAACCCGAGCTGTGGTGAGGATTAATACCCCTCAATCTGTCCGTCCTGTTGCCACGGTTTGACCAGGTTTCCAAAACGGGTGAACTGCGCCTCGAACGAGAGGTCGACCGTGCCGATGGGACCGTGGCGCTGCTTGCCGACAATGACTTCGGCCTTGCCGTGCAGACGTTCCATGGCCTGCTTCCACTCTTCCATCTTTTCGAGTTCGTGATCGCCGGGCTTTTCGCGTTCCTTGTAGTACTCCTCGCGGTACACGAACATCACCACGTCGGCGTCCTGTTCGATCGAGCCTGATTCCCGCAGGTCGGACAATTGCGGGCGCTTGTCGTCGCGATTTTCTACCTGACGCGAAAGCTGGGACAGGGCGATCACTGGAATTTGCAATTCCTTGGCGATGGCCTTCATGCCCATCGAAATCTCGGCAATTTCGTTGACGCGGTTTTCGGCCATTCCCCGGCATAGCTGCAGGTAGTCGATAACGAGCAGGTCCAAACCATGTGTCCGCTTCAAACGGCGTGCCCGAGCCGCCAACTGCGAAATCGGCAGGGCGGGCGTGTCGTCAATGAAAAGCGGGCAGGCTTCCAGTTCCTTGGCCGCGTCGACAAAGCGGCGGAACTCGGACTCGGTCATGTCACCTTGGCGGATCTTATGGGATGAAATTTCGGAGGCTTCAGCCAGAACACGACCGGCCAGCTGTTCGGCACTCATTTCCAATGAGAAAAAGCCAACGACACCGCCGTCAACCGCGCCCTCTGAGCCGTCCGGTTTCAGCCCACGTTTGTACGCCTTGGCGACATTGAATGCCACGTTGGTCGCCAGAGAGGTTTTTCCCATCGACGGACGACCGGCAAGAATGATCAGGTCAGACGGGTGCAAGCCACCCAGTTGTTTGTCCAAGTCGGCCAGACCGGTGGAAATCCCTGCCATGCCACCACCGCGCTGGTACGCTTCGTTGGTGACGTTGACGGCTTCTGTGACCGCCTTGAGGAAGGATTGAAATCCCTGTTCGGTCTGGCCCTGCTCGGATAACTGATAAAGCTGTTGCTCGGCTTCGACGATTTGTTCTTTTGGTTCGCTGCTGATGTCGACCCGCGCTGCCTTGTCCGAGATATCGCGGCCCAGGCGGATCAGCTCGCGCCGGATGGCCAGATCATAAATCATCTGGGCATAGTCATGCACCGCAAAGGCGCTGATCGATGCGCCTGCCAGTTTGACCAGATAGGCCGGGCCACCCAGTTCCTGCAGGCCCTCATCCTCGGCCATGAAGGATTTTAGTGTCACCGGCGAGGCCAGTGCATTCTTAGCAATCCGGGTCGAGGCGACCTCATAAATCCGGGAGTGAACCGGGTCATAGAAATGCTCGGCCCCGATGATTGAGGCGACCCGATCATAAAGATCGTTATTGGTCAGGATCGCACCCAGAAGCTGCTGTTCGGCCTCAATGGAATGCGGCATGGTTTCGGCGTTCTGAATCCGAGCTGCTGCCTGCTCGATGCTGCTTATCTCGTTCATTTTGTCCCCGCTGCCCTGCGGCGCTTTCTACACGCTATTTTGGCGTGTCGGCTATCTGGAAATACCTGTGGCTAACTATGGATAAAGCCTTGGGATAACTTTCCTGACAGTTTGGATACCTGTGTATGCGTAGCTTATTATGTAGGAATTGGGGGGAAAGTCACCAGATATCGTGGCCGGTCGACCGATTCTTCTGGGCTTATCCCCAATCTGTCCACAAGAGGTTTACGTGGATTTATTTGCTTCCTGCCAGCCACGCGGGTCTTTCAGGAAGGCTTCGACACCGTCAAGTGTTTCCTGATCAAAGGCTTTCTGCGCTTTGGCCTCGGCCAGAACATCCCACCATGTGCACAGGTGATGCAGTTGGATGCCGTGGTCGCCCAAGGTTTTTTCGGTCTCGGGGAAGATGCCATAGTAGAAAATGACCGCCGTGTGCCCACAAGTGGCACCTGTTTCGCGGATCGCATCCACGAAGGACAGCTTGGACCCGCCATCGGTGGTCAGATCCTCGACCAGCAGAACGCGCTCACCTTCGCTCATCGCGCCTTCGATACGGGCATTGCGGCCATAACCCTTGGGCTTTTTGCGCACATAGGTCATCGGCAGCGCCATACGTTCGGCGACCATAGCGGCGAATGGGATGCCCGCGGTCTCACCGCCAGCGATATTGTCGAATGCCTCAAACCCGGCATCTCGCATCACGGTGACCGTCAGGAAATCCATCAGGGTCGACCGTATGCGCGGATACGAGATCAGCTTGCGGCAGTCGATATAGGTCGGGCTGGGCAAGCCGCTGGCCAGTGTGAACGGCTCACGCGAATTGAAATGGACGGCCTTGATCTCCAGCAGCATCCGCGCGGTCAGGCGGGCGATTTCGGTGCTATCGGGGAAAGAGCTGGGGATCATGGTGCAACCTCGGGACAAAATGACGTTGCGGGCTGATAGCCTGTCCCCCGTCCCAGAGTCGAGAGGGGTGTGCGCAAAAGAAAAGCGGACCTCACGAAGAGGCCCGCTTTGGCCCTTGCGGGCAAGAGGCAGCCAAGGTGGGCTTAGCTGCTCATGTCATAGGCACGCTCGCCGTGTACCGAAAGATCGAGCCCGTTTGTCTCGGTTTCTGCATCTACGCGAAGCGGGGTGATCAGCGCAACCACCTTGATCAACACAAATGTGACAACTGCCGTAAAGACACCTACGATGACCAGCCCGCCCAACTGCGCGGTCCAGGCACCCAGGCCGAACACAGCGATCATGATGGTGCCAAAGATGCCGCCTACGCCGTGCACCGCGAACACGTCCAGAGTGTCGTCGATGTTCAGCTTGTTACGGATGATGTTCACGGCCTCCTGACACAACACGCCTGCTAGGGCACCGATGATCAGCGCTTGAACCGGATCAACATATCCCGAGGCTGGGGTGATAGAGGCCAGACCCGCAATCGTACCTGTAACCAGGCCCACCATCGAGGCTTTGCCGTATTTGATGCGTTCATACAGCGCCCATGTCAGCGATGCGGTTGCGGCTGAGATATGAGTGACTGTTATCGCCATAGCGGCACCGCCATCTGCCGCCAATTGTGAACCGCCGTTGAAGCCAAACCAGCCAACCCAAAGCATCGCGGCGCCGATCATGACGTAGCCAGGGTTGTGTGGCGGGGTTGTGCGGTTGCGGCGCGGGCCAAGGACCACGGCGATGATCAGCGCGGCCAGACCTGCCGTTTCATGCACCACAATGCCACCGGCAAAGTCACGCACGCCGATCTCGCCCAGAATGCCGCCATCGGTCAGAATGCCGCCGCCCCAGATCCAGTGGACGACAGGTGCGTAACACAGCAGCATCCACAGGCCCGAGAATATCATGACAAACCCGTAACCCACACGTTCGACATACGCGCCAATGATCAGAGCCGGAGTGATGATTGCAAAGGTCATCTGAAAGGCAAAGAACAGAACCTCGGGCAGGGTGCCCGACAGGCTGTCGACATCAACTCCGTTCAGGAAGGCTTTGCCAAGACCGCCCCACAGGCCCGATCCGCCGTCACCAAATGCGATCGAGTATCCGGCGTTCAGCCACAGGATGCTCATCAAACAGGCGATTGAGAAGCAGTGCATGAAAACGCTCAGCACGTTGCGGGCGCGCACGAGGCCGCCATAGAACAGGGCGAGGCCCGGCAATGTCATGAATAGGACCAGTGCAGTTGCAACTATGATCCAGGCGGTATCGGCTCCGTTCATCAGCCGGTCTCCTCTGTGGCGTCTTCAGCTTGCGTAGCTGGCGTTGAAGCGGAGAGAAGGCGGGGAAAAAAGAGGCAGAGGTGGTTTTTGACGCCTGTTTTAAGGGCCTTTTGTGAACCGGTGATTAAATGAGCGCCAAAATGAGTGGAGTGCTAGATTATTAAGCAATTGACGAAAGGCCGTGCGACAACAGGTCCAAGGCATGATCGCGGGCGGTCAGCCGCACCTTGTCACGCCCCAACGCTCCGAATTCCACGGTTTCGGTTATCGTCTTCTGCCCGTCCACTGCCAATCCAAAGCACACGCGGCCTTCGGGTTTGAATTCGGATCCACCTGGACCCGCGATGCCGGTGATGGACACAGTCAATTGCGCGTCTGAATTCCTCAACGCGCCATCGGCCATCTCTTGCGCCACTTCCTCGGACACCGCGCCATGAGTTTCCAGCGTTTCGGGCTGCACACCCAGCATCTGCTGCTTGGCTTCATTGGTGTAGGTGACAAACCCGCGATCCACCACGGCCGAGCTGCCTGGAATATCCGTCAGTGCGGCAGCGACCATGCCGCCGGTGCAGCTTTCGGCTGTCGCGATCATCACGCCTTGCGACTTGGCGCGGTCAAGCAAAGCGGCGACATTCATAGGCCCAGAACACCGTGTGAGATGCCGGCGAGAACCAGAACGCCGATCCCGGCAAAGACGCCGGCGATCACATCGTCCAGCATCACACCCATCGCGTCACCTTTGCGGTCAGCCCAACCCACCGGGCCGAGTTTCGTGATGTCGAACAGGCGAAACAGAAGGAAACCTGCGATCCAGCCGGGCCAAAGGGCTGTGATATCAATTCCATGCGCCCAAGATGGGTAGGAAATGGCCCAAAGCGCGATGAACTGCCCGGCTACTTCGTCGATGACGATTTCGGACGGGTCGTGATCTTCCTGCCCAGTAGTCATCACTTTGGTGGCCCACAGGCCACCGACAAAAACGGCCACAGTGGCGATGACCAACAAGGGAAATCCGCCCAGCGTATGCAGAACCCAGGCCAGGGGCAGGGCGGCCAGAGATCCCCATGTTCCTGGTGCCGGGCGCAGATATCCGACGCCGCAAACCGTCCCGATCAATTGCGCGGCGTTCATGACTTCACCAGACAAGCTGTCGCCAATGAGGCGATGCCTTCGCTTCGCCCGGTAAAACCAAGGCGTTCGGACGTGGTCGCCTTGACCGAGATCTGATCGACGCGCAGCCCCATAATGCGCGCCATTTCTTCACGCATCGCGGGCGCGTGCGGACCGATCTTTGGGTATTCGCAGACCAGCGTGCAATCAACATTCGAGATGTTGTAACCCATCTGGACCGACAGCTCGACCGCGTGGCGCAGGAAGATCTCGCTTGCCGCGCCCTTCCATTGCGGGTCCGTGGGCGGAAAGTGCTGGCCAATATCGCCCTGCGCCAGCGCGCCATAGATTGCATCAGTAACCGCATGCATGCCGACATCCGCATCCGAGTGGCCCTGTAGCCCCCGGTCATGCGGAATTTTGACGCCGCACAGGATCACGTGATCCCCGTCGCCAAAGCGATGCACGTCATAGCCGTTGCCCAGTCTTACATCCATGTCCGTCCCCAATATGCGTTCCGCCCGGGCAAAATCCTCGGGTCTTGTGATTTTGATGTTATCGGCGTCGCCTGGCACGATCACCACGTTCATGCCAGCGGCACGGGCGACCTCGACATCGTCCGCCGCGCCGCCAGAATGGGCCGCGTGCGCCGCGACAATCGCGTCATATCGAAAACCCTGAGGGGTCTGGGCTGCAAAAAGACCCGTCCGGTCCTGCGTTCCGGTCACTACGGCTTCGTCACCGGTCCAAAGCGCATCTGTGACGGCCAGACCGGGTGCTGCAGCCTCATTCGTGGCTAGGGCGGTCAGGACGTCCGTAATAGTCTGGTTGTTCACGCAGGGGCGGGCGACGTCGTGAATCAGGACATGTTCGATCCCCATCCCATCCAATACATCCAGCCCGTTCCGTACCGAACCGGCGCGATCGCTGCCACCTTTTGCCAGCAGCAGATCAGAGCCTAAAAACTCATCCCAAGCGTTCTGAACATCCTCGGACAGCACCAGAACAATATGATCGACCTGATGGCGAAACCGGTCGATGGTCCAATCCGCAACTCTGCGTCCGGCTAATGGTCGCCATTGCTTGGGAATGCCGCCTCCGGCGCGCAATCCGCGTCCTGCGGCGACGATGATGGCGGCGGTGGTCATTGGGCGAATTCTCCGATGATTTGAGCGCAGTGTTTAAGCTGCGGTGAATGTAGAGGCAATCACCCGCGTCAAGTTGCTTAAAAAATAGGCAAGTGGTGATTTTGCAAGCTTGTTTCCTGCCGTTTTGTTGTTCATATGCGCCGAATTCGATATCTAAGACGCAACTGCCCAAGGATTAAGCACGTTGACCCTGCACCTCGCCGACAAAACCTTAAATCCGCCGGTCATGCTGGCCCCGATGGCCGGGATCACCGATCGACCGTTCCGCGATCTGGTGATGCGCTTTGGCGCGGGCATGGTCGTCAGCGAAATGGTCGCTAGTCAGGAAATGGTGCAGGCCAAACCGGGCGTGCGGGAACGGGCCGAGCTGTCTGCTGACGTTGAAAACACCGCTGTTCAACTTGCCGGGCGCGAGGCGCATTGGATGGCCGAGGCTGCGCGTCAGGTGGCCGATCGCGGCGCCCGGGTGATTGATATCAACATGGGGTGCCCGGCAAAGAAGGTCACGAACGGCTATTCCGGTTCGGCGCTGCTTAAGACGCCGGATCACGCACTGACGCTGATTGAGGCCGTGGTCGACGCTGTCGACATTCCGGTTACTCTGAAAACTCGTTTGGGCTGGGACGACAACCTGCTAAACGCGCCGGACGTGGCGCGCCGGGCGCAAGGTGCAGGCATCCAACTGATCACGATCCACGGGCGTACGCGATGCCAGTTCTACAAGGGACGCGCGGACTGGCAAGCGATCCGTGCGGTGAAAGAGTCAGTCTCGATCCCCGTCATCGCGAACGGGGATATCGTAGATACTGATGCAGCGCGCACGGCTTTGGACCACTCAGGCGCCGATGGCGTCATGGTTGGACGCGGGGCACAGGGTAAGCCATGGCTTCTGGCCCAGATGTGCCACGATTTATATGGCGCACAAGCGCCGGTCATCCCCGCCAATGGCGACTTGATCGACATGGTGCGCGGTCATTATGAGGCGATGCTGGACTTTTACGGCACCGATCTGGGTCTGCGCGTGGCACGTAAACATCTTGGCTGGTACATGGATGAGGCCGCGACCCCGGCAACCCTTCGCCGTGCGGTATTGACCTCGCGGGATACCGCCGAGGTGCTGCGCCTGTTGGGCGATGCCCTGAACGGCGACGCAGAGGCAGCAGCATGACCTCGGACCAAAACATCTGGGCATCGCTGCCGGTTCCGGCTTTCATCATTGATGCCGATGACCGGATCACTGATGTGAATTCCGCCGGAGAGGGGTTCCTGAATGCGTCCCGCAATGCAGTCATCGGTCACCCGGTCTGGGACCAGATCGCCGTGGATGCCCCACTGGAAGAAGCGTTTTTGCGTGCGCGCCAACAGGGCACACCGCTTTTCGTGAATGATGTCGATGTGGGGTCAGGTAATCGGGCGCCGCTGCAATGCGCTTTGCAAATTGCGCCGCTGCTTGGGCATCCGGGGTCAATGATCATGACCATGTCCCCACGCGAACTGGCAGGGCGGATGACGCGGGGCAACACGGTAAAATCTGCTGCGCAATCGGCGATTGGCATGGCCGAAATGCTGGCGCATGAAATCAAGAACCCGTTGGCGGGGATCACCGGGGCCGCCCAGCTTCTGAGCATGAATATCAGCCAACAAGACCTTGAACTTACAGATCTTATCGTTGCTGAAAGCCGGCGAATAGTGAAGCTGTTAGAGCAGGTCGAGCAATTTGGGAACCTGACCCAGCCAGATTTCAAACCAGTCAACATCCATGACGTTCTGGACCGTGCGCGGCGCTCAGCGCTGTTGGGTTTTGGCGCGCATATGACGATTATCGAAGACTACGACCCCTCGTTGCCGCTGGCCTATGGTGACCCGGATCAACTTTTGCAGGTGGTGTTGAACCTGCTCAAAAATGCATCCGAGGCGTCCCCCAAAGGCGGGACAATCCGCCTGCGGACGTATTTCGAACATTCCTTCCGCCTGCGCCGCAGCGACGGTTCGGGGCATTCTTTGCCCCTGCAGATCGAAATCATCGACGACGGCCCGGGGCTGCCGGACAAGATCCGCAGCGACATTTTCGATCCGTTCGTGTCGGGCAGGGAAAACGGCACCGGTCTTGGGCTGGCGCTGGTCAGCAAAATCATCTCGGACCACGACGGCTGGATTTTGGCCGAGTCGGTTCCGGGACACACCGTATTCCGCCTGTCCCTCAGACGCGCGCCGCGTGACGCGACCTGAGATGGACAACCGGGCAGAGATAGTAAGGAGAGCACCTGATGGATGGCACAGTACTGGTCGCAGATGACGATCGCACAATCCGAACCGTACTGACTCAGGCCCTGACGCGGGCCGGGTGCAAGGTGCATGCGACATCCTCGCTGACCACTCTGATGCGCTGGGTCGGCGAGGGCAAAGGGGATGTTGTAATCTCTGACGTGGTCATGCCGGATGGCAACGGGCTCGAGATGTTGCCCAAGATCGCGCAGGACCGTCCGGGTTTGCCGGTCATCGTGATTTCGGCGCAGAACACGATCATGACCGCCATTCAGGCGGCTGAAGCGGACGCATATGACTATCTGCCCAAGCCTTTTGACCTGCCGGACCTGATGAAGCGGACCGCACGGGCCTTGGAGCAAAAGCAACGCGTGCAGGCGGATGCGATCGTACCTGCCGAAGACCGTCCTGAGGAGCTGCCGCTGGTTGGGCGCACTCCGGGGATGCAGGCACTGTATCGCCTTGTGGCACGCGTGATGAATACCGATCTTTCGGTCATGATTTCCGGTGAAAGTGGCACCGGCAAGTCCTTGATAGCACGCGCTATTCATGATTTCTCGGACCGACGCACGCTGCCCTTCGTCACTGCGACTGCCGGTGATCTGCGTGACCTCGAAGGGCCTGCGCGCATAATGGCCAGGGTGCGGGGCGGTACTCTGTTGATTGATGAAATCGCTGATATCGAAGATGAGGTCCAGGCACGTATTGTCCGGATGATGGACACGCCCGGCGATCATCTTCCGCGTTTTATGGCGACCAGCCAATCGGATCTGACCGAAGCGATGGAAAGCGGGCGGGTGCGTCAGGATCTGTATTATCGACTGTGCGGCGCGACGATCCATGTGCCTGCGCTGCGCGAGCGGGTGGACGATATCACCCTGCTGGTTGATCACTTCCTTGCCCGCGAGGAACGGGAACATGGCACAAAGCGCTGGCTCAGCCCCGAGGCCGTAGAACTGGTACGGCGATATTCTTGGCCCGGCAATGTGCGACAGCTAGAAAACGCGATCCGACGTCTGAGTCTGACCAGCCGGGCAGAAGAAATATCGAAAGCCGAGGTTGAGATGGTTTTGGGCAGTCAGCCCGAAGCGGAACCGATTCTTGGTGACGGCGAAAGGGAGAAACTCTCGGCCTCTGTGGCCCGTCATTTGCGTCGCTATTTTGATCTGCACGGCAATTTGTTGCCACCTCCGGGCCTGTATCAGCGCATCCTACGCGAGGTTGAGGGCCCCTTGATCGAGCAGGCACTGGACGCAACCGGCGGAAATCAGGCGAAATGTGCGGATTTGCTGGGGATCAACAGGAATACGCTGCGCAAAAAAATCACCGATCTCGATATTCAGGTGACACGCCGACGCAAACTGATGTAATATCGCCACACAAAGCGTGGCATCCGGGTACAAGCCCGGCAACGACCACGAGATATGGCGGTACGCCGCGAAAGCGGCACATCAGGATGAGGGCAGACGGTGGCAACCCGAGCACAGAGCGGGCTGATCCTATCGATTGATCGGTGGCGGAAATCCCGAAAGCTGCGCAATTTTAGCACCTTGGGGCTGGTCCTTTTGGGGCCGCTTCTTGCGTTGGCCACATATCTGGTCATCGGTCCGTTTGATTTGGGTTCGGCAGCGCCCACGCTGCGGCTGATTCTGCTGGCGGATCTGGTCTATGTGCTGGTCGTTGCAGCACTTGTTCTGGGGCAGGTGTTCAGCCTGATCGCTGCACGCCGGGCAAAATCTGCCGGGTCTCGTCTGCACCTGCGGCTGATCGGTGCGTTCACCTTGCTGGCCCTAGTGCCGACAGTGACCGTCGCGATCTTTGCCGGCCTTACAGTGAATATCGGGCTTGAGGGATGGTTTTCGGATCGGGTCCGGCAGGTTGTCGGATCATCCCTGTCGGCGGCCGAAGCCTATGAGCTTGAACACCGCAGCGGCCTGACACAGGACGCCATCGTTCTTTCCCGATTCCTCGACAATGCGCGAACGCTGGACTTCTACATCTCGGACGCAGAACTGCGCGAGGTTCTGGCACAGGGACAATCGCAGATTCAGCGGGGCTTGCGCGAGGCCTATGTCATTGATGGCAGTGGAGAAATCAAATCCCGTGGCGACCGGTCTTACCTGTTCAACTATGAACCGCCGACACCGGAACAGATGGTTGAAGCAACCGACAGCGGCCTTCTGATCATTGCCGATTGGCAAAACAACGAGTTCCGCGCGCTGGCGCCGTTGCAGGCCTATCTGGACCGGTATCTGTATGTTAGCCGCGAGGTGGATGGCGAACTGCTGAAATTGCTGGATGACACCAAGGAAACGGTTCAGTTCTACCAACAGCTTGAAAGTGAAAGGGGCCGGGTTCTTTTTGAATTCGGGCTTTTGTACCTGGGCTTTGCGGTCATCCTGATCCTTGCCGCGATGTCGTTGGGGATGTGGTTCGCTGAACGCCTGTCGCGCCCGGTTGGCCGTCTGACTACAGCCGCACAAAGGGTCGGCGCCGGGGATCTGAGCGTTCAGGTCATCGAAGAGGCCAGCGATGACGAAATCGCCATGTTAGGTCGTTATTTCAATCAGATGACGCGGCAACTTAAAGGGCAGCGCGACACGTTATTGGAAAATACGCGTCAGATCGAACGCCGCCGCCGCCTGTTCGATTCGGTGCTTAGTTCGGTGACGTCTGGTGTGGTCGGCGTCGATTCGGATGGATGTGTCACATTCGTGAACCGTTCAGCCGAGCGTCTTCTGGATTGGTCGCGCGGTGAAGAACAATTGGCCATCGGCATCGCGGTCCCCGAATTCCTTCCCTTATTCGAAAATCTGAAAGGCAGCGGTCAAGAGGCCGTGCAGGGTGAGGTTAAGGTCACGCGTAAAGGGCGGTTGGAAAACTTACTGGTGCGAATGGCGATCCGGCGCGGCGAAGATGGAGGGCTGGAGGGCTACGTGGTGGCCTTCGATGATGTGACCGATCTGGTCAGTGCACAGCGTATGGCGGCCTGGGGCGATGTGGCCCGCCGTATTGCCCATGAGATCAAGAACCCGCTGACGCCCATCCAGCTCAGCGCGGAACGGATCAAGCGCAAATTCTCGCGCAAACTGGACGAAGAGGATTGTGACAGCCTTGTATCCATGACCGATGTGATCGTGCGGCAAACCAACGATCTGCGGCGGATCGTAGACGAGTTCTCAAAATTCGCGCGGATGCCTGAACCCGATCGGCGTGAGGAAGACGTCGTCGGCTTGGTGCGCGAAGCTGTTCTGTTGCAGCAAGCCGGACAGCCGGATGTGCAGATCGACGCGACCCTGCCGGACAAGCCCATCCTAGCGGATGTAGACGCGACGATGTTGAATCAAGCGCTGACGAATTTGATAAAGAACGCGGGCGAGGCGATTGAAACACTTAAGAAAAAAGGCCCGCCAGAAAATTTGAAGCCACAGATCAAAGTGGACATTTCCAACGATGATGCGGGGACGGTCATTACAATAGCGGACAATGGCATAGGGCTGCCCGAAGATCGGGCGCGGTTGTTTGAACCCTATGTCACTACACGCGACGAAGGCACGGGTCTGGGCCTGCCCATCGTCAAGAAAATCATAGAAGAACATGGCGGAGCGCTGACCCTGGAAGACGCGCCCGTTTTCGACGGACAGGACCATTTCGGCGCGATGGCCGTGATCCGTTTGCCGGGGGGCAAAATTTCCCAGACTGCAGCGCCACAAAAGCAGGCAATTCATACTAACAAACTGAAAGCAGGCCAAAGATGAGCGACATTCTGATCGTAGATGACGAACGCGATATTCGCGAACTGGTGTCCGACATTCTGGAGGACGAAGGCTATTCCACCCGGCTGGCGGCAAACTCGGACGAGTGTATGTCGTCGATCAATTCCGAGCCACCGGGTCTGTTGATCCTTGATATCTGGCTGAAAGACAGCCGCATGGACGGGATCGATATCCTGAAGTCGGTTAAACGCGACAACCCTGATGTGCCGGTGGTGATCATTTCCGGTCACGGTAATATCGAGATTGCTGTGGCGGCCATCAAGCAGGGCGCTTACGATTTTATCGAAAAGCCCTTTAACATTGATCAGTTGATGGTCGTGATCCGCCGCGCCATGGAGACCTCGCGCTTGCGCCGCGAGAATGCTTCGCTCAAGCGGCGTGAGGTCACCAACTCGGACATGATCGGCAAATCAGCCTCGTTCCGGGCAATGCAGAGCCAGTTGGACAAGGTCACCAAGTCGAACGGCCGCGTGATGTTGAGTGGGCCAGCCGGGTCGGGCAAAGAGATTGCCGCGCGTTACATCCACGCCCATTCCAACCGCGCCAACGCGCCATTCGTCACCGTTAACTGCGCAGGGATTGAGCCTGAACGCGTCGAAGAGGTGCTATTCGGGCGCGAGTCATCGGAACGCGGGATCGAATCCGGCTTGCTGGAAGAGGCCCATGGCGGGGTGATCTACTTTGACGAAGTGGCGGACATGCCCTTGGGTACGCAATCCAAGATTCTGCGGGTTCTGGTCGACCAGCAATTCCAGCGGGTAGGCGGGTCTGACAAGGTGCGTGTGGATCTGAGAGTCATCTCGTCGACAAATCGCGATCTTGATGCCGAAATCGAAGCCGACCGGTTCCGTGAAGAGCTGTATCACCGCCTGAACGTCGTGCCGATCGCCGTGCCTTCGATGGAGGACCGGCGCGAGGATATTCCGGTTCTGGCACAGCATTTCATTGAAATGTGCAACGAATCCCAAGGCTTGCCAATTCGCGAGATCTCGGAAGAGGCGGTGGCATTGTTGCAGACCATGACCTGGCCCGGCAATGTGCGTCAGCTGAAGAACCTGATCGAGCGTGTCCTGATCCTAGGCGATGGAACAGGTCCAATCGAAGCCCGCGAATTGCCAACCGAAGAAGAGAAAACCGACGACTCGGGTCGCGTGGTTTTGTCTGGTGCACTGGCAACTCTGCCGCTTCGCGAAGCGCGCGAGGCGTTCGAGCGTGAGTACCTGCTGACCCAGATCAACCGTTTCGGTGGCAATATCAGCCGAACCGCCAGCTTTGTGGGCATGGAGCGCAGCGCGCTGCACCGTAAGCTGAAATCGCTTGGTGTTGTGACCTCGAACAAATCCGGGGCGCGGGTGGCGCAAATCGACGAACCGGAACCGGCGGAATAATCCGCCGGGGCTTTACCCTGCCTGACCCGGGGTGATGATCTGAAATGAGCCGTCGTCGAATTTCACATAGCAGGATTGGGTTCCCAGCGGCGGCAGTTTCGTTGTGCGCGCAGGTGGAACCTGAGACTTTACGCTCTGTTTGCAGGGTGGCAAGCTGATCGGACGAAAGCCTTTTTTAGCCATGCATTGGGCCTCGACCTGATTGCGCAGACCGGCATTCACGTCGACCGTATACACGCGCCCGGGTTCCCACCAACCAGGCGAGCGATAGCAGTGCCCACGGTTGTCGCAATACGTGCGTCCCGGCCAGTATGTGGGCGGGCTTTGCCGCACCTGATTAGCCACGGGAACGTCATTTACTGCTTTGACCTGACATTGCGTGGTCTCGGACTGCGTGCGCGACACGCTTTCACCTTCGCGGTAATACAGTGAAAGTGGGCCGCTGCAAGCGGACAGGATAGTCAGCGGAATTAGTAAGTGAAGCACTGATTTCATAGGGTTATCTTGCCCCAGCTTTGTCTGAATGACAATTCAATTGACCGCTATAGGGGCATCTGTCATTCAAGGATTTCAGGCAGAAGGGCCAGAAACATGAAGGTCATCATATGCGGTGCCGGTCAGGTCGGCTGGCAGATCGCACGTCACTTGTCGGGCGAACTGAATGACGTAACGGTGGTGGACAACAATCCCGATCTGGTGCGCCGGGCGACGGAAACGCTGGATGTTCAGGGGATTGCCGGATTTGCCAGCTATCCTGACGTGCTGGAACGCGCAGGCGCACGTGATGCCGATATGATCATCGCAGCGACCCATTCGGACGAGGTGAATATGGTCACCTGTCAGATGGCGCATTCGATCTTTTCCATCCAGCGCAAGATCGCTCGGTTGCGGGCGAAATCGTATTTGCAGGCGATCCATTCGGATCTGTTCCGTCGTGACCACTTGCCCATCGACGTCGTGATCAGCCCCGAACGCGAAGTGGCGGCAGCCGCCATGCGTCGCCTTTCGGCCCCGTCCGCCTTTGATACCGAGATGTTCATGGATGGGCAGGCGCAGCTTCTGGGCATTCGCATCGACGAAGATTGCCCCATCGTGAACACACCCTTGCGGCAGCTCACGGACCTGTTTTCGACCCTCAGCTCAATTGTCGTTGGTGTTCGGCGCGATGGCACGCTGTTTGCGCCAGAATCCGAAGATCAGCTGTTTGTCGGCGACGAATGCTATGTCTTTACCAATGTCAAAGACGTGGACCGCACGATGGAGGTTTTCGGCAAGACCCACAAAAAGCAGGACCGCGTGGTAATTGTGGGCGGTGGAAATGTCGGTCTGGAAGTCGCCCGAACGCTGGAAGAACGTGAAAGCCGTGTGCGTGCCAAGGTGATCGAGCGTGATCGCCAAAGCGCTGAAATAGCCGCCGAAACATTGGAACGGACGATTGTCCTGAATGGCGACGGGCTGGATGCCGCCTTGTTGCGCGAGGCCGGGATCGAACGCGCCGACGCAATGCTGGCGGTCACCGATGACGACCGCGCCAACATGCTGGCTGCGGTACGGGCCAAGGCCGAAGGTTGTGCCTTGGCGATTGCCTTGATCAATGATCCAAGCATGGTGGCCCTGATGGGGCCACTGGGGATCGACGCCTATATCAACCCGCGTGCAACCACTGTCAGCTCGATCCTGCGCCATATTCGCCACGGGCGGGTGCGGCAGGTGTATTCTATCGGGGATGCCGAGGCGGAAGTGATCGAGGCCGAGGTGCTGTCGACCTCACCCATGGCCGGGCAGAAGCTGCGGGATATCGATTTTCCCGAAGGTGTTCTGGTAGGTGCCGTACGAAAAGGCGATGAGCTTTTGCGCCCGACAGGCAGCCTGCGGATCGATGAAAAGGACGTGGTGGCGATCTTTGCGATGGCCAAGGACGTGCCCGAGGTCGAGCGCCTTATGCAGGTTTCAATCGATTTCTTCTGATGGCGCGCGCTCTGAGACAACAGATCACTTTGATACAGCGGTTGCCGCTGTTTCTGTTGATCTGGGGAATCGCCGCGCTGTCGATGTGGGTTCCGGCGATTTACGCGCTGGCCTTGGATGATCACGACACGTCGCGATCGTTTTTCTATTCCGGTCTTCTGGGAATGTTCGTGGTGTCCACGATTGCTGTGGCAGCATCAAACCGCGTGCCGCGACGTGGGACGCTGGGGCAACTGGCCGTGTTGCTGGGCTGTTTTACCGTTTTGCCGCTGTTTCTGGCAATTCCGCTGCATGATGCCTTGGGCACCACCACCTTTTTGAATGCGTATTTTGATATGGTCAGTGCTGTGACCACCACCGGTGCAGATCTGTTTCCGGACCCGGATCGCCTGACCGCACCGCTGCACCTGTGGCGTGCTTTGGTCGGCTGGATGGGTGGCTTGCTAATGTGGATTGCTGCGGCGGCAATTCTGGCGCCCTTGTCGCTGGGTGGGTTCGAGATTACGGCGCGCGGCCAGCCCGGTCGCCCGGTGTCGGGCGTCGCACAAAGCGAAGAGGTCGACCCCCGCGGCCGTCTGATCCGTGTGACCCGGACCTTGACACCAGTCTATACCGGTCTGACCGCAACCATATGGATCCTGCTGCTGATCGCCGGAGAAAACGGTTTGACTGCCGTGTGTCACGCCATGTCAACCATGGCCACGTCGGGGATATCTCCGGTTGGCGGGCTGGAGGGGGCGCAGGCCGGAATAACGGGCGAGGCGATCCTGTTTCTGTTCCTGTTCTTCGCCTTGTCGCGGCTGACCTTTTCGACCGATACGGCGACCACAGGCTATTCCCGACTGGACCAAGACCCCGAATTCCGGATTGGCCTGATGATTGTGGGTGTCGTCGCGGCATTGTTGTTCGCGCGCGTCTGGGCCGGCGTTCTGGAAATCGGCAATCAGTTGGAACCGCTTCAGGCACTTAGCGTGATCTGGGGCATGATCTTTACGGCGTTGTCTTTCCTGACCACAGCCGGATTCGAAAGCGCAAACTGGAATGATGCGCAGCAATTGTCCGGCCTTGGCACCCCCGGGCTGATCCTGATGGGTCTCGCCCTGATCGGAGGAGGGGTGGCCACAACGGCGGGCGGGGTCAAACTGTTGCGGGTCTTTGCCCTGTACCTCAATGGCGCGCGCGAGATTGATCGGTTGATCTATCCCTCATCCGTTAGTGGCATTGGCGGCGGTAACCGTCGCATTCAAAGCGACGGGGCCTTTATCGCCTGGATCTTCCTGATGATGTTTGCCTTGACCGCAGCACTGTTCAATCTGCTGCTGGCCGCGATGGGGTCGGGGTTTGAACAGGCGATGGTCCTCAGCGTCGCGGCGCTCAGCACCACCGGGCCGTTGATTGAACTGGCCACCGATGTTCCCATCCGTCTGGTCGATTTGCCCTGGGGCGCAAAGCTGACCATGTGTGCAGCGATGGTGATCGGACGGTTGGAAACTTTGGCGATCATTGCGCTGATTACGCCAACCCTCTGGCGAGACTAAGAATCCTCACCTTTGCCGACACCTTATTTTTCATCTGGAATATCGGTTAACGACACTCCATACTCTGCCAGAGGGAGCGCGTTGGTCCGCAGCGCGTAGCAAGAACAATGGCGAGATTATAATAATATGGCTTCGGACAGACAGAATCTGCAGGACGCGTTCCTGAATAATGTACGGAAAGCAAAGGTCCCGGTCACAATTTTCCTGATCAACGGTGTGAAATTGCAGGGTGTCATCACCTGGTTCGACAATTTCTGCGTATTGTTGCGCCGCGACGGACAGTCGCAGCTGGTCTACAAACACGCAATTTCAACGATCATGCCGTCGCAGCCGATCAACCTGTATGAGGGCGAAGACGCCTCTTGATGGAACACGACAGGACGCGCACCCGGGCTTGGGTGCTGCATCCGGAAATCAAATCAGATGAACAGCGCCGTGTCCCTGGACCGGCGTTGGAAGAGGCGGTGGCACTGGCTGCCGCTTTGCCCGATCTGGATGTGATCGGGTCCGATATTGTGCGTCTGCCACGTGCCCAGCCAGGCCTGTTGTTCGGGACCGGCAAGATCGAGGAGCTGGGCGAACGGTTTCATGACGCCGAGGTCGAGCTGGTTCTGATCGATGGTCCCGTGACTCCAGTTCAGCAGCGCAATCTGGAAAAGGCTTGGAAGGTTAAAATCCTCGATCGGACCGGGTTGATTTTGGAGATTTTCAGCGACCGTGCCCGTACCCGTGAAGGTGTGCTGCAGGTCGAGATGGCCGCGCTCAGCTATCAGCGAACGCGTCTGGTTCGCGCCTGGACCCACCTTGAACGTCAGCGGGGCGGATTAGGGTTTGTCGGTGGTCCCGGTGAAACCCAGATCGAGGCTGACCGAAGGGCGATCGACGATCAGCTTGTGCGCCTGCGCCGTCAATTGCAGAAGGTAATCAAGACCCGGACCTTGCACCGTGCTGCTCGGGCAAAGGTGCCGTATCCGATTGTTGCGTTGGTGGGCTATACGAACGCCGGCAAATCAACTTTGTTCAATCGCCTGACCGGGGCCGAGGTAATGGCAAAGGACATGCTGTTTGCCACGTTGGATCCGACCATGCGGCGGGTTGAACTGCCCGATGGTCCCGAGGTGATTCTGTCGGACACGGTAGGGTTCATTTCGAACTTGCCAACCGAACTGGTCGCGGCCTTCCGCGCCACGCTTGAAGAGGTTCTGGGCGCAGATATCGTCGTGCATGTGCGAGATATCAGCCATGAAGACACCGAGGCGCAAGCCCGGGATGTCGAAACCATTTTGACCTCGTTGGGCGTTGATGACGAACGGCCCCGGCTTGAGGTCTGGAACAAGATCGACCTGTTGAACGAAGATGAGCGCGAGGCCACGTTTGCCCGGGCCGACCGTGATCCGTCGATCTTTGCCATTTCCGCCGTGACGGGCGAAGGTATCGAATCGTTGCTGGCCGAGATTGCGGTTAATTTGCAAGGGGTTCGGCACGAGACGGTTCTGACTCTGGCGTTTGTCGAGGGCAACAAGCGTGCGTGGCTGTTCCGCCAGGATGTCGTTCAATCCGAGGAGCAGACGGATGACGGATTTCAGATCACCGTATTGTGGACCGACAAGCAAGAGGCGCAGTTCGCCGCGCTTTGATCGACAAGCGAGGTCACGATGGCAAAAGTTAAGGTGGTTCTGCGTGGTCATATTTCGGTGCCTGCCGACCGTGTCACACAGGTGCGAGAGGCGTTGCCGGACCACATCGCCCTGACTCGGGCCGAACCGGGTTGCATCACATTCGACGTTACAGAAGACGCGGATATTCCCGGCCGGTTCAACGTACACGAGATTTTTGAAAACCAAGCGGCCTTTGACGCCCATCAGGCGCGAACCAAAGCCTCGACCTGGTTCAAGGTGACGGAAGGCATTCCGCGCGACTACCAGATCACGCGCGTTTAGGTGGGGCGTCCGCTACTGCCCGTCTATCTGGCGCTGATAGTCGTCAGCATCGAACCAACCCAGCGACGTTTGCACCTTGTTGTCAGCGGTCAATTCCCATTCTTCCCAACCACGCGTGACGACGTGGTTGCCGGTCTCGGAGTGATGGCCTTCCAGCGTCCAGACAAAAATCGCGTGTGATCCGGCCCACCGCAGCATGTCGCAGCGCACTTCCAGATCCGGGAAGTCGGCGTAGAATCCGCGCGCCATGTCTGCGACGGCGGCACGGCCGACAATTGGTTCACCCCGGTTGATCGTGATCTGCCCGTCGGGTGCAAAAAAGCTGGCAACCGCATTTGGGTCGCCCGAGCTCCACGCGATTGCGTAATCGCGTGCGAGATTGTTCAACATATCCCGAAAACTGGCCATCTGTACCCCCAAGGTCCCGAATTGTCGGCTTGCAGATCGTAGGCGAAAACACCTGCGCGCGTCCACGGCAGCTTGCAAAAGGGGCAAGGTCCTGCCGAAGCAGTGAAATCAGCGCGGGGTCAGGTTGGTTACACCGACCGCTGCCGCGCGGGCCAGATCCATGTCCAGTGACATGGGGATATACTCACCTCGCCGCCAAAGCTGGGCCTGATCGTCGTAGTAGCGCGACAGGAAATGCCCCGACTGACCCGTTGCCGTGATAAAGACCGAGCTGTTGGGATCGGCAAAATCATAGACACCGCGATATCCCGCACCGTGGACGTTTTGGAAAGGGTTGGGCCCTTCGCCCGATGTCCGCCCGCGCAGCAGGGTGTTGTCGCCGCCGCTGGTGGATTGGCGGATGTTGACGAAGAACCGCAGAACGGGAACCGTGCCCAGAACCGGGTGGTCATGCGTGGCCTGATGGGCGTCTCCCCAGCGCAGGGATTCCAGCGAACCACCGTATTTCTCGCTGATCCAGATCAGCGCATCGTCCAGCGCCAGTCGTGCCATGTCGGTACAGGTTTCCACGGGTGCGCTCTGACGCACGTCGCACCAGACCGACGCGCCGTCGATATCGCGGTACACCCTTTCGATGAACAGCGGCTCAACATGTTTGTATTCGGCCGCCAGCGGCCCCAGCTCGTCCGAGATCAGCCGGATTTGCAGCGCGCGCAACCATGCGGCATAGATCAGCGGTTCAGGCAGGTGCTCGTTCATCTCACCGTTCCACTCGGCCAGCAGGGCCAGCGCGACCTGACGCTGGCGTTCCGGTGTGCCCTCGGGCGCAGAGGCTCCGGTAAACCAAAGATCGGCGCCGATTAGCGGCAAAAGTGAACGGGCGGTAAAGCTGACGGTATCAAGTTGCGCTTCGATAAAGCTGTCGCGGGTGTGAACCTCGCGCGATTGCATCAGGCGTTCCCAACGGTGCACGCGCTGCGTATCGCCCCATTCATACGAGACATGGTCGGGAAAGGGGCGGTCGATGATCTTGTTGTTTGTATTGCCCAGAATCCCGCCTGCTGGTGTCACGAATTCGGGGTTGTTTGCATAAGGCAAGCGTCCTTGCCACAGGTTTTCAGCCAACCAACCTGGCGTTGGGATACGGCCGCGGCTTTGGTTGCGAATGTCTCGGCCAGGCATTGCGCCGATCAGCTTCATGCCGATCGTGTCCTTGTCGACCAGCGACAGGTTTTGCGACGGCGCAATGAACAGTTCGGCCACGTCGATGGCTTCGCGCACACTGTCCGAATTCATTAATGCCATCGAAGCCGTCATCGACGTGTCGCGCGGGCTGAGCGCGGTCCATGACAACGACGCGACGTGCCCGGGCGGCGTGATCGTTTCCAGATCGTAATGGCTGCCGGGCAAGACGGGTCCGTTCTCGGTCCAGCGCAGGGTCAGGGTGATGGGGGCTTCGTCCTTGATCTCGATGATCGAGGGGCGCGAGCGGAACTGTTTATAACCTTCTGGTGACAGGTATTCTTCTGAGTTTTCAGGGTTCAGCTGTTCGATGTGAACATCCTGATCGTCCAGGTAAGACGAGGTCAGGCCCCAGCCTAACCTATCACTGCGGCCCGTCATGATCGCCGGAACGCCCGGAATGGTCGCGCCGATAACACCGCCTTTGGCAAGCTCAAGCCGCGCCAGGTACCAAATGCCGGGTGCGGTCAGGCCCAGATGGGGGTCATTGGCCAGCAGGGTGCCTCCGATCGCGGAACGCGAGGGCGCGGCCGACCACGCGTTCGACGCCCCGGCCAAGCCGCGTTTAGGGAATGGTGACAGCGGCGTGTCGGGCATTGGCGTGCCTTCGGCATAGCGCGGCAGTTCTGGGAACAAAGACGCATATTCCGGCAGCGCCGCAATACCCGCGCCCGGTACGTCTGGCAGGATATCGGCCAGCCGCTGCGGATCGTTCAGCATCAGGGATGTGCGGGCGCGCAGGACCTCATCTTTCAAATGGCCAGACAGTTGCAGGCTCATCAGTTTGATGATCGCAATGCTGTCGCCGGGCTGCCACGGCGATACAGATGCGTTGAAAAGGAACATCTCGGGCGCGCCACGTCCCAATGCGTTCTCATTGATCTCATCCAGCCGGGCATTGACGCCCGCAGAATAAGCGCGCAGCGCAGCTTTGGTGTAATCGTCCTGCTCCTCGACCGAGCGGTGGGCAAGACTGTAAAGGTCAAAACGGCGCAAGAGCTTGTCGATAGGGACAGTGCGCTTGCCGAACACTTCGGATAAACGGCCCTGCGCAGTGCGTCGCATCACGGTCATCTGCCACAGGCGATCCTGCGCATGGGCATAGCCCAGGCCAAAGAATACGTCAGGGTCGCTTTCGGCCAGAATATGCGGAACATTGGCGGTGTCACGCACGATCTCGACCGGCGCACGCAGCCCGCTGACTTCGACGGTCTGGTCATAATCCGGCAGGGACTGGCTGGCCAGGAAGTAGACAAGACCCACAGCCGCAACGGCCAACAGGATCAGGCCCGTAGCAATCCGAACCAGCCAGCGAAAGACAAGACCCATGAACGCCCCATATCCCCATAAGAAATTATTGGCTGAACCCTACTGGAAGGACCGGGCAACCGAAAGAGGAACGCCGCGCGAACGTTGAGTTAACATGTTGAGATGAAAAAACCCGCCACATGGTTTTGAACATGTGGCGGGGTCCGTGGCAAAGGGGGGGTGGTATTCGGTATCAGGGGATAATGCGCGTGTACTTGGTGCCTTCGACGGTCGCGCCGAATTTCAAACCGGCCTGTCCGAAAACGGCGGCAAGTACCGGTTTGCGCAATTGGGTTGTGTCGGTTGAGAGCGAGTCGCCGGTGGCATCGACGACGTAGCCGATATCCGCACCTGCGGTCCAACCGCTGGAGCGGCGGAAGTCATCTAGGGCGTCCTGCGTCATAAAGAACAGGACATGCGCATATTGTTGCGCGCCGATCTGCAGACCAGCACTGCCGGATAGGGCCGAGTAATAGTCTACCGTTGCTCCGTTGATGCGCAGCGCGCCCTGGCCATAGGCACCGCCAAAGATGAAACCGGCCTCGGTGATCAACGGCATCACCAGCATGCCGTCGGCTTTTTCGGCGATCTCGACGGTGTTGGGGTACTTGCTGAACATTTCGTTCAGCGTCACGTTCACACGGGCGTCGATCTGGGCCGCATTGGAATTGCCTACACCGTTTCCGCATGCAGCGGTCAGTGTGAGCCCGGCCATGCCAAACGCAAAGCCACGACGGTTTAGTCGGGGAGAGTTGGAACTGCTCATGTTTTTTTCTCTGTATAAACTGCCTGAAGTGTCGGGTGTTCCCGATCTTGTGTGCAAGAATACGCCGATTGCGCCTGTGTGTCACGGGAAAGCTGGCCCAACAGCGTTCACAATCGGCGAAAAATCGCGACCGCCCGGGGTTTTAGCCTTGAAGAACGCGAGCAACCTGCGGTGCAAAGTAGGTCAGGATTCCGTCGCAACCCGCACGTTTGAAGGCCAGCAGGCTTTCCAGCATGACCTTCTCACCATCAATCCAGCCGTTCTGCGCAGCTGCCTGTATCATCGCGTATTCACCGGACACCTGATAGGCATAGGTTGGCGCGCCAAACGTGTCTTTCACGCGGCGACAGATATCCAGATAGGGCATGCCTGGTTTGATCATCACCATGTCTGCGCCTTCTGTCAGGTCACGTTCGATCAGGCGCAGGGCCTCGTTCGAATTGGCCGGGTCCATCTGGTAGGTCTTCTTGTCTCCGGTCAGCGCACCGGACGCGCCCACTGCATCGCGGAAGGGGCCGTAGAATGCGCTGGCATATTTAGCGGCATAGCTGAGGATCATCACGTTGTGGTGCCCGGCACCCTCAAGCGCGCGGCGCATTGCCCCGATGCGGCCATCCATCATGTCTGAGGGTCCAATGATGTCGGCCCCGGCCTCAGCCTGCGCCAGTGTCATTTTGACCAGCGCCTCGACGGTCTGATCGTTCACGATCTCGCCATCCACGACATAGCCGTCATGGCCATTGATGTTATATGGATCCAGCGCCACGTCGGTCATCACGGCGATATCGGGGGCCGCAGATTTGATCGCCCGAATGGCCCGGTTCGACAGATTGTCTGGGTTCCACGCCTCGGCGCAATCTTCGGTTTTCAGGCTGGGATCAGTATAAGGAAAGATACAGATCGCCGGGATGTCCATAGCCTGTGCCTCGACTGCGGCTTTGGCAATCAGATCGACCGAGCGCCGCACAACGCCGAGCATTGAAGGAACGGGTTCTTCAATGCCTTCGCCGTCGCGCACAAAAACCGGCCAGATCAGATCGTCTGTCGTCAGCGTGTTTTCCCTTACCAACCCACGAATGGCATCGGATTGGCGCGCCCGGCGAAATCGCGTAAGGGGGTAGGGGGCGATGGTCGGTTTCATGTCGCGCTCTCCTTGAATAATCGTGCATTGGGTGGCATGAATTCCCGATGGTCTCAAGGGTAACATTGGACGCGCCTGCGCGAAGAACGCCCCAAGGACAATGAACAAAGGGCTGATGCGTGGATTTGCACTCTTCGATTTTCGAACTCATCGACATGCGCAGCTTTTCGAATCTGTGGTACTGGATTGTGTTGGCGGTGCTCTGGTCGTCGGCCAGCCACTGGGCGATGGGGGTTCCCTACGATCTGCTTGTGCGTGCCCGTCGTGTTGGCGGTCAGTCCGAGCAGGACCTGCTGGATATCGTTCGGATCAACGGCAACAGGCTGCTTTACATCGTCGATATGTCAGGTCTCGTTGTACTGGCCTTGAGTTGTTTCTTTTTTACCGGGCTTGCGATGCTGGGTTTCTATTATGGCGTTGAATTTGCACAGGCCGTGTTTTTGTTGCTGTTCCCGGTGAGTTTGGTGATGCTGATCAACATTCGCGCCGCGCGCAAGTTGCAAGGCATCGAGCCGGTGCTCGGAAGCGTGTCGAAAATCCTTGTGCGCTGCAGGATTTACACCCAGATCATCGGCATGATCTCAATTGTCATCACGTCACTTTGGGGTATGTACCAGAACGTCTCGATCGGCGTTCTCGGGGGATGAGAATCAGAAAGGCAAGGCGATGACAGCTCCGAACCATGTGACGGTTGGCGGCGCTCCCGAAGGGTTTGACGCACAGCTTGTTCTGAATGAGATCACGCGCGTTGGCGGGCCGGTCTGCCACGTTGCGCGTGACGATAAACGGATGGAGGCGATGCGGGCCGCACTGGCTTTCTTCGCCCCCGATATGCCGGTCTTTGTGTTTCCGGGGTGGGATTGTCTGCCATATGACCGGGTGTCGCCCAACGCCGACATAGCAGCGGCGCGTGTGGCGACTTTGGCGGCACTGGTGCATCAGATGCCGGATCGGTTTGTCCTGCTGACCACCCTGAACGCCGCGACCCAGCGCGTGCCTGCGCGGGATGTACTGCGCGAGGCTGCTTTTACCGCCCGCGTGAACCATCGCGTCGACGAAACGGCGTTGCGGAACTTCCTTGTACGCATGGGGTTCACGCAAAGTCCGACAGTGATGGAGCCGGGCGACTATGCCGTTCGCGGCGGTATCATCGACATTTTTCCCCCGGGCGAATCCGGTCCCGTACGTCTGGATCTGTTCGGAGACGTGTTGGACGGCGCGCGCCGGTTCGATCCGGTTTCGCAACGCACGACCGAAAAGCTGGATGTTGTCGAATTGTCCCCGGTTTCCGAGGTCATTCTGGATGACGCCGCCATCACGCGGTTCCGCCAAAACTATCGCATCGAATTTGGCGCGGCGGGCACCGATGATCCGCTGTATGAGGCGATCAGCGCGGGCCGCAAGCATCAGGGCATCGAACACTGGCTACCGTTCTTCCACGAAAAGCTGGAAACCCTGTTTGATTATCTGCCGGATGCGACGATCACTGTGGATGATCAGGTGACACCCACGCGGCTTGCCCGCTGGGATACAATAGCCGATCAGTATGAAACGCGGCGTCTGGCGCTGGAAAACCGTTCGCGCATGGATACGGTGTATAAGCCTACACCTCCCGGATTGCTCTATCTGGACGATGCCGCGTGGGAGCAGGCGGTCGGGGACCGGCGGGTGATGCAGTTCAGCCCGCTGCCTCAGGCCAGCGGTCCCGGTGTGATCGATGCAGGCGGGCGGATCGGCCGCAATTTCGCACCAGAGCGGCAGCAGGAAAACATCAGCCTGTTTGGTGCTTTGGCAAGCCATATCACCGACAAGATGGCCAAGGGGCCCGTCTTGATTGCGTCTTATTCTGAAGGGGCACGAGAGCGCCTGACGGGGTTGATCGAAGATGAAGGCCTGGCCGAAGCCGTCCCTGTCACCAATGGCACCCGGATTGGCAAACGCGGATTGCATCTGGCTGTCTGGGCGCTTGAGCACGGGTTTGAAACGCCCGGTCTGACCGTGATCGCCGAACAGGACGTGCTGGGTGACCGCCTCATCCGCCAGCCCAAGAAGCGGCGCAAGGCCGAGAATTTCCTGACCGAAACCCAATCGCTTAGCCCGGGCGATCTGGTGGTGCATGTCGACCACGGGATCGGGCGATACATAGGGATGGAAGTGGTCACGGCGGCCGGTGCTGCGCATGAATGCCTGCTGCTGGAATATGCCGAACAGTCCAAGCTGTATCTGCCGGTTGAGAACATCGAGCTGCTGTCGAAATACGGTCATGACGAAGGTCTGCTGGACCGCTTGGGTGGCGGCGCTTGGCAGGCTAAGAAAGCCAAGCTGAAAGAACGCATCCGCGAGATGGCGGACAAGCTGATCCGTATCGCCGCGGAACGCGCTTTGCGCAAAGCTCCGGTCATGGATCCGCCGCCCCACGCGTGGGAGGAGTTCAGCGCGCGCTTTCCATATCAGGAAACCGATGATCAGTTGCGCGCGATTTCCGAGGTGATGGAGGACATGCATTCCGGCGCGCCGATGGATCGGTTGATCTGTGGTGACGTGGGCTTTGGCAAAACCGAGGTTGCCATGCGCGCGGCCTTTGTCGCCGCGATGTCCGGTGTTCAGGTGGCCGTGATCGCACCGACCACCTTGCTGGCCCGACAGCATGCAGCCAGCTTCAAGGAACGGTTCCGTGGCTTTCCGTTGGAGGTGCGGCAGCTGTCGCGGTTTGTGTCCGCGAAAGATGCACAGCAGACCCGTGATGGTATGGCGCGCGGGACCGTCGACATCGTGATCGGCACCCATGCGTTGCTGGCCAAGGGTATCCGGTTCAACAATCTGGGCCTGTTGATCATCGACGAAGAACAGCATTTTGGCGTCGGTCACAAGGAGCGCCTGAAACAGCTGCGCAGCGACATTCATGTTCTGACCCTAACCGCCACGCCGATCCCACGGACACTGCAACTGTCACTGACCGGCGTGCGCGATCTGTCGATTATCGGCACGCCGCCGATCGACCGTCTGGCTATTCGCACGTATGTCAGCGAATTCGACGCGGTTACCATTCGCGAGGCGCTGCTGCGCGAACACTATCGTGGCGGTCAGAGCTTTTACGTTGTTCCCCGTATCTCCGACCTGCCAGAGATCGAGGAGTTCCTGAAAGAACAACTGCCCGAGCTGACTTTTATGGTGGCACATGGGCAAATGGCGGCGGGTGAACTCGATGATCGTATGAACGCCTTTTATGACGGAAAATACGACGTGCTGTTGGCTACGACGATTGTCGAGAGCGGGCTGGATATTCCGACCGCCAACACGATGGTCGTGCACCGGGCGGATATGTTCGGGCTGGCGCAGCTCTATCAGATCCGTGGTCGGGTAGGGCGGTCTAAAACCCGTGCCTATGCGTACCTGACCACCAAGCCGCGTCAGAAACTGACGGCGACAGCCGAAAAGCGCCTGCGGGTTCTGGGCTCGCTGGATACTCTGGGGGCCGGGTTCACGCTGGCATCGCAGGATCTGGACATTCGTGGTGCGGGCAACTTGCTGGGCGAGGAACAATCTGGCCAGATGCGCGATGTCGGCTATGAGCTGTATCAATCGATGCTGGAAGAGGCGATTGCCAAGATCAAAGCCGGTGAGATGGAAGGCCTGTCGGAAGCCGACGACCAATGGGCGCCACAGATTAACCTGGGCGTGCCGGTTCTGATCCCCGAAGATTACGTGCCCGATCTGGATGTGCGTCTGGGGCTTTATCGTCGCCTGTCGTCGCTTTCGACCAAGGTCGAGCTAGAAGGTTTTGCCGCAGAACTGATTGACAGGTTCGGAACGCTGCCGAAAGAGGTGAATACCCTGATGCTGGTCGTGCGTATCAAGGCGATGTGCAAGCGGGCAGGGATCGCCAAGCTGGATGGCGGGCCGAAAGGCGCGACAATCCAGTTCCACAAAGACAAGTTCGCCTCGCCGGAGGGTTTGGTTGAGTTCATTCAGAACCAGCGCGGTTTGGCCAAGGTCAAGGACAACAAGATCGTCGTCAGACGCGATTGGAAGAAGGACAGCGACAAGATTAAAGGCGCATTCGCCATCGCCCGCGATCTGGCGGAAAAGGTCATGGCAGCGAAGAAGAAAAAGGCGAAAGCCTAGTCTCCGCTGACGAAAGTGCACAATTGCCATTCGCCCGCGTCGGATTTTACGAATGCGGCGCGGTGGCCTGTCATGGGCCAGAGAAAGTCGCCGTGCATGAACCCCCGCGTGCCGTCGGTCAGCATCACCGGTTGATAGTCGGCACCGTCGCGATAGTTCGGGACGATGACGATCTCATAGCTGATGAGGCTCAGCGCTGGGGAGCCCGGTTCGGCAGCTTGCCGAAGGGTGACGTCCTCACCGGTCACAAAGTAGGCCACGTAAGGGTCCAATGAGGCAGGCAAAGTGATCTGCCATTGATGCGGCATCCAAAACTCGCCCTCGTCGTCGAAATAGCCCGGTTGGGACAGGGTGGTTTCCAGATCTCTCCAATAGGCTTGGCGGATCTGATCTTCTTGAGAGTCACTGGTTTCCGGGGCGAGGTACTCGACGAACTCCCCGGGCCCGCCATTTCCGCCATGGCTGAGGTAGATGTCCGGGCAAGCGGCTGCGATCACGGCCTCGGTATCCCGTTCGGCCACGCTCGCCAACAAACTCTCCCGAAAGGCCACGAGGGTAGGATCGCGATCTGCTTCATCGACCGGCGGAAAAGACTGGCGGTCAGCCAGGGCTGGGCCGCAAATCAACAAAGACAGTAGCAGTGCACGGGTCATTCTGCGACCTTCATTGCTGCCTGCGCGCAAAAACACGAGGCCCCGACGGCCCGGTCAGCGCGGGCAAGCGCCAGATCAAGACGTTGTTTGATCAATTTGATCTCAACTGTCTCACCGCGTGCTTTCAGACAATCATGCAGGCCCTTCAAACTCCAGACATTGTCGGGGTGGATTGAGGCGCGGCTCAGAGTGCCGCCAAGCCCTAGATCTTCGCGATACACTGCTTCGGCCTCGGGCACGTGGCCCTGTTCGTACAACAACGCACCAAGCGCGTGGCGCGCGGGTTGCATCCACCCCCATGGCTCGTCGTAGGGCAGCGTGTCGTCCAATTCGACCGAGCGCCTAAGATGCGCGAATGCGGCGTCATAGTTGCTTTTGCGATACTCAATCTCTCCGCGCAGCATTTCGCGGGCGATGTCCAGCAAGTCGATCACGCGGTTGTTGTGCAGCAGCCGGGTTTCCGGAACCCGATCCTTAGCGGCAAGGAACAGTTGCTCTTCGGCCTCTGCTTCGGCCACCTGACCTGTGGCCGCATAGGCGATTGCACGTGCGTAATGGGTGGTTGCGGTGACAGTACGGTAGAGGTCCTGATCCTTGGGCAAGGGCAGGGCCTTTGCTTCTTCCCATCGGCCAAACCGGATCAGGATATGCGGCCCCATCGACATGTAGCTTTCGAAAAAATCCGCCATGGGCGGGCTTTCGGTGCGCAGCATCTCTTCGGGGGTGGTGTCCCAGATGCCCTGATTGGCACGCAGGGCGGGTTCCATCTGACCCAGAAACAGCGCGCCGTAGATAGCAAAGTGATAGTCGTGCTGGCGATAGCCTGTGTAGATGTTGAACGCACCTTCGCGCTCATAATACTTCAGATCGGCCTCGGTCGCCTTTTCGTTCCAATGGACGACGTTCTGATAATGCCCGCACAGGACATCGATATGGGTGGGCATGTGCACCAGGTGCCCTGCATCTGGAACCAGTGTGCGCAGGACATCCCCAGCCTTCAGCGCCTTTTCTGGTGTCGGCGACATCTCCATCAGATGAACATAGAGGTGCAGCAAGCCCGGGTGCGACATGGCTGCCGGATCGTCAGCCATTGCGTCTTCTAGGGCTTTTTGCGCCTCCAACGTGTCTGCGCCTTCAGCGGGCTCACCGGTTCTCAGGTTCCACATCTGCCAAGGGGTCAGGTTGAGCAACGCCTCGACATAGATGGTGCGCAGATCGAGGTGATCCGACTGCTCTGCAAAGGCCACGCGCATCGCGGCGGCAAAATCGTGATCCCAGCTATGCATGTTGTCGTCGGGATCGCGCTGTGGATACCGTGCGGGTAGGGCGCGGATCAGCGCCTGTTCCGTCGGGCTGCACCCTTCGGCCAAAGCCACGGCTTTCTGCGTGGCATCATAGGCCAGCGCCAGCGCCTTTCGCCGTCCACGGTCATCCAGCAGGTTCCAAGGCAGGTTGTAATTCGGGCCCGCGGCATAAGCCACGCCCCAGTGGGCCATCGCGCAGTCAGGGTCAAATTCAAGCGCGCGCTGAAAACACACAACAGCTTCGTCGTGGTTGTAGCCGTAGGTCCAATTCAGCCCCCGGTCGAACCAAAGCTGTGCGTCTGTTGAGGCCGTCGTTATCGGACAGGAATATGCGCCAAGATCGTAGTAGTCGCTCACTGAAAAACTCCACTCATATTGAGCAGATGTTAGCCTGATTCACCGTTCCTGCACAGATCAGGCTGGCAGCCTGTTTTCGATCCGCCCCATATGCAGCATCAGGCCGAAGCCCGCGGCGCTCATGGCCAGGATACCGACAGCCAGCGGGGTGATGGACCCGTCGAACATCTGCCCGATGGGGGCCGCAATCGCGGCAGCAAACACGGTCGAGATCGCACCGATCACCGAAGCCGCCATGCCTGCGATATGGCCCATCGGCTCCATCGCGATGGCGTTCAGGTTGCCCATAGTCATGCCTGCCATAAAGAAGACCGCAGTTTGCCAGCTTACGAAAACTGCGAAGGACAGCGTGGGCGAAAGGTCTGCCGCACTTAGGGCGATGACAGCTGTGGTAAAGAGGACCTGCGCACCCAACGCCCATGTCACGATCCGGCGCATGCCCAATTTGATAACGAGTGCCGCGTTTAACAGGCTGGCTGAGCCCGCCATCAACGCCACGAACCCGAACCAGAACGGAAAACTGTCGGCACTGTCGTGGATGACATCGTAGACCGGTTGAACCATCGTCAACATGGTGAACAACATGCCCAGACACAGTGTCTGAACCAAGATCGACAGTCGGACAGTTGGATGTGTGAACATCTGGCGTGCGGCGTCCAGTATAAGGGGCAGGCGCAGCGGGCGACGGTTCTCGACCGACAAGGGTTCCGGAAGGCGCAGGCCCATCCAAGCGATGGTGATCAGTGAGAACAGGATGAATGAGGCAAAGATACCCCGCCATCCGGTCAGTGCGATCACGCCGGCACCAAGCATTGGCGCAATCGCCGGGACCAAGGTGAAGATCATCATCGCAATCGATACAATCCGCGCCATCTCGCGACCCGAATACAGGTCGCGAATAATTGCCATGGCCACCACGCGCGGGGCCGCACATCCGATCCCCTGGAAGATACGGGCGACCAATAGCATTTCGAGTGATGAGCTGGCCCAGGCAACCGCCGCTGCGATGATATACAGTGCCGATCCGACATAGATCACTGGCTTGCGGCCAAAGGCGTCGGACAGCGGACCGGTGAAAAATGTGCCAATCCCCATGCCCAACACAAACGAGGTCAGGATCAACTGGGCTTTGTTGACGTCGTCGGGGCTGAGTTGCGCGCCGATATTTGGCAGCGCCGGCAACATGGAGTCGATCGAAAACGCGATCGTCGCAAACATCATTGCGACAAGTGCTACGAACTCACCCCGTGACATGCGATTGGCCATAACGCCCTCCTGATCTGTTCGCGCTATCACGGCAAATCAGTTGACGCTAGGTGTCAAATTGCACAGAGGTCTGTGCTAATTTGCAGGGGAAGCCTCAAGTTGAGACATGATTTCAGCAATCACTTTTTCCCACATTTCAGGGGGTTGCGCCCCGGGGACGGCATGTTGATTGGCAACGATGAACGTCGGGACAGAGCTGACGCCCATCTGCCTGGAATGGCTGTCACGGTTGCTGATATCCTCGCGGTCTGCATCGGATTTCAGCAGTTTCAGAACGACCGCTGCGTCCATTCCGGCATTATCGGCAATATCCGCCAAAACCTCATGATCGCCGATATCGCGGGCCTGCACGAAATAGGCATTGAACAACGCATCGACTACGGCATTCTGTTTGCCTTCAATCCCGGCCCAATGGATCAGGCGGTGCGCGTCCAGAGTGTTGGGCGTACGCTCCATGCCTTCGAAGTCGATCTTAAGACCTGCATTCTCAGCATGATCAACGACCGGAGCATAGGCACGCACCGCGCCTTCCTTGCCCCCGAACTTGCGTTCGAGATACTCGCGGCGATCCATCCCGGCATCCGGCATGTCGGGGTTCAACTGGAATGGATGCCATTCGATCACAAACGGATGGTCCGGGATCGCCGCCAGCGCCTTGTCCAGATGGGTCTTGCCGATATAGCACCACGGGCAGATCGGGTCGGACATGATATCAAGCTTGACGGTCTCGGTCATGGGTTGGTCGCCTTGAAATAGGCCGGCAGCGCCCGGCGCAGAAGTTTCCCGTTACCGCCGGTGGGCAGTTCAGGCAGATGGATAAAGGCGCGCGGTTGCTTATAGCGCGCCAGATTTGCCTCGACATAAGTACGCAGGGCGTCGTCGTCCAGCTTTTCCGGTCCTGTATAGAAGGCTGCTATCACAAATGTGTCCTGTTTGACCTCGACTGCCGCAGCCCCGACCTGCGCGATGCCGGGATATCGGGACAGCGCCGCCTCGACCTCAACCGGTGACACCCTATAGCCGCCTGCATTCATCATATCGTCATCGCGGCCCAGATAGGTGATCTGGCCATCCACGGCCATGGCCCCTTGATCGCCGGTCAGGAACCAGTCGTCCCGCATCCGGGCTTCGGCCTCGTCCGGGGCGTTGAGATAGGTCAGCATCAGGCCGGGGTCGGACCTGTGTACGGCAATGGTGCCTTCCTGACCCTGAGGTACAGGACCGTCAGGTCCCAGGATGGCCACACGGCGGCCAGGCTGCGGCTGTCCCAATGCATCGGACCGCGCTGGATGCGCCGGGCTGGACGAAATGAAAGTCGAACACTCGGACATGCCATAAGCTTCGTAGAGTTCAGTGCCGGTCGCTTGCGCCCACTGTTCATGCAGATGCCGTGACAGTTTTTCTCCGGCGCATAACCCATGCCGCAATTCCGGCAGGTCGAGGTCGTCTGTTGAGCTCACCACCTTACGGAATACGCCCGGTGCTGCAGCAAAGATGGTGACTTGATGATGGCGTAGCAGGGTAGGTAGAGCGTCCAGATCGGTGCCCGGCGCAGGGATAAGAGCCGTTGCGCCAATGGTCCACGGATCCATCAGACCGGTGCCCAAGGTATAGGTCCAGTTGAACGCGCCTGCGTGACACAGGCGATCGGTTTCACGCAGCCCGTACCAGCCATCCACCATCATCTGACGCGCCCAGATGGCACGATGGGCGTGGGCCACAGCCCTCGGTTTTCCCGATGTGCCCGAAGTATAGACGACATAGGCCATCCTTTCCGGGTCACCCATTTGAAACTCAGCAGCAGGCAGATCACGCATTCCGGCCAAATTGGACAGGTCAATCTGAACCGGGTGCGCGGCGCACGCAACCTGTGGGTCACGCAGAATGGCGGCAGGTCTGAGATCCTTGATCATGCGCTCTGTTTCCGGCTCGGTCAGCTGCGATGACGTTGGGACCGGGACGATGCCGACAGCAATCGCTCCGAGATAGGCAATCGGGAAATCGACCGTGTTTCCAAGCCGCATCAACGCGATATCGCCGGGCTTCAAACCGGCATTCAACAACCCTGTGCCAGTTCCCAGAATGGCCTGCTGCAACTCGCTATACGTCCAATGCTCGGTATCCGAGGACCCTAGAACAGACAGGGCGGTCTTGTCCGAAAGCCTGTCCGCACAGCGCAGTACATGCGCTGCCAGATTGAACGGAGACGGGCAGGCCGGCGGCGGCCCCTGATCAAAAATAGAAAGCATGGCAACTGGCTAGCGCGACCACTGCTGCGTTGCAAGCACGACAGGCTGCGCCTATAGAATGACGCATGAGCACCCAAGACCAGACATCTTTGATCCGCATTGCCCGGGACTCGGGCGAACATACGGAAGTTGAACCATTGGACCTCGGAGCGCGTGTGCGCGAGCTGCGGAAAGCGCGGAAATGGACGCTTGAACAGGCGGCCACGCAGGCCGGTCTGGCGCGTTCAACGCTCAGCAAGATCGAAAACGGTCAGATGTCGCCCACCTATGACGCGCTGAAAAAGCTTGCGACCGGTCTTGAGATTTCGGTGCCGCAGCTGTTTACGGCGCCACAGCGGGACCAGGTGATCGGTCGGATGGCCGTGACGCGCATGGGCGAAGGGTCTGCCCATCCCACAACCACCTATGAACATGAACTGCTGGCCGAAACGCTGACAAAAAAGCAGATGTTGCCCTATCGGGCCCGTGTCCGCGCGCGGTCAATGGATGAGTTCGACGGCTGGGTCCGCCACGACGGAGAAGAGTTCTTGTATGTCCTGACGGGTGTTGTGCGCCTTTATACCGAGTTTTATGAACCAGTCGAAATGCGCCGCGGCGACAGCGCCTATTACGACGGGAGCATGGGTCACAATGTAATCTCGGTCAGCGACGAAGATGCAATGATCCTGTGGGTGACATCACTTACTTAACGACCGGCTGAATTCCCGGTTCAAACCTTCCGTGAACAAAAAGTCCTCAAGCTCTTCGTGGGCTTCGTTCATGGTCAGTTGATGGCGTTCAGCCAGATAAGCTTCGAAACATTTGCGGTCTTGGCTTAACCGCACCATGTCCTGATCCCGCAGGTTTGGAAAGCGCCGTTTGGCGCGGGTATACATTGCACTCCAGTCTTGCGTCAGATCGGTCCATTTCAACATTAGACAGCTTTCCGTATTCATGGTTTCAAACCGCTCGTCCCAAGAACTAGCGTACGTATGTGATGGGGGCGTTCGGGCATGACAAAATGTCGCACCCGGGGTCGGGTGGCGGATTGATTTTTGGCGGGGTCGAAAGTGCCCGTTGCAGCCTATCCGCAACGGGCAGACGGACCTGATTTTTGAGTGAGTGGAGGCCGGTCCGTAGATTCGATGTGCTGCGCACCGGACGAAGAGTTACGTTTTGAATTTCAAAGCAATAATCAATTCGTGCAGCGCACTGCAGTATATGTACAAGCTATATCGCCAAAGCCCGTTCAGTAAAGCTTTTTGTGTGAGTTTTTTTAGGGAACACTTAACGTAGGGACAGTTGCAACATGTCGGCGCGGCGGAAATTCGACCCGCAATATGCGGTGCCATATGGCTGTGTGCCGTTTTCCGCCTACGTCCTTTTGGAGCCGCGCGTGACCGGTTACTCTTCGTACCACCAAACCTGCGGCATGTACTCGGGCCCATCGCCATAGATCGGCAAGTTTTCCGGCTGCTTGAGTTCCTTGGCGTGGGCGATCCGGCCTACATCAAAGTTCCAAATCGGAATGACATAGCGCCCGGCGGTCAACACACGATCAAGCGCGCGCGTTGCAGCGACGAAATCCTCATGACTTTCCGATGCCAACATGGCGTCAATCATTCCGTCCACAGCGGGTGAAGCCACCCCCATCAAGTTGCGCGTGCCTGGAGTGTCCGCGTTTTCGCTGCCCCAATACAGGCGCTGCTCGTTGCCAGGTGACAGGGACAACGCACGACGGAAATAGGTCATGTCGAAATCCAGCTCGGATGTACGGCTGGTGAACTGGGCGCTGTCGACTTGTTCCGTGCTCACTGCGATGCCAAGACGTTCCAGTGCGCGCGTGTAGATCTCGATTGCCGTTTCGCTTTCGGTGTCGCCCTGTTGCAGCAACACGGTCAGGGTAAAGGCATCGCCGTTTTCGTTCCGCAGCACGCCATCCTGGATGGTCCAGCCCGCCTCAGCCAACAGTTTAGTTGCGGCGCGGATGTTTGAGCGGTTGCGGGCCGATCCGTCACTTTCCGGCAAGGTATAGCCTTCAAGCGTTCCGGGCGGCAGGTCGTCCTTGAACGCCAATAACAGCTCTTCCACACGATCACTTGCCAGGCCGGGTTGCATCGCAAGGTCCGAGCCCGAAAAATAGGATGAGATACGCGGCTGCGCGTTGCCGGTAATCGTGTCGTTGATGAATTCGAAATTGAATGCCAGCGTCAGCGCCTCGCGGACACGCCAGTCGTCAAACGGCGCTTTGCGGGTGTTCATGACAAAACCGGTCATACCCGAGGGCTTGCCGTGCGGGATCTCGGTCTTGACCACATCGCCGCGCTGGACGGCCGGGAAATTGTATTGATTGGCCCATTTGTCGGCATTGAATTCACGAACCGCAGTCAGTTCTCCGGCTTTAAATGCCTCGAATAGAACAGTACCGTCGCCGTAGAACTCGATCCGCATTTCGTCCAAATTCATGGTGCCTTTACGGAATGGGATATCAGTGCCCCAATAATCCGGGTTCCGCTTGAGGTTCACGTATCTACCGGCCTCATAGCTGTCGACGACGTAGGGCCCGGTTCCGACCGGAATGTCATGCAATCCGGCATTGGCAAAATCCTTACCGTCCCACTGGGCTTTCTGCAGGATCGGGCGCAGGCCTGCGATCAGGGCAAGCTCGCGGTCGGGCTCGTTGAAGGTGATGCGCACCGAGCGGGGACCGGTTTGTTCGATGCTGTCGATCTTGCTCCACAGCCCGCGATAACGCAGATGACCTTCGGTGCCCAAAGTCTCATACGACCAGATGACATCATCCACTGTGACTGGCGTACCATCCGAGAATTCGGCGTTCTCACGCAGGGTGAATTCGACCCAGGACCGGTCCGGCGCTGTCTCAACTGATTCGGCTAACAGCCCGTAAAGAGTGAAAGGTTCGTCCCAGGATCGACCCATCAGGCCCTCATGGGTCCAAAATCGCAATTGCCAAGGCGAGCTGCCTTTTTGCACGAACGGGTTCAAACTGTTATAGCCGCCCGTATTTCCGAACACGACTTTCCCGCCTTTTGGCGCGTCCGGATTTGCGTAGGGCAGGGACACAAAATCCGGTGGTAAGGCCGGGTCACCATACATAGCTATGCCATGGGTCGATTCTGCATGGGCAATTGACGTGCTCAAAAGTGCAGTGATTCCCGCGATCAATGGACGAACGGGGCGTAGAAAATCGGGGCTCATTTTGGAAACAATCCTGCTCTGGCCTTATTTTGTTGGGATTCATCGTAGCGATGATTTTTCTTATTTTCAAACTTTTAGCTTGGACGAAGGCACGGAATTGCTTATAAAGGATGCACTGCTCGATAGGTTTCTTGCCTGTATGAAACCTGCCTCAATAACTTAACGCCCGCTTCGTGCGGGCGTTTTTTTTGTGCGGGTCTTTCAAAGGATGCGCCGCCTGGATGTTTCCCCGTTTTCTTTGCAGCTGCAGCATGGCACTGTGTTGCCAAAGTTGATTTTGTGGGAGTTCGGCTATGAGCCTTTCGGGAAAAACAGCCATTATCACCGGTTCGAATTCAGGGATCGGATTGGGCGTCGCGCGCGAGCTGGCGAAGGCCGGCGCCGACGTGGTGCTGAATTCCTTTACCGACCGCGACGAAGATCATGCGCTGGCCGCCGAGATTTCGAAAGAGACCGGGACCAGTGCACGCTATATCAAGGCGGACATGTCCAAAGGAGAAGAATGCCGCGCGCTGATCGAAAAGGCGGGGGCTTGTGATATTCTGGTGAACAACGCGGGCATTCAGTATGTCGCGCCGGTTGATCAGTTTCCGGTCGAAAAGTGGGATGCGATCATCGCGATCAACATGAACTCGACTTTTCATACGATGGCCGCCGCGCTGCCAATGATGCGGAAGGCCGGGTGGGGACGTATTGTGAATATCGCCTCGGCACACGGGTTGACGGCATCCCCGTTCAAGGCGGCCTATGTCGCGGCAAAACACGGCGTGGTTGGTATGACCAAAACCGTGGCGCTGGAAACCGCGCAGGAGCCAATCACATGCAACGCGATCTGCCCGGGATACGTCCTGACACCATTGGTCGAGGCACAGATCCCAGGCACCATGAAGGAATACGGCATGAGCCGTGAGGACGTGATCAAGAACGTGATGCTTGAACGGCAACCTTCGAAAGAATTCGCCACTGTCGAGCAATTGGGTGGCACCGCGATCTTCCTGTGCTCGGATGCGGCAGCGCAGATCACCGGGACCACGATCTCGGTCGATGGCGGTTGGACAGCGTTGTGAGGTTTCACGGGGGCGCTGCCCCCGTACCCCTGGAGTATTTTGGAAAAGATGAAGGGGCAGGACGGTGAAACGGATCAATCTGGCTTTGCAGGGTGGCGGCGCGCACGGTGCCTTCACCTGGGGCGTTCTGGACCGAATTCTGGACGAAGAAGATATCGAGGTTGCGGCGATCACAGGGACCTCGGCCGGGGCGCTGAATGGCGCTGCGTTCAAATCCGGAATGGTCCACAACGGGCGCGACGGCGCACGGGCTTGTCTGGACGGGCTATGGGCTCGAATGGGTGCGGTGGGGGATATGCGCCTTGCCAACTGGATGCAGGCGCTGGAGCCCGCACAGATTGCCCAGTCGATGGAGTATTCACTGCCATTCTCGATTGGTGATGCCTGGTCGCGAATGGTGTCGCCTTATGCCTATGGTCCGTTTTACCGCAATCCTCTGGAACCGGTTGTGGATCGGTTCAACTTTGATGAGATTTGCACGGATCAGGGACCCCAGTTGTTTGTCTGCGCGACCTGTGTGCGCAGCGGCAAGATCCGGGTGTTCACCGGGGAAGAGATTTCAACGGATGCCATTTTGGCCTCGGCCTGTCTGCCGAGCCTGTTTCAGGCCGTCGAGATATTTGACCCCAGCTCGGGCCGGACCGAGGCATATTGGGATGGCGGTTACACTGGAAACCCGGCGCTTTATCCCTTGTTTAACAGTGATTTGCCTGAAGACGTCGTGGTCGTGAACATCAACCCGCTTGAGCGAGATGAGGTGCCAAAAACTC
Organism: Ruegeria sp. CDSA034; assembly: GCF_059612275.1. Lineage (NCBI taxonomy): Bacteria > Pseudomonadati > Pseudomonadota > Alphaproteobacteria > Rhodobacterales > Roseobacteraceae > Ruegeria > Ruegeria sp. CDSA034. Next base: position 469,640 of record NZ_JBXWQH010000003.1, read on the forward strand.
CGCAGCAGATCCAGAACCGGATCAACGAGATCAGCTTTAACTCATCCCTGTTTCGCGAGCTGCGGGCGATCAATTTTGTTCAGCGTCTGTTGGCGGACGGCAAGCTGGCGGCCGGAGAGATGAGCCGCGTATTTGTCCACATGATTGCGGATGACGAATTGATGAATGATTTGTCTGTGGCGACCAAGACGGTTCCCAACCCTGTGATCCTGCACAAGCTGAAGGAAGCCGGGCGCGCCGCGGCGCATCGGTTCATCGGCGATCACAAAGCCGATCTTGGCGCACGCAGCACCGTCGACCTGCCCGAGATGTTTGGCTGATCACTCGGGCGGCTGCGTCGGGTCTTTTTCGTTGGGGTAAACAAGGCCTGCAGAAATCACCAGCTTTGCGGCGTCCTCGATGGTCATATCCAGCAGGATCACGTCCTCGGCCGGGAAGAACAATAGGAAGCCCGAGGTGGGGTTGGGCGTGGTCGGAACAAAAACGCCCAGAAGTTCACCCCCGGTTTCCGCCCGCTCGCTGACTTCGCCTTTTGCCGCGGTCGAGACGAAACCGATCGCCCAGATGCCGCGGCGCGGGTATTGGATCAAGCAGGCTTTTTCGAACGACCGTTCAGTCTGGGCAAACACCGTTTCCGAGATCTGCTTGATCCCCGAATAGACAGACCGGACAACGGGCATCCGGCTGACAAGACTTTCGGCAATTTGGATCAGGGACCGGCCTAGAATACCTTTGGCGATCCATCCGACCAGAACAGTGAAGATCAGGAAGATGACAACGCCGACACCGCGCAGGTTGATGCCCACGTATTCCTGCGGCTGGAACCGTTGTGGAATTATGGGCAGTACCGCACTGTCGATCCAGCCGACCACGGACCAGATCAGCCAAATGGTCAGCCACACAGGCGCAATCACGACGATGCCCGTCAGGAAAGACGCGCGCAGTCGCGAAAACAGGCCCGGGCGGCGTTGTGGTTCTTCGTCAAATGGCGTGTTCATTGCGGTCCTGAGCGGTTTTCTGCCAAATTAGTTAAGCAGTTGGGTGCCTTGGTACAATAGGCTTATGTCAATCGGTTCGGTCGGACAGCGCCCGAGCAATTCCGGCCGCCAGTCGCGCGTTATTACGAACCAGGGCAATATTGGCCGTCAGCGAACGCCCCTCGGTCTGTTCGTAAATCCGTTGCAGCAGGTAAGGCGTGACGCCCTTGCCGCTGATCCGATGCGTATCTGCGTCGGCCTGTGCCGATGCAATGATGGGTGCCAGTTCTTCGGCCGGGATCTGATCGGCAGTCGGGATCGGGTTGGCGACCAGCTGGCCACCAGGCAAGCCAAGCGCACGGCGTGTGGCGTGGGCTGTGGCGATGTCCTCGGCGCTGTCCATGCGCAGAGGCGCGGCATAAGGGGATTTGGCCGACCAGAAGGCCGGGAATTCGTCCTGCCCGTAGGCGATGACAGGAACGCCCAGCGTTTCCAGAACCTCGAGCGTTTTTGCCAGATCGAGGATGGCTTTTGCGCCCGCGGCCACAACCGTAACCGGGGATTGCGCCAGCTCATGCAGATCGGCTGAGATGTCAAAGGTTGTCTCAGCGCCCTGATGCACGCCGCCGATGCCACCGGTGGCAAACACCTCGATCCCAGCATAATGCGCGGCGATCATCGTGGCTGCGACCGTGGTCGCTCCGGTGCCGCCGGTTGCCATGCAGGCGGCCATGTCCGCGCGGGACAGCTTGGCGACGCCCTGCGCCTGACCCAACGCATTCAGCTCATCAGCCTCAAGGCCCACATGCAGTTTGCCTTTGATCACGGCCATGGTTGCCGGAATTGCACCCGCGTCGCGGATGTCCTGTTCGACCTGCGCCGCAACCTCGATGTTCTGAGGGTAAGGCATCCCGTGGGTGATGATGGTGCTTTCTAGCGCCACGATGGGTTGGCCTGCGTCCTTGGCGGCGCGGACCTCGGCGGAATATTGAATGTCGATCACAGTGGGGTTTCTCCGGATACGTAAGTTGCGGCGGCGTTCAGGGCGCGGGTCAGGGCCTCGGCGCTGGATGCTCCACCAGATTCTGAGGCGATGTGGGCCGCCATGAATGTGTCGCCTGCGCCGGTTACGCGGGTAACCAGAACGGACGGGGGTGTTTGGGTCAGGATTTCATCCGCATTACCAACCGTGGCCGAGCTTCCGCCGTCGGTGACCAACACCCGTAGCGCGCCGCGATCCAGCAGGCCTTTGGTGGCGCTTTCGGAATCCTTGAATTCGCGCTGGCACAGGATGCCGGCTTCTTCGAGATTCACATACAGCGTGGCACGCGCATGTTTCAGGAACGGCAGCAAGCGTTCGGCTTTACCGGGCGAGGCCGGTGCCACACGCAGATCGGCGCGGGCAAAGGCGGGGCTTTGGGCGATTTCCTCAAGCAAGTTCAGTGTCAGATTGCCGTCCAGCGCGATTGGGCCTTCGAACGGCTCGTTTTCGTACCCTAAAGGCCCGTGCATCAATGGACGCAGGATTTTGGCACCCGCGGCCTCAAGCGAATGCGCATCAGCGATGGCTGCTATCAAGCCGTTGGCCCCTTCGACCGCCATGTAACGGTCGGTCGGCAAATCCTGAGAACGGTAAATGTGGTCCGTCACCATGCCCAGTCGGGAACACGCATTTGCCAACTCATCACCCTCAGGATCGCGCCCGATGGCGGTCAGCAGGGTGGGGGTCATGCCAAAACGCACCAGTGTCATGGCAATATTCATGGCCACGCCACCCGGTAGTCGGGTGATCCGCCCCGGCACGTCCGACCCTTGCCGCATGGCGCTGGCGGACCGGCCAATCACGTCCCAAAGAACCGAGCCGATACAAAGGATGTCGCTGTTCTGAGTCATGTCGTCGTCATGCCGCAGCCCCGGCGTAGGTGCAAGCGTTAACGCTCGCACCGATCAGCGCATTGCGTCGGTCAGACCCTTCAGCGCGGCCAGAGGGTCATCCTGTGACCAGATCTCGTCCCCGATACCAAAAAAATCGGTGCAGGGGGTCAGATCGCGAACCAGGTCGGGGGTCAGGCCACCCTCGGCAACGACCGGAACTTCGATCGTCTCAGACCACCACTGGAACAGATCCATTTCGGCGATTGTGCCATCACCCAGCGTTGACGCGCCCACTGGTCCAAAGGCGACATAGTCCGCACCGGCCTCGCCAGCCGACATGCCGTCATGGCTGGACGCACCGCAAAAGCTGCCAACGATGGCTTCCGCGCCCAATTCCTTTCGTGCAAACCGGACCGAGCGCGCGGCGTCATCCAGATGCACCCCGTCCAGCCCCAACCGCTGCGCCAGCAGAACATGGTTCGAGATCACCAGCGCCACATCGCGCGCATGGGCAACCTCACGGCAGGCATCCGCCGCGCGGGCGATCGTGTCTTCATCTCCACCAGCCAGCGCCAATCGGATACAGGCGATCTCTGCCCCGTCCAGCACGCTGGCCAAGCGGTCGGGAAAGCTGCTCAGTTCGATGGTCGGTGGCGTAATCAGGTAAATCTGCGGCTGCTCGGGGGTGTCCATTGGCGCGTCCTTCGCTTTCAGTCTTTTGCGCGGTTTAGCGGATTGCGGCGGGGAAGCAAACTTTTATGCTGGTTTCCGGCCCAAATGAAGACGCGGATGGCTTGCCCTGCCTGTGCGCGCAGATTAGAGCAGGCGGAACTTTCGGAGACAGCCATGCCCAGCGATAAATCTCAGCCTTCATTCGTGCTTGTGCGCCCGCAGATGGGTGAAAACATCGGTGCCGCCGCGCGGGCGATGTGGAATTTCGGGCTGGATCGGATGCGGATCGTGGCACCTCGGGACGGGTGGCCGAACCCCAAGGCTGTGGCGATGTCCAGCGGCGCCGGGCGTCTGTTGGATGAGGCGCAGCTATATGATGATCTGGCCGGTGCGCTATCCGACAGCACTTTTGTTTTTGCGACCACGGCGCGGCAGCGTGGATTGACAAAGCCGGTCTACAGCCCGGAACGCGCAATGCAACTGGCTGCCGAAAAGGTTGCTGCTGGTGAAAAGGTCTGTGTTCTGTTTGGCCCGGAACGCGCAGGGCTCGAAAACGAAGACATCGCCAAGGCAAACGCCATCATCTCGGTTCCGGTAAACCCGGAATACGCCTCGCTAAACCTTGGGCAGTGCGTGTTGCTGACCGCCTATGAGTGGATGCGCCAAACCGGCGATGTGGTTCATCAGGCAACCGACCTGGGCAAGGGCGACTGGGCCACGGGTATCGAGGTCGAGAAACTGGTCGAACACTATGAAGACCGGCTGGAAGAGGCGGGGTTCTTTTATCCGCCCGAAAAGGCCGAGGGTATGAAGACCAACCTGCGCAACCTGTGGTCGCGGATGCGCATGACGCGGGCGGATGTGCAGATGCTGCATGGGATCATGCGGCAGATGGTCCGCTGGAAAGACAAGGGCTGAGGCTGGACCTATGTTCCGCTTCACCCTAGCTTGCGACAAAATCCAAGGCACAAGAGGACAGCATGAGCGGTAAGCGCAGCATCTTCGAAGACGTCTCAGACACTGAAAAACAACAAGCCGTTCAACCGGGTATGATCGATCGTGGCCGCGGGGGTGCGCGCAAGGCCATTCGCGCCTGGCTGATGATCCTGTTTGCGCTGGTGGTCGTCATGATCGCTGTGGGCGGGCTGACCCGCCTGACCGACAGCGGGTTGTCGATCACCGAGTGGCGGCCGATTACCGGGGCCATCCCGCCGATGAATGAGGCGGACTGGCAAGCCGAGTTCGACAAATACAAGCAGATCGACCAGTGGCGCATTCAGAACCAATGGATGGAGCTGGGTGACTTCAAATCCATCTACTGGTGGGAATGGGGCCATCGTCAACTAGGGCGCGTGATTGGACTGGTCTGGGCTCTTGGCTTCTTTGGCTTCCTTATCGCGCGGAAAATACCAACCGGCTGGACCGGTAAGTTGTTGATTCCGGGCCTTTTGGGCGGTGTTCAGGGTGCAGTCGGCTGGTGGATGGTTGCCTCGGGCGTGACACATGGCGAGGGGATGATCGCCGTGGCCAGCTATCGCCTGGCGATTCATCTGGGGCTGGCTTTTGTAATTCTCGGCTTCCTTGCATGGTACATCTTTGAGCTGGGCCGCGACGAACGTGACCTGATGCAGGCCCGACGCGCCAAAGAGGCGAAATTGTTCTCGCTATCCACCGGGTTGATGCATTTCGCCTTTTTGCAAATACTCATTGGTGCGCTTGTCGCCGGGATCGACGCCGGGCGGTCTTATACCGATTGGCCGCTGATCGGTGGTCAGCTTCTGCCGCCTGACATGACGATGCTCGAACCGATGTGGCGCAATTTCTTTGAAAGCCCGGGTTTGGTCCAGTTCATCCACCGTTGCGCGGGCTATCTGCTGTTCATCTTCGGCATCGTCGTCTGGCGGCGCGGCAGCACTAGTGCACATCCGCAAACTCGCTTTGCCTTCAACGCGGCCTTCGCAGCGCTTTCGCTGCAGGTGGTGATTGGGATCGCGACCGTGATCTACGCAGCCCCGTGGCAGATCGCCATCTTCCACCAGTTCATGGCCGTCGTCGTCTGGACCCTTATCCTGCGGGCGCGGTTCCTGACCGCTTACCCAATAGCAACCTCTTTGCGCGGAGCCTGAATTCCATGAGTGCATATGACGATTTGACGGCATTTCAGCGCGAAACCTCAGCTCTTGGCGAAATTGCCGGGCGTTTGGGCTGGGATCAGGAAACGGTGATGCCCCGGGGGGCCGCGTCGCAGCGGGCCGAGGAAATGGCAGCGATTGAAGCGGTTTTGCACGCGCGCCGATCCGATTCCCGTGTGGCTGAATGGCTGGAACAAGCCGACCCTCAGGACCAGGTCGGTCAGGCGCAATTGCGCGAAATCCGCCGGTCCTATGAACGGACGGTCAAGGTGCCTGCCGATTTGGCAACGGCCATTGCGCGCGTGACGTCAGCAGCACAGGGAACCTGGGCGCAGGCCCGCGCAGACGAAGATGTCGCCGCTTTCTTGCCCGTTTTGGGCGAGGTCGTGGCGCTAAAGCGTGAAGAAGGCGCTGCACTGGCGCAGGGTGGCAATATCTACGACGCGATGGTCGAGGATTATGAGCCTTACACAACCGGATCGCAAATCGCCGAAATCTTTGACCAGATGCGCCCGCGTCTGGTAGCACTGCGCGCCGCTGTTCTGGAAAAATCTGCGCCTCAGGCTTTGACGGGGAGTTTCGATGAGCTGAAACAGATGCAATTGTCGGAAAAACTGGCAACCACTTTCGGGTATGACCTGAATACAGGCCGCATCGACAAGGCTGTTCACCCGTTCAGCTCGGGCAGTGGCTCGGATGTTCGGATCACCACCCGGACCAGTGAAACCGATCCGTTCAATTGTTTCTTTTCGACGATTCACGAGGTCGGCCATGCCGCCTATGAACAAGGGATTGATCCAGCCTACGCCCTGACGCCTTTGGGGCGGGGTGTGTCGATGGGTGTGCATGAAAGCCAAAGCCGGATTTACGAGAACCAACTGGGCCGATCCCGAGCCTTTACCGGTTGGCTGTTTGGCCAAATGAAAGACGCGTTTGGCGATTTTGGCATCACCGACGCGGATACGTTCTATGCAACGGTCAACGGTGTTCACAACGGTTATATCCGCACCGAGGCGGATGAGGTGCAATACAACCTCCACATCATGCTGCGCTTTGATCTGGAACGCGCGCTGATGGCCGGTGACCTCCAAGTGGACGATCTTGAGGCCGCGTGGAACGACCGTTTCAAGGCGGATTTCGGATATGCGGTCGACAAACCTTCGAACGGATGTCTGCAGGATGTGCACTGGTCAGTGGGTCTGTTTGGTTATTTCCCAACCTATTCGCTGGGCAATGTCTATGCAGGATGCCTTTACCAAGCGTTGCGGAACGCTGTGCCGGAACTGGATGCGCAACTGGCAGCAGGTGACACGTCAGGCGCAACCGATTGGCTGCACGAGAATGTGCAGCAACATGGCGGGCTTTACGCTCCGCGCGAGACGATTCAGCGTGCAAGCGGTATGGAACCCGGACCTGACCCGCTACTTGGGTATCTGGAACAAAAATTTGGCGAATTATACGGGCTCTGAGGTCAGAAAACGTTTCGTCAAGTTGCCGTGTAGGTGCATTGGTTTTGACTTGAATGAGGGTAGGGTGGTTCGAACGGTTTTACCAAAGGAACCACCTTGTTCTTTGCAACACATGTCAAACCACACTTAGCCTCAATTCTGACCAGCAACACGCGCCTGGTGGCGCGTAGGCGCGTGCTGGAGGCAAAGCATCACGTGCTGAACTGCCCGCGCGTTGTCCATTATTTCCATGATGTTTCCGACCCATACTGTCACCTCTCCGCACAGGTCTTACAGCAGTTTCGAGACACCTATGATATCGAGCTACGCCCGCATCTGATTTCGGGCCCTCCGGCCGAGGCTTTGCCGGACCCGGCAGCACATCGGCAAAATGCTATCAAAGATGCGGCAAGGCTGGCCCGAAAGCTTGGTCTCAGCCCTCCTGAAGGCGCAGTTCCTGACGAGGCTTTCATTGCAATTGCGGAAAAACAGATGGCAGCCGAACTGACGAATGAGAGCTTTGTTAAAAATGTCCGAGATATCAGCGAAGATCTTTGGTCGGGAAAGGGCTTTTCGTCTTCTGATCACCCCTTACCGGCTGCGCTGATCGAGGATGGTGACCAACAACTTTCAGCTTTGGGTCACTATCTCGGCGGAACGTTTCACTACGATGGTGAATGGTATTGGGGCGTTGATCGTCTTCATTACCTCGAAAGTCGGTTGCTGCACGTGGGTCTGGGAAGCGGATCGTCACCGATAGTGTCTTTGCCTTCAGTGAAACTGGACCAAGAGAAGTCTAAAGATCAGGAGATTGAGTTCTTCTTTTCTTTCCGCAGCCCTTATTCGTATCTGGCATTTGACCGAGCTGTCGATTTTGCACGCCATTACAACGCACGAATGGTTCTGAGGCCGGTTTTGCCTATGTTGATGCGAGGCTTACCCGTCCCTCCACCCAAGTCCTCCTACATCCTTTATGATTGCGTGCGCGAAGCGCGGCGGTTGGGGATCCCATTTGGGCGTATCTGTGATCCTTTAGGCAAAGGGATCGAGCGTGGTTATGCCTTACTGGATTACGCCGAAGCGCAGGAAAAACTGCCTGAGTTCTGTTCCGCCTTCCTGCGCGGCGTCTGGTCAGAGGGTCTGAATGCTGCAACCGATCGGGGGCTTCGGATTATCGTCAAAAACGCGGGGTTGGATTGGCAGAGTGCGAAACCGAACGTTAGCTCAGATCGTTGGAGAGATCGGGTAGCGGTCAATCAGGACCGTCTGCAAGAGATCGGGTTGTGGGGTGTCCCAAGTTTCCGCGTCGCCGGGGAAAGTGTCTGGGGACAGGATCGCCTTTGGGCTGTTGAAGACCTTTTGATTTAAAAAAGGCGCCACACCCGAAAGTGTAGCGCCTGAATAGTGTTATGGATCAGTCGGTTACTCTTCCGCTTCGTCCTCGTCACCCTGATCGGCGATCCAGGCAACACTGACGACCACTTCGCCTTTGCCGGTGTTGAAGACCTTCACGCCACCGGCCGAGCGGGAGCGGAACGAAATCCCATCAACCGGCACCCGAATCGATTGGCCTTTGGACGTCGCCAGCATGATCTGATCTTCCATATCGACCGGGAACGAGGCGACGAGTTCGCCACCACGCATCGCCTTGTCCATGGCGGCCACACCCATCCCGCCGCGTCCGCGGACTGGGTAGTCGTGGCTGGAGCTCAGCTTGCCCGCGCCGCCTGCTGTGATCGTCAGGATCAGGTTTTCGGCTGCCGACATCTCGGCATACTTTTCCTGGTTGAAATCACTGCTTGCCGCGGCTTCTTCTTCGTCACCAGCGTCATCTTCGGTAAGCCCTGCAACCGCACGGCGCATTTTGAGGTAAGCCACACGATCTTCGGGGGTCGCTTCGAAATGGCGGATCACCGACATCGAAACCACGCGGTCTCCATTGGACAGCCTGATACCGCGCACACCGGTGGATTCGCGCGAGTTGAACACCCGTACATCGGTGGTGCGGAAGCGGATTGCACGACCCGAATTGGTGACCAGCATCACATCTTCATCTTCCGAGCAGATGCGGGCGTTCACCAGCTCAACATCTTCGGGCAGTTTCATTGCGATCTTGCCGTTGCGTCGGACATTGGTGAAGTCCGACAAGCGGTTACGACGCACGTCGCCCGCGCTGGTGGCGAAGATGATTTGAAGGTTTTCCCATTCTTCATCGGGTACATCCACCGGCATGATCGCGGCGATGGAAACACCGGTTGGGATCGGCAGGATGTTGACGATTGCCTTGCCCTTACCAGTGCGCCCCGACTGCGGCAGACGCCAGGTCTTGAGCTTGTAGACCATGCCGTCCGTCGTGAAGAACAGCAGCTGCGTGTGGGTATTGGCGACGAAGAGGTTGGTGACAACATCCTCTTCCTTGGTCTGCATCCCCGACAGGCCCTTGCCGCCGCGCTTTTGAGCGCGGAAATCGGCCAGCGGCGTACGCTTGATGTAGCCGCCCGACGTGACGGTCACGACCATATCCTCACGTTCGATCAGGTCCTCGTCTTCCATGTCGCCGGACCAATCGACGATCTCGGTGCGACGGGGCACGGCAAACTGTTCACGAACGCTGCGCAGCTCATCTCCGATGATCGACATGATGCGCTCTCGAGAGGACAGAATATCGAGGTATTCCTGGATCTTACCTGCCAGTTCTTCCAGCTCGTCCGTAACCTCTTTGACACCGATCTGAGTCAGTCGCTGCAGACGCAGGTCGAGGATGGCGCGGGCCTGAACTTCGGTCAGGTTATAGGTGCCGTCGTCGTTCATCTTGGACAGAGGATCGTCGATCAGGCGCAGATAACTTTCGATCTCAGCCGCGGGCCAGCGGCGGGTCATCAGCTTTTCACGCGCTTGCGCCGCGTCAGCGGATGACCGGATTGTGGCGACGACCTCATCAACGTTCGACACGGCCACGGCCAGGCCACACAGGATGTGGCTGCGTTCGCGGGCTTTGCGCAGGTCGTACGCAGTGCGACGGGCGACGACATCTTCACGGAAGTCAATAAAGGAGGTCAGGAACCGGCGCAGGGTCAACTGCTCGGGCCGGCCACCATTCAGCGCCAGCATGTTGCAACCAAAAGAGGTCTGCATCGGCGAGAAACGGAATAGCTGGTTCAGAACAACTTCGGGCGTCGCATCGCGCTTGAGTTCGACCACGACACGCACACCATTGCGGTCGGATTCGTCCTGAACGTGGCTGACGCCTTCGATGCGTTTTTCGCGAACGGCTTCGGCGATCTTTTCGATCATCGAGGCCTTGTTCACCTGATAGGGAATCTCGTCCACGACGATGGCATAGCGGTCCTTGCGGATTTCCTCGACGCGGGTCTTGGAGCGGATTATGACGCTGCCGCGCCCTTCCAGATAGGCTTTGCGCGCGCCGGATCGGCCCAACATCACACCACCGGTTGGGAAATCAGGGCCGGGGATATATTCGATCAGCTGTTCGGATGTCAGATCCGGTTCATCGATCAGCGCCAGCGTTGCGTCGATGACTTCGCCAAGGTTGTGCGGCGGGATGTTGGTTGCCATGCCGACGGCGATACCACCGGCACCGTTGACCAGCATGTTCGGGAAACGGGCGGGAAGAACCGTTGGTTCACGGTCCTTACCGTCATAGTTGTCCTGAAAATCGACCGTTTCTTTTTCAATATCGGCCAACAGAGATGCGGCAGGCTTGTCCATCCGCACTTCGGTATAGCGCATGGCCGCCGGGTTATCGCCGTCCATCGAGCCAAAGTTGCCCTGACCATCCAGCAGCGGCAGCGACATCGAGAAATCCTGCGCCATCCGCACCAGCGCGTCGTAGATCGCGCTGTCACCATGCGGGTGGTACTTACCCATGACATCGCCAACCGGACGGGCCGATTTGCGGTATGACTTGTCGTGGGTATTGCCCGTCTCGTGCATGGCATAGAGGATGCGCCGGTGCACCGGTTTCAGGCCATCGCGCAGATCGGGGATCGCGCGGGACACGATGACCGACATCGCATAGTCCAGATAGGACGTGCGCATCTCGGATTCGATGGATACCGTCGGGCCGTCATATACGGGACGCTGGGGCGGTGTTTCATCCATGTTTTCTGGGGTTTCTGGCGTATCGCTCACGTAACCTGCCCGTTTATTGTGCTGGGTCTATATCTTGTGGATGTACCTTATCAGACCCGGCACATAAGGTGCAAGCAAGCAGCGCATTCTGTGCAAAAAACACCCGTAACACTGGGGTAACATATTGTTAACCAAGGGTTAGGTGGTTTCTGTGTTATGCTGAAGAGACCTTGCAACAATTTTGGAGGTCTGCATGGAGCAAAGCGAAACAGAACTGATGCTCAAGGGGTATGGGCTGACGACGGCCGAATTTTTTTATCATATGCCCGACTATATTCACGTGCTAAATACATTTATCTGGCAGGAATACGACCTTGCGCCGGATCATCCCAAACTATTCGATTTTATTGAATTCTGGCAGCGAGAGATCGAAGGACCGCTGCATTCCGTTCGGTTTACACATCGCAAGATGATCGCGCCCGGGGAATGGCGCAACGTGGTAGGCGAATTCCGAGTGAATTGACGCCCGGGCGCATCAGGCCCAAACCCATATACATTTCCGGTGCATCCGGTATCGTGGCGGCGAAGTCATTGGCCACAAGCGGAAACACGGAATGCCCAGAGTTTTATTGATTGCAGTTGCCATCTGCCTAGCCGGGCCAGTGTCGGCCGAAGGTGTCCTTGATAAAATCAAGAAGGGCGCTGAAAGTACGGCTAATGCTGTCGGACGCGGGGCAGAAACCGTCGGGCAGACACTCGAAAAAGGGGCGAACGCGGTTGACGAAACCATCACGTCCACCTCTGATTTGCTGTCCAACGAGGCGACGCCCGAAGAGACCCGCGCCAAGCTGGATGTCATGGCCGTCGATGTGTTGGCGCAGTTGCTTGCCGAAAATCCCGACGCACAAGCGCTATATGATGTCAGCGCGGGATATGCTGCATTCGATTCCCGCAAAGTGACGGTGTTCCCGGTGTCCGCAGGGTACGGACGCGGTGTTGCCGTGAACAAAGAGACTGGTCAGCACACCTATATGAATATGGGAACCGGTGGAGTGGGCGCGGCGATCGGTATCGGCGGGTTCGAGACCAAATTCGTGATCCTGTTTGAAACCCCAGCAGATTTGGACAGTTTTATCACGCACGGTTACGACGCGACTGCGGAATCCGGCGCGATGTATGGAGATGAGCGCACCGATGAGACGCTCAGGTTCATAGACGGGCGGTCGTTCTTTGTGCTCAGCAAAAAGGGCTGGCGCGTTTCGGCTGGGGCGTCAGGCACAAAATACTGGAAATCGCCCGAGCTGAACTGATCAGCCCGAGCAGCTGGCGCCGCCCAGAACGCAGAACTTTGCGCAATGTGGGTGGTTGAGGTGTACGTCGGCCTCGGCCTCGGCCAGTGTGGTGCCCATTTCAAACTCAGGCTCGTACGGCAGTAGGGTACAGGCCAGAACGGCAGGCCGTTCTGCGCCTTTGCGTTTGACCACCATGCGGGCATTCGAACACATTACAGCCTCGGGTGCTTTATCCAGAATGCCCCAGCAAGCGGTTGTGATTTCGGGGACTTCGACGGTTTCGTCCATCTCGGGGAACAAAACGGTCTGGCCGGGATTCTGTGCGTCGATGTCAAAACGGTGCTGCTTGAAGAACGCCTCATACCCGGCGCGACTGTCGGCGTCGCTGTCACCCCAGACCGTGCGACCTGCGATAGCGATATTGAACCCGTTGTCGCGCAACCACTCCATTCCGGTAATCGTCTTGTCAAAGCTGCCTTTGCCGCGTTCCTCGTCATGCAGTTCGGGGCGATAGTGGTCCACGGAAACTCGAAGTGTCAGTTTGTTTCCATAGTTGCGCTTCAGATCCAGCAACCCCTCGCGCATCTTGCGGCGCATCATCGGCAGCATTGCATTTGTCAGGATCAAAACTTCATAGCCGCGTTCCAACGCGACACGAGTCATGTCGATCATTTCCGGGTTCATAAAGGGCTCGCCCCCGGTGAACCCAATCTCACGCACCGGCCAGTCGCGTTCTTCGATCTGGTCCAAGTAGTCGCGCACCTCTTCGGTGGTGATATAGACCAGCGCGTCGTTGGTTGGACTACTGGCGATGTAGCAGTTGACGCATTCGATGTTGCAAAGAGTGCCGGTATTGAACCACAACGTCTCGGGGTTTTTCAGCGCTACGGAAGCGCGGGTTTGCCCATCTGCTGTCACCAATTTGTTCTGAAACTTGCCGATATTGGCGGTCTGAGGCGCGTTGTCTTTCATTCCGGTATCCGGTTCTTTGAAGTTACTTCTGATGTAGCTGCTCGACTCGGATTAGTTAAGTCAGGCAAGTGCGACCTGACAGAGTTTTGATGATGGGGGATTTACGCTGACCGATTGCGCTAACATTGGACATGCCCGGCGGGGCAAGATAAGGAAAAACCATGGTTTCTCGCGTCATACCTGTTGATCCGTTCGATCTCGTCATTTTTGGCGGGACCGGCGACTTGGCGCAACGAAAGATTCTACCGGCCCTGTTTCGGCGCTTTTGTTCAGGGCAGTGGGCCGAAGGCGTCCAAATCATTGGCGCTGCGCGCACGGTCCACAATCGCGTGGGGTTTCAGGCAATGGTCGCCGAATCGCTGCGAACCCATGCTGCTGCGCAATGCCAGGACGAGGGCGCATTGCGCGCGTTTCTGGACCGCGTCGACTATGTGACCCTCGACGGGTATTCGAATGAGGGCTGGGAACAGCTTGCCGACAAACTGAACCATGACCGGGTGAGGGCGTTTTACTTTTCTGTTGGCCCGCGTCTGTTTGGACCATTGGCCGAGCGGATCAAGGCACATGATCTGGCGACGCAAAATACGCGGATTGTCGTCGAAAAGCCCTTTGGGCACGATCTGGAAAGCGCAAAGGCGTTGAACGCGACCTTGGCTGAGCATTTTCGGGAAAGCCAGATCTACCGGATCGATCACTATCTGGGAAAGGAAACCGTCCAGAACCTGATGGCCGTCCGCTTTGGCAATATGCTGTTCGAACCGCTGTGGAACAGCCAGTACGTCGATCACATCCAGATCACGGTGGCCGAATCCGTAGGTATCGACGGGCGGGAAGAGTATTATGAGCGCGCAGGTGCCATGCGCGACATGATGCAGAACCACCTGATGCAGTTGCTGTGCCTAATCGCGATGGAGCCTCCTGCAAAATTTGATCCAGATGCCGTGCGGGACGAAAAGCTCAAGGTTATTCGTGCCCTTGATCAAGTTGAACCGCACCACATCGTGCGTGGACAGTTCGATGGCCGCGGCGGCCGAAAAGGATACCGCGAAATTGTGGGCAACCCACGTTCGACCACCGAAAGCTATGTGGCGCTGCGGGCGCATATCAGCAACTGGCGATGGGCGGGTACGCCGTTCTATCTGCGCACGGGCAAACGTCTGGTGGCGCGGTCTTCGGTGATCAATGTGATGTTCAAAGACGCGCCGCATTCGATATTTGGCGAAGAGGCCGGACGCCACGCGAATGTCCTTTCGATCCGCCTGCAGCCGAACGAAGGCATAACGCTGAAGGTGACGATCAAGGAGCCGGGTCCGGGTGGCATGCGTCTGGTCGATGTGCCCTTGGACATGAGTTTCGCCGAGGCGCTAGGGTCGGGAAGCCAAGACCCCCCGGATGCATATGAACGGCTGGTGATGGACGTGATCCGGGGCAACCAGACCCTGTTCATGCGCGGGGATGAGGTCGAGGCCGCATGGGCTTGGACCGACCCGATCATCGCGGGCTGGCACGCGCGCGGTGACGTACCAAAACCATATGATAGCGGCAGCACAGGCCCGGGCGACGCCGAGCTGTTGATGAAACGAGATGGTCGCCGCTGGCAAGGAATAAACCCATGAAGATTCAGGAATATGCTGATCGCGACATGCTGGCAATTGATGTCGCAAACGCCTTGGCTGGAGAGTTGGAGGCTGCCTTGCTGCATCACGACACGGTCTCAATGGCCGTGCCGGGCGGTACGACCCCGGGGCCGGTGTTTGATGGTCTTTGCGCGGCTGATTTGGCATGGGATCGGGTGCGGGTACTGCCTACCGACGAACGTTGCGTTCCGGGTGACAGTGACCGTTCGAACGAACGGCTGATCCGGCAGCGCCTGCTGACGAACCGAGCCTCGGTTGCCCAGTATGTGCCGCTGTATCTTGAGGGTAAGGAACCCGACGATGTCCTGCCGGAAATCGAAAACCTGATCGCGCCGGTTTTGCCATTGTCGGTTCTGGTATTGGGGATGGGTGAGGATATGCACACCGCGTCACTGTTTCCGGGGATGCAGGGGCTTGAGGCTGCGCTGGACAGCCATGCGCCCATCCTTGCGGTTGCGCGCACCGAAACCCAGCCCGAGGCGCGGATCACGCTGACCGGCCCGGTGCTGGACGGCGCGCTTTCCAAACACCTAATTATCTATGGCGTCGCCAAACGTGACGCGTTGGAAAAGGCCATGTCGCTGCCACCAGAAGAGGCCCCGATCGCCGCCACGCTGACCGGCATGACGGTTCATTGGGCGGAGTAACGCAGATGCAATTGAACCTGCTCAAAACCCTTGCATCCGACGCTCAGGACGAAGCCATCCTGGGCCTGTTTGAAACCGATCCGAACCGCGCGCAGAGTTTTTCTGCATCGACCGGCGACCTGCTGTTTGATTACTCTAAAACTCAGATCACAGATGAGGTCCGAAATGCCTTAATCGCGTTGTGTGATGAGGCGGGTCTGGCCTCGCGCCGCGCTGCGATGTTTGACGGGCAAAAGATCAACGAAACCGAAGGTCGCGCGGTTTTGCACACTGCGCTGCGCAATCTGGACGGTGGTCCTGTCGAAGTTGATGGGTTGGACGTCATGCCCGACGTTCTGGACACGTTGCAACGGATGCGTGTCTTCGCAGAAGAGGTACGTGGCGGCGCGGTCACCGGGGCAGGGGGCGCCTTTACCGATGTGGTCAATATCGGCATTGGTGGATCGGATTTAGGCCCTGTGATGGCAACACATGCGCTGTCGCCGTATCACGATGGGCCAAGGCTACACTATGTTTCGAACATAGACGGTGCCCATATCGCTGATACGTTGCGCCAGCTTGATCCAACGCGGACACTGGTGATTGTTGCCTCAAAGACCTTCACGACCATCGAGACGATGACCAATGCCCGAACCGCACGGGCTTGGATGGAAGATGGCGACGGCGATCCGGGCAAGCAGTTTGCCGCAGTGTCCAGTGCGTTAGACAAAACCCAAGCCTTTGGTATTCCCCAGGAGCGCGTTTTCGGTTTTGCCGATTGGGTTGGCGGGCGCTATTCGGTCTGGGGTCCGGTTGGCTTGCCGGTGATGATCGCCGTCGGATCGAACGCCTTCGATGCGTTCCTGCGCGGCGGTCAGGCGATGGATGTACATTTCCGCGCCGCCGACTGGGTCGAAAATATGCCCGTTATGCTGGCTTTGGTCGGCATTTGGCATCGTCAGGTTCTGGGCCATGCCAGCCGGGCGGTGCTGCCTTATGATCAGCGCCTGCTGCGATTGCCAGCGTATTTTCAACAGCTCGAGATGGAATCGAACGGCAAATCTGTTGCCATGGACGGCAGCACACTGACCGTACCCTCGGGGCCCGTCGTCTGGGGGGAACCGGGCACCAATGGGCAGCATGCGTTCTATCAACTAATCCATCAGGGCACCGACGTGATCCCCTGTGAGTTTATGGTCGCGGCCGAAGGGCACGAACCGGAATTGACCCACCATCACCGTTTGTTGCTGGCCAATTGCCTTGCACAGTCCGAGGCGCTGATGCGCGGTCGATCCTTGGGCGAAGCACGACAACGAATGGCGGAGAAGGGGCTGGAAGGGGACGAGCTGGAACGGCAGGCCCGTCACCGCGTTTTTCCGGGCAACCGTCCTTCGACAACGTTGATGTATCCAATGCTCACGCCGTTTGTTCTGGGCCAGATCATCGCGCTTTACGAACATCGCGTGTTTGTCGAAGGTGTTCTGCTGGGCATCAATTCGTTTGATCAATGGGGGGTTGAGCTGGGCAAGGAACTTGCCACATCTCTCGGCCCGATCGTGGACGGAGAAGAAAGCGCGACTGGCAAGGACGGCTCGACCGCGGCCTTGGTTGCCTATGCAATGCGCCACCGCGATTATTAACGCGGTTTTTTGCAGTCTGCCGTGAAGGCAGGCTGCATTCTTTTATTGTCAGACAATTAAATGATTGGCAGGGTCTGTTCTTAGGGAACGCCCTGAACACTTTGCTTTGCGCACGCTGGCGAGTGGCATTAGGCAAGCAGACAGCACTGCCCAATAGAGGCGACGCTGATTATGGGAGGATGTCCATGCTGGGACAGATGATGACGCAGCCTTTGCTGATTTCGTCGCTGATTGATCACGCCGAACGCTATCATGGCCAGACCGAGATCTACTCGGTCGAAACCGATGGATCGGTCACCGAAACCACATGGGAGCAAGTGGCGCAAAACGCGCGAAAACTGGGATCAGCGCTGACCAAGCTGGGGTTGGAGCCGCAGGATCGAATTGGCACGTTGGCCTGGAACAACCGGCGACATCTGGAGATCTACTATGCCACCTCCGGCGCGGGCTTTGTGTGCCACACGGTGAACCCCCGGCTTTTCCCGGAACAGCTGACTTACATTATCAACCACGCCAAAGACCGGGTTCTGTTCTTTGATGCGACATTCATCCCTCTGGTCGCGGCCCTGCACGAACACCTGACCGAAGTGCGCCATTTCGTTTTGATGGGCCCACGGAATGAAGACGCCGTTGCTCAAATCCCTGGCGTCGCGTTCTATGATGACCTGATCGAAACTGGCGATGGCGATTTTCAGTGGCCGAGTTTCGATGAAAACACAGCGTCCAGCCTGTGTTACACCTCGGGCACGACGGGCAATCCCAAAGGCGTTCTGTATTCCCATCGTTCCACAGTCCTGCACAGTTTTGGATCGAACACACGCGATGTCATCGGCTTTTCAGCTATGGATGTCGTGATGCCGGTGGTTCCGATGTTCCACGTCAACGCCTGGGGGTCGCCCTATGCCTGCGCCATGTCGGGTTCACGCATGGTGCTCCCTGGGCCGGGTCTGCATGGCGAAGCCTTGGTGAATCTGGTCGATACATATGGCGTGACGCTGGCAATGGGGGTTCCGACGATCTGGCAAGGCTTGCTGGCACATGCCGAGAAGTCAGGTAGCAAACTCACCAGCTTGAACCGCACTGTGATTGGCGGTGCTGCGTGCCCGCCCTCGATGATCGAAACCTTCCGCGAGACCTATGGTGTCGATACGGTTCATGCCTGGGGCATGAGCGAGATGAGTCCGCTGGGAAGCGCGAACAACCCACTGGCCAAACATCTGGACCTTCCGCCTGAAGAACAACACAAGCTGCGCGAAAGCCAGGGTCGTCCGCCCTATGGGGTCGAGTTGAAAATCGTCGATGATGACGGCAATGATCTGCCCCATGACGGCGTCACGCAGGGCGATCTGCTGGTGCGCGGGCATTGGGTGTTGGACAGCTATTTCCAAATGCAGGATGAAGACCTACTGCAGGACGGATGGTTCGCGACCGGAGACGTGGCAACGCTGGACCCCGACGGGTACATGACTATCCGCGACCGGTCCAAGGACATCATCAAATCCGGGGGCGAGTGGATCAGCTCGGTCGAGTTGGAAAACATCGCCGTAGCCCACCCGCAACTTGCCACTGCAGCCGTTGTTGGTGTGCCGCATCCCAAATGGGACGAACGCCCCTTGTTGGTGGCTGTCAAAGCCGAAGGCGCGGACCCGAGTGAAGCGGAGTTGCTAGCTTTCTTCGACGGTAAAATCGCCAAGTGGCAGGTGCCCGATAAGGTAGTATTTGTGGATGCATTGCCACTGAACGCGACCGGCAAGGTCCTAAAGCGCAACCTGCGCGCAGACTTCGAGAGTGCCTTGATCGGCTAAGCGCCTGATATTGTTGGAAATGGCTCCGGCGGTAGGGATCGAACCTACGACCAATTGATTAACAGTCAACTGCTCTACCGCTGAGCTACGCCGGAAC